>JAQWRG010000108.1 GCA_029243855.1 Flavobacteriales bacterium | reverse complement strand
ATAAAATGGAACATCTACTTACAAAAGGGTGATCAGTCTTCCGTTATGGCCAATAGAAAACTACATGGAATTGTTGTCAATTACCAAGATTTGTCAACCGAAAGCGATGAGGAAAATTATTGTAATGTATTGAACAGGTGTAGAGATAGGCACTATGCTAAAATGAAAGAAAAATCTAAATTAGAAAACATCCTAAAAAGAAACGTCAACAACTGGAATAACATGTTACTCATAACCGACTGCACAGGCAGTATGGAACCATACGGTGCAGAAACAGTATTGGGTTGGTTGCTCAAATTAAAGAAAAATAAAATCAAACAATTTTCGTTTTTTAACGATGGAGATGGAATGGCGCAAAAAGATAAGAAAATAGGAGAGGTTGGGGGTGTCCATTTGGTTGATGAAATCAATAACGTTCAAGACTTCATAAACACCATTAGAATTACAACTATTTTAGGTTATGGTAATGCTGATGAACCTGAAAATGATGCAGAAGCCATTCTTACATCTATCAATCAAACTTCGGGATTTGAAGATGTAGTATTAATTGCCGACAACAATAGTTCAGTAAGAGATAAAGAATTGTTTGAGGAAATAATGCACCCTGTTCATGTTATTTTATGCGGAGTAGATAACGATTCAATTGAAATACATAAAGATTACATCTTGTTGGCTTATTTAACAAACGGCTCTATTCATACTGTAAACAATGATTATTTAAACATCAAAAGCCCTAATACACTCTCAAAATAGAATAGGTTTAAGAAGCTAATTTTTTATAATTTTTTCATCAATCAATTGACTATTTTCCCAAGTCCCTCCAACTGTTTTCCCACTTGTATAAGTTTTAGTTGCATACCCATTTACTAAACCTTTTTTAAACTCACCTTCAATCACGTTGCCATATCTGTCGGTATGCTTACCCTTTCCGTGAGGCATTCGGTTATGAAATTCACCTTGGTAGCTGCTGTTATCGCTCCAAACATAGTGTCCAACTCCACTGTAGCAATTGCCACTTAAACACCCTTCTTTCACCATTTTAATTTGATCTTTTTTAGGTTGCTTGTTGGTTATTTCTTTTAGTAAATCTGCTTCTGATTCATTTGGGTATAATATGTTTTCGTAATCAGGATTTATTTTTTCTATTTCTTGTTTTGCATAAGCTTGTTCAGCATTAATTTTTAATGCTTTTATAAATTTCATTTCTGCAGAATCTAATTGGTTTTCTTTTACATATATTTTTCCATGATTTACAATAGGCTCTGTCCAAAAAGGTGCTTTTTGCTCAGCTATAGAAGTGTTTTTTTTAGCATTATCTAAATCATTCATTTTTTCGTAAAAGATTCCAGCAACATTATATACATAGGCACTTGAAGAATCTATATTTTTTAGTTCTTGTATTTTACTTAGTCCTTCCTTATATTTTGTTGAATCATCGTTGATGATAAACTCATAGGTTTCTAGAGTAATTTTATTGGCTATGTATTTTTCTAAGAAAAGATCTTTTGAATTTGATTCGTTACCTATTGTGTGTGAACTGTAATAAGAGTTTTTATAAATAGTAATGACTTCTTTAGCGCATTTTATTGCAAATTCAATTTTGTCTTTATTTATTTCATCAATATTTCCGCTTACTAGTGGATACAATACTGTATTGATATTTTTATTTAATTCAATCAGTAATTTACCTGAAATTTTATGTTTATTTTCTTCTAATTCATTTATTTCAATGAGTTCACTATGCATTTGAATTGCGTTTATATTGTCTTTGTTTTTTTCAACCCAACTCAAGTATAAATCAATGTTTGATTTGTTTAATGATGGTATAAAAGAAACACTTAAGTAAGAACCCATAATAAGTATTATGGCGACTAATATTAGATTTTTGTTTTTTAATTTTTTTAAATAAAAGATAACATATAGAAGTGTTAAAACAGATAGGGTTATGAGTAAAATGTTTTTAAGTTGATTGTTGTTTTTCTTATCGTATACAACACTTTCACTAAAAAAATCTTCATTACTGATTAGCTCATCATAAATGTTAAAAAGTTTAACAGCGTTTTCAGGTAAATGATTGTAATCTTCAGCTAACCCTCTTGTTGTTATAGTAGTACCGTTGCTTTGTTTTTTATTTGATATTTCTATTTGTGCTTCTTTTTTTTGCTCTTCGCTTATTAGCGCTAAACTCATCTTTTGATCATAGGAATAGGCCATAGGTGTTTGTGTGCCATTAGTAGCCTCATAAACCTGATTTTCAATGTATGATTTTATATCTCTAAAGTCTATTATGCCATCATTTTGCTTATCGGCTAAACCCTTTAGACCGTTGACTAAATAATAGGTAAAAACTCCGTGACCTTCATATTTTTTATCACCCCATTGACTGTGTTCTTGAGATTCTTCGTTTGGACCGCATGAAAGCAACTTTGCTGAATTGCCAATAGGAGCATCATTTAAATTGTTCATTGCACGATTTAAATTTTGTTGGCTTGAAACTATAGATCCAGATCTGCAAGCATCAACAATAACCATGGTATTAACGCCTTTTTTTGTGCTAATTGATATGAGGTTTTCAATGGTTTCGTAGGAAATGGCTTCATTGATACAATAAGGTCTTTTGCTTTGCTGTTCTACTTTATTTAAAAGTAGGTAGCCCTTTCTAGCTATTTCATCTACATCTCCATGACCAGCAAAATATATAATGACAATATCACCAGCTTTTGATTCTATTAAAAGTTTATTTTGAAGAGCATTGTTTAATGAAGTTGAATTTGCATCACCATTTACTAGTTTTGATATGTTTTGTTTAGGAATACCATTGTTAATCCAAAAATCATAAATCATATCAGCATCATCATCGGCATACTTTAGCTGTTTGTTTTGCTCTAAGTTGGGGTATTCTGAAACTCCAACAATTATAACATGTGTGTTTCTGACATTTGATTCGGCTTCAACAGCAAATGCATTTGTGCTTAAAACCAACAGTATGAAATACAACAAAAACTTTTTCATTAGCTTAATTATTAGTTGTTACAAAATTAGTTTAATTTTTTACTATTTCTTGTATCTAAGTTTTTCTGACATAAATGAAATATATTTGAATTTAATTAATAAAAATGAAACATTTATTTATACTTTTTTTATCAATTTCAGTTTTAGTTGTTAAATCTCAAGATGAAAAGCGACTTGCTTTAGTGATCGGTAATGCAAACTATGAGAAGGGAGCATTAAAAAACCCAGTTAATGATGCGCTATTAATGGCAAAAACATTAGAATCATTGGATTTTGATGTTATTCTTGATACAAATATTGTTGACCAAAGATCTTTTATCAATAAGATCAAAGAATTTGGTGAAAAACGATCTGCCTACAACGTTGCCTTTGTGTATTATGCTGGCCATGGTGTACAAGTAAACAACGTCAATTACTTGTTGCCGACAAAAGAAGTTTTTAAATCTCATGATGATGTTATTGACTACGCAGTAAGTGTGCAAAGAATAATAAAATATTTAACTAAGATGACCGATCAAGTGAATGTGTTGATATTAGATGCGTGTAGAAACAATCCATTTGAAAAAAATTGGGATGCTACAAGGTCAATTGAAGCAGGAAGTGGTTTAGCAAAAATGCAAGCAACAAAAGGCTCGTTAATTGCTTTTTCTACAACTGCTGGAAAAACTGCACCAGATGGTAATGGAGATAACAGTATTTATTGTCAAGTGCTTAGTAAAAATATGCTAAAAGAAGGAGTTAACCTTGATCAAGTTTTTAGGAATGTAAGAGCCGAGGTAGATGAAATAACAAATGGAGAACAAATGACTGAAGAATCTACTCAGTTAACAGGTCAAACTTTTTACTTGGTTAAGCGAACTTTTAAAAAAGAATTTGCCTTGTTAGACTCCTTATTTGATAATGGCAGCTATTTACCAGCACTTGAAATTGCCAGTTCAATTTTAGAAGTTGATGCTAAAAATTTAGAGGCATTGGTTAATAAAGGAAATATCTATTCTGAATTAGAAAAATACGATAAAGCATTAGAAGATTTCAATTTAGCCATTGAACTCTATCCAAATAATTGGGAACCATATTACCATAGGGCAGTACATTATCATACAATTGCAGAAAGTGACCAAAAAACCTTATCGGATTTAAATAAATCAATTGAATTAGATTCTAACCACTGGGAACCCTATTCATACATAGCCGATATTTATTTTGAACAAGGTAACTACAAATTGGCAAATGATTTTTATACAAAAGCTGTTTTGGTAGATCCAGGCAATTACGAAAATTATGATTATAGAGCTGACTTTTATGCAGTAATTGGAGAAGTTGATAAAGCATTAGAAGATTACAGTAAAGTAATTGAACTTTTACCAAATGACCCCGATGCTTATTGCAATAGAGGCGACTTTTATTACGATATAAATAATGCGAAACTGGCTTTTAAGGATTACGATAACGCGTTAGAAGTTGACCCGTTTAATGCAAGAGTCAACAATAACAAAGCAGAAATCTATTTTGATCAAGGTAATTACGATTTAGCATTAAAAGAACTTTCATTAGCAATCAAAAATGTGCCCGACCCATTGTATTTTAGAAATAGAGCACTTATTTATGAAGATCAAGAAAACTACGAACTTGCTTATGCTGATTACAGTAAAGCTATAGAATTATCACCCGATAATTACACAAATTATAATTATAGAGCTTGGTTTTTTGAAAATGTAGGAGAATACTCCCAAGTATTATTAGATTACAGTAAATCTCTTGATTTAAATCCCAACAACCCCTACATTTTATGTGAAAGAGCAGATTTGTACGATGACTACAAAAACGACCAAAAAATGGCTTTAAAAGATAATTTTAGGGCATTAGAAATTGATTCTGCCTACACAAGGGCAATAAACAACATAGCCTTAATATACAGCGATCAAGAAAAGTACGATGAATCAATAGCTGAATTTACAAAGGCAATAGAGCTGTCAACAGATTCAATTGATGTGTCGTTGTACTACAGCAATAGGGCA
>JAQWRG010000085.1 GCA_029243855.1 Flavobacteriales bacterium | reverse complement strand
GATGATTGTAAAAGTTGTTCCAGTTATTCCTCCTGATTTAAGACCTTTAGTTCCATTAGATGGTGGTAGATTTGCTACTTCTGATTTAAATGATTTATACAGAAGGGTTATTATTAGAAATAACAGACTTAAAAGACTTATAGAAATTAAAGCTCCTGAAGTAATTCTTAGAAATGAGAAAAGAATGCTTCAAGAATCTGTTGATTCTTTGTTTGATAATTCCAGAAAATCTTCTGCTGTTAAAACGGATAAAAATAGACCACTTAAGTCTTTATCTGACAGTTTAAAAGGGAAGCAAGGTAGGTTCCGTCAAAATTTACTTGGAAAGCGTGTTGATTATTCAGCTCGTTCGGTAATTGTTGTTGGACCAACGCTTAAATTGCATGAATGCGGTTTGCCAAAAAATATGGCAGCAGAATTATTCAAGCCTTTCATCATTAGAAAAATGATTGAAAGAGGTATTGTTAAAACAGTTAAATCTGCTAAAAAAATAGTTGATAAGAAAGAACCAGTTGTTTGGGATATTCTTGAAAATGTTTTAAAAGGACATCCTGTTATGCTGAATAGAGCCCCAACTCTTCACAGGTTAGGTATTCAAGCATTTCAGCCAAAACTTATCGAAGGAAAAGCAATTCAATTGCACCCTCTAGTTTGTACTGCATTTAATGCAGATTTTGATGGTGATCAGATGGCAGTTCATCTTCCATTAGGAAACGCTGCTATTCTTGAAGCGCAGCTTTTAATGTTGGCTTCTCATAACATTCTTAACCCTGCTAATGGTGCGCCAATTACTGTTCCTTCTCAGGATATGGTTCTTGGTCTGTATTACATTACAAAAATTAAGAAGAATACTAAAGACGATGTTGTAAAAGGCGAAGGAATGAGTTTTTATTCTCCCGAAGAAGTTAAAATTGCTTTCAATGAGAAAAGACTTGATCTTCACGCTTCTATAAAGGTTAAAGTTGACAATGTAGTTAATGGAGAACATGTTAAAGAATTAATTGAAACAACAACAGGAAGAGTGCTTTTTAATGAGTTAGTTCCTAAAGAAGTTGGCTATGTCAACCAATTGTTAACTAAAAAGAACTTAAGAGACATTATAACTACAATAATTAAAATTGCTGGTGTCCCAAAAACTGCTAAATTCTTAGATGACATCAAAGATTTAGGTTATTACATGGCTTTTAAAGGAGGATTATCATTCAACCTTGGAGATGTAGTGGTTCCACCGGAAAAAGACATTTTAATTACTAAAGCTAGAGAACAAGTAGCGGAAGTTTTATTAAACTATAATATGGGTCTTATCACTAATAATGAGAGATACAATCAAATTATTGATATTTGGACACATACAAACTCTAGATTAACACATACGTTAATGGAAAAATTGAAGGCAGACCAACAAGGTTTTAATTCAGTTTACATGATGATGGATTCTGGCGCAAGGGGTTCTAAGGAGCAAATTAGACAGCTTTCAGGAATGAGGGGTCTTATGGCAAAACCTCAAAAATCTGGAGCTTCTGGAGGTCAAGATATTATTGAAAATCCAATTTTATCTAACTTTAAAGAAGGTTTATCAATTCTTGAATATTTTATATCTACTCACGGAGCAAGAAAAGGTTTAGCGGATACCGCCCTAAAAACTGCCGATGCTGGTTATTTAACAAGAAGATTGGTTGATGTTGCTCAAGATGTTGTTATAAATGAAGAAGATTGTGGAACATTAAGAGGTTTAACAGTTTCAGCTCTTAAAAAGAGTGATGATATTGTTGAGAATTTATACGATAGAATTCTTGGAAGAGTAGCTCTATTTGATGTTGAACATCCTGAAACAGGCGAAGTTATTGTTGCTGAAGGCAATGAGATTAATGAAGACATTGCAGTTGCAATTGATGAGGCAGGTATTGAGGATGTAGAAATCAGATCTGTTTTAACATGTGAATTGACAAGAGGAGTTTGTACTAAATGTTACGGTAGAAACCTTGCTACTGGTAAAATGGTTCAAAAAGGTGAAGCCGTTGGTGTAATTGCTGCCCAATCTATTGGAGAACCAGGTACTCAGTTGACTCTTAGAACATTCCACGTAGGTGGAACTGCATCGAACATTGCTGATCAAGCAGAATTAGTTGCTAAAAATGATGGTGTTTTAGAAATAGAAGGTTTAAGAACCGTTGAAAGAACTAACAATGAAGGATCTTTAGAAAAAATAGTAATTGGTCGTACTGGCGAAGCAAAAATAATTGATAAGGCTACAGGAAATCCAATAATGACGGCTAATATTCCTTATGGATCTTTATTCTTAGTTAATGATAAAGATAAACTTAAAAAGGGTGATGTTATTTGTAAATGGGATCCCTATAATGCAGTTATTATTTCAGAATATGAAGGTTCATTAGGGTTTAATAACCTTGTAGAAGGATATACATATAGAGAAGAAGTTGATGAGCAAACAGGATTTACAGAAATTGTAATTAAAGAAAATAGGGATAAGAAAATGATTCCAACTATTTCTGTTAACTCTAAAGATGGAGAGGAATTAAAATCATACAATTTACCAGTTGATGCACACATTATTGTTAAAGATGGTGATGCTATTAAAGCAGGTGATGTAATGGTAAAGATTCCTAGAAAATCTGGTAAATCTGGTGATATTACAGGTGGTCTTCCAAGGGTGACAGAAATGTTTGAAGCAAGAAATCCTTCAAATCCAGCTGTAGTTTCTGAGATTGATGGTGTTGCTTCTTATGGTAAAATTAAAAGAGGTAATCGAGAAGTTATTATTGAAGCAAGAACTGGTGAAATCAAAAAATATTTGGTTCCATTGTCAAGACATATTCTTGTTCAAGAAAATGATTTTGTAAAAGCTGGTCAGACATTATCTGATGGAGCTATTACACCTTCTGATATTTTATCAATTAAAGGCCCAACAGCTGTTCAGGAATATATTGTTAATGAAATTCAAGAAGTTTATAGATTACAAGGTGTTAAAATTAACGACAAGCATTTCGAAGTTATTGTTAGACAAATGATGAGAAAAGTTGAAATTAATGAAGCAGGTGATACTAAATTCTTAGAAAAGAATGCAGTTAACAAGTGGGAATTTATTCTTGAAAACGACAAAATTTTCGGAAAGAAAGTTGTTACTGAACCTGGAGATTCAACAGTTCTTCAAGCTGGTCAAATTGTTTCAGTAAGAAAGTTAAGAGATGAAAACTCTGCACTTAAAAGAAATAATGCAAAACCTGTTATTGCAAGAGATGCATTAACAGCAACAGCACAACCATTACTTCAAGGAATTACTAAAGCATCGTTACATACCGATAGCTTTATTTCTGCAGCTTCATTCCAAGAAACAACAAAAGTCTTGAATCAAGCAGCGGTAAGCGGTAAGGTTGATCATATGTTAGGTCTTAAAGAAAATGTAATTGTTGGTCATAAAATTCCTGCAGGAACAGGAATGAGAAAGTACGATACAATGATTGTAGGTTCTAAAGAAGATTTAAACAACATGCTTGAAAGTTCAGAAGAGTCTTTTGAAGTTGTTAACGAAGAATAATTTAGTTGTTTCAAATGAGTGAAGAAAAAGAAAAGCCACAAGGATTAAACATTGAACTGTCTGAAGAGATAGCTGAAGGTGTATATGCTAATTTGGCTATTATTACCCATTCTTCTTCAGAGTTTATTTTAGATTTCATAAGAATAATGCCTGGTGTTCCTAAAGGAAAGGTAAAGTCTAGAATCGTAATGAGTCCTGAACATGCTAAGAAATTACAAAGAGCATTAGCTGATAATATTTCTAAGTATGAATCTAATAATGGAACAATTAAAGAAGCTGACCAAATGGCGGCTATTCCATTAAACTTTGGAGGTCCAGCCACTCAGGCTTAACAATTTGTTCATTTAATACTAATAAGGTCATTATCATTTTTTGGTAATGGCCTTTTTTTTTACTTTCACTCTCAATGAAAATATATAATCTTATAATAGGGTTATTGGTTGTTGTTTTTTGTAATGGTCAAGTAGATAGCGTTTCTGTTGTTGATAGCACTGAGTCTTTATATATTTTAGGGCATCATCAAAATCTTCTACAACATAAAGATTCGGATACAACTAGTTTAACGATAACAACTAACACAGATCAACCTATCTGGAATCCATTCGAATATTTTGTTGATTCAAATCAATTTGAATTATTAACTGGAGGACCTGGTAGTGTATCTAGATCTTTGTTTTTTAATTATTATGAAAACAAAACAGTATTAACGCCATTTTTCTTTAATGAACAACCTACTTTACCAAAATACGTTACCGATACGCCTATTGTAGAAGCTACTTATATTACAGGAAATGAACAGGAACAGAATTTATCTATTTTTCATACCCAAAACATCAGTAATAAATCTAATTACGCAGTTTCGTATTTAAAAAGATCTTTTGATGGGTACTTTGAGAATCAAGCAACTAATCATAGCTATTTTCAATCAAATTTTAGCACAAAATCAGCTAATAATAAGTACAGTGGAGTACTAGGGTTTAAACAACATAAACTTTACAATCAACAAAATGGTGGAATTGTAAATGACTCGTTATTTAGTGCAGTAGATGCAATTTCAGCAAATAGAAAATTATTAGATGTCAACTTAATGAATGCATATTCTTTAGAAAAGATGCATAAAATATATTTTAACCAATCCTTTAATTTTTTAAATCAAATGGATTCTCTGTCCAATAGAAAGAATAAGGCTGTTTGCTTAGAATCTTCTGTCTCAAGAAAAAGTAGATTTTATTTTGACTCATTAAATGCTGATGATTTTTTATTTAA
>JAQWRG010000084.1 GCA_029243855.1 Flavobacteriales bacterium | reverse complement strand
CTAAATAAAATGCCTATATCAAAGAAAAAAGCAGTTCTAAAACCTTTACTAATGCTAGTTTCAATTAACATAAAAAAGGCAGGCCCTAGAAGAAAGCTAAGGAGGAAGCCAAATAATACACCGTTTAAAACAACAACCATTACTTTATAAAAATATAAATGTAGTTAAAAAGATAGGCACAAAAAAAACCGATTATGTTCAATCACACAATCGGTTTTAATTTTTTTAGTTAAAAATTAAACTAATAATAGCTTATTTCCCTTTAACAAAAGGAAGACCAGTTTTTGGACTTTCAACTACTTGTTTTCCTGCTGGAAGATCACAAGCTTCAGGTCTTTGATCTTTAGCAAAATAATATATTGTTTGATTTCTACCACCTTTTAATTCAACATCTTTAGAATGTAAAAAGTAAGTTTTTCCTTTACTGTTAGTATGTGAATACCCCATTTTTATAAAATTTTAATTGATTAATACTATTGTGAATATATTAAAATAATTGTATGAAAAAGACAATTACCTCAGATAAACCGTTTTTAGTTATTAACAATCACAACAGGAAAACTACCGAATAACACCTGAGGGGTTTAATTCTCCTTCCATTTTTATCATTTCCATTCTTAAAGAACCAAATAAAATCTTGGCCTTTATTAAAAGCGGTGTTTTGTTATAATCATCTGATATCCAAACAGATAAGCTCTCTTCGGATTTAAAAATTCTTCCTGTTTGAACAATTGGGCAAAATTTAAGTGCTTTAAATTTTCCAGCTTTTATTTTTACAACATCTTTTCCTAAAAACTTAACTTTTAGTGGATAAGTCTCTCCGTCAACAAAAGCATTAAAGGTTAGAATGTCTCCTTTTTTTAGCTTATTTAAACTTAAAGTCCTAGCATAATAGAAACAAGAAAGCATGTCTTGTATGTGTTTTTTGGTTTGAATTTCTCCTTTTTCAGTTGTTACTGTCCTTTTTTGATGGTCAAATTCATAATTTTGATAAATCTTATACCCACCTTCATTTACGTTCCTTTTAAAAAGCAAAGGAACTAACTCAGAAGAATCTACAAAGCTTTCGTAACAATCACGTATTTTAAAAAACCAATCAAAGGTTTTAGAACTTGTTCCTAATCCAATTATATGGTAGACATTTTTATTTTGAATTTTTATTTTGCTTTTTTTAACTTCAAGTTGTGCATATCCAGCATCAATTAATCCGTAGGAAATTTTGTATTGTAACTTTTCACCATAGGTAAAAGCTTTGTTTTTAACTTCTCTCGTTAATGAGTTTTCTTTATTTTTGTAAAAGGTATTGCTAGAAAGAAAGCTTGATACAATAATCAAACATAATATTCCAAATAATTTTTTCATGATCAAAGTATTTCAATTTTTATGCCAAATAAATTTCTTACTTCTTTTTTTTTTTAATAATTAACTCTTGCCAAGAAAAAAAGATAGAATTAGTTGATGAAATTCCAGAACTAGAACTTTACGACCAACCTGTAATTAAGGGGGAAACCAAGAATGGCAAAAGGCAAGGTAAATGGATTTCTTATTTTACAAATGGCAAAATTCAAAGTGAATGTTTTTATGTTGATGGCCTAAGTCATGGATCAACTAAAGTTTTTTTAGAAAATGGAAAATTACTTTATGAAGGTATATATAATATGGGGGTAAAATCAGGAACGTGGACTTTTATAGATCCAAAATCAGGAACAATAACTAAAAAAAGTATTAATTAATTTAGTTTTTGAGATTATACTTTTTCTTGTATTTCAAATAGTTTTTTTCTTGCTCGTTAACCAAATCAAGCTGTCTACCATCAATAAATGCATGCGTTACTTTATTGGTAATAATATCTAAAGCATCGCCTTCAGAAATAAAAAGTGTTGCAGAATATCCAACCTTAAGTTCGCCATAATTTTTTAATCCTAAAATTTTAGCTGGAGTTTGAGTTAATGCTTTTATAGCTAATTCATAATCAAGCCCGTAAGCAACCGCAGTCCCAGCTAAAAAGGGTAAGTTTCTTGTTTGCATTTGTTCCATGTCTCCTGCGTTTTGAAAACAAAACTCTACATTTTCATTTGATAGAATAGTTGCTGCTTTATAAGTATTGTGAATGTCATCTTGTCTATATTGTGGAAGAGAATGCACTCTAGAAAGAAGAATAGAAATCTTGTTTTCTCTTAAAAGCTCAGGTATTAATATGGATTGCTTCCCACCAACAATTGATAGACGTTGTATGTTGTATTTCTTTTTAAAAGTGATAATATCTTTTAGTTGACGCACGTTATTGGCATTAATATATACTCGTTTATCAGCTGTAAAAACTGACTTTATGGCTTCAAGTTTTAAATCTTTTTCAGCAGTTTCGGCAAAAGAATAAGCTTTGGCTTTGTCGAAAAAGACATTCAGTTGCTCTAAGTTTTCAGCATATCTTTTATCAGAACCCTTAATTACGCGATACCTTGGCCACTTCATGTGTAATCCTTCATCCAAGTTAATTAGGGCATCCTCCCAATTCCATGCGTCAAATTGTACAACGGATGAAGTGCCTGAAATAATTCCTCCTCTAGGAGATATTTGACCAATTAATATTCCGTTAGTTCTAACTGTTGGTATAATTCTGGAATCAGTATTAAATGAGGTTATGGTTCGAGCATTTGGATTGTATTTCCCAACTTCTTTGTAATCTAATGTTGCTCTAACGGCACCAACCTCCATAAGTCCAAGGGTAGAGTTAGTAGCTATAAATCCTGGATATATGTGTTTGTTTTTTGTGTATAACACCACATCAAACTTTAAAGTATCGACATTCTGTAACAATAAATTTTTAACAAAAGTTATTTTACCGTTTTCAAATGCAATGGCGGCATCTTTAATAACTTTTCCATTTCCTAAATGAGCAGTTCCTCCAAGAATAAGAATACTTTTGCTTTGGATTGGAGCAGGGGATTGTTGCATCCAACCGCAAAGGTGAAGAAGCATTATAAAAGTAAATATGTAGAGTCTAATTGTCAATTTCAATTGTTTTGTTGCATTTGTGTACTACATTATTTTGCTTTTTTAGAGGACTTAAAGGTTGTCCTTTTGCTTTATACTTAAGCATTTCGCTAATTATTTCTGACCTAATTTTATTCTGTTGCATTTCATGTATTTCATTTTGGTTTTTATCAAAAAGCAGTTTCCCATCGACATAAGTTTGTTCAACTTTAGCGTAAATGGAAAGTGGGTTGTCAGACCACAGAACAACATCTGCATCTTTATTTTTTTGAATACTTCCAGTTCTATCATCAATATGTAGAAGCTTAGCAGGGTTAATGGTTACTAATTTTAGCGCATCTTCCTGACTACAGCCGCCATACTTCACCGCTTTTGCTGCTTCTTGATTTAGTCGTCTTGCCATCTCAGCATCATCAGAATTTACAGCAGTAACTATACCCATTTCACTTAACAAACAAGCATTGTAAGGAATGGCATCTCTTACTTCATATTTGTAGGCCCACCAATCAGAAAAAGTAGATCCACCAGCACCATGAGCTTTCATTTTATCTGCAACTTTATATCCTTCAAGAATATGTGTAAATGTATTGATGTTAAAACCCATAGAGTCTGCCATATGCATAAGCATATTTATTTCTGATTGCACATAGGAATGACAAGTAATAAATCTTTTTTGATTCATTATTTCAACTAGAGCGTCCAATTGAATGTCTTTTTTTGGAGCAACCGCTTTAGTTTTTTTCTTTTTATCTAAAGCCATGTATTGGCTCCAATTAAGTTCATATTCTTTAGCGCGAATAAAAGCATCGTAATACAATTGCTCAACACCCATTCTAGTTTGAGGATACCTTATACTATAACTATAACCCCAATTTGATTGTTTTACATTTTCTCCCAAAGCAAACTTTATAAATCCTGGAGCAGATGCTATTTTCATTTCTTCAGCATTGGCACCCCATCTAAGTTTAATTACTGCACTTTGTCCACCGATTGGATTAGCTGAGCCATGCAACAACTGGGCAGAAGTTACTCCTCCTGCAAGTTGACGATAGATGTTTACATCTTCAGGGTTAATTACATCTCCAATTCTAACTTCAGATGTAACGGCATGTGATCCTTCATTTACACCTCTTTCAATAGCAATATGAGAATGTTCATCTATAATACCTGGAGAAATATGCTTGTCAGAAGCATCAATTATAATTAATTCATTGGTGTCAGTTATTTTAATTTGTTTGCCTACTTCTTTTATAATACCATCCTTAATCCATAAATCCCCTACAATAGTCCCTAGCGAGTCTACAGTCCAAATGGTTGCATTTTTAAAGTGAACGTTGCTAGTGTTAATTAATTTTTCAGGCAAATAATCGACATGTTGGTTGGAAATAAAAACATTAGAAGTATCTACTTTTATAGTGTTGTTTTTCTTTTTTTCACTATGTTTTTTATTACGAATAGCTGACCATTTAAACCAGGTCCCATCTTTTTTCTGTCCACCACCATCCCAGGATCCACTATCAAAATGTATTGTTCCAGAAAGCATTATGAAATCATTGGTTAAAGGAAAACTCAGTTGAATGGTATTGTCACTTCTTTGAATGTTAACGCTTTGTTTTATTTCTTTTTTTATTTTAAAAATCTTTTTTGAGACGCTATCTATTACAACATCTCCATTTATAGATATACTATCAGCAACTATATTGTATGAGATTGTGGCTTTTGGTCTTTCAAGACTGCCGGATACAACCAGTTTTCTTATTTGTTGTTCTATATTAAGGTTATAGGTTCCTCTTAAGTCGTTTTTAGGTTCTTTTTTTAAAACTGTTCTTTTCCCTAAAACCCAATTTTCATATATGTGTGTATTTTTCTTAAATAGGGTATCGTTAGTAATTATAAAGTTTGCCAAATTGCCTTTGGAAAGAGTCCCGCAAATGTTATCAATTCCTAGTATTTTAGCAGGCTCCTCAGTAAGTGAATAATATGCTTTTTCGTAAGAGAGACCTTTATTTATCGCTTCAGATAAATTTTTAAAAAAAGCTTTTGACTTTAGCGTATCACTAGTTATGCAAAAAGAAAGATTGTTTTTTTCCAGTAATGCAAGATTACTTGAGGCGTACTTCCAATGCGTTAAATCATTAGTGCTAACCTTCATAGCTTCATAAGGATCGCTAACATCCATTGCTTTTGGAAAATTTACAGGAACAATTATAGTTGGATTGATTTTTAGTACTTGCTCTATGTTTTCATATTCTTTTCCTGTGCCTTTATAGATAAATTCAAGGCTATGCTCTGTGGCAATTTTATGTGCTCTAAAAAGGTCTCTTTTGTAGTCAATAGAGAAAATTTTAGGCAAGGAGTTCTGCTTTAAATAAGCTTCGTAAGAAAGGTTAATGGTTGTTTTTGGAGAATTGTTGTACCAATTAACATCTATAAAAAATTGTCGCAATAAGGCTATGCTGCCCATAAGAGAACGAGGGTAAACTTGATTAGAATTGCCTTTATGAAAAGAATAGAACGTTGCTCCAGATTCTTTTAGTACCTGATTTTCTTTTTCATTGGTTAAGCAGATTAATGTTCCATCTCCTCTTGCAATACCGTTGTTGTCATGAGAAATAATAATGCCAAAACCTTTATTTAAGTAACCGTCAGCTATCTTTTGATTGTATAAGTAATGTTTTTCAGCTTTATATTCAGGATGTATGGCTTCGTTCCAATGGTAAGGACCAACTTTAGAAGTCTTATATTGAGGCGTTGAAGACCACTTTTTTTTAGTTGTTTTTTTGATTCCAAAATGGCTGTTTAATTCTATAAAAGAATGATATATGTGTTTCCCTTTTAAATCAAAAACAAGGCTGTTTTCAGGAACATTAATTCCTTGTCCAACAGCTACTATTTTATCATCTTTAATTATCAACGTTCCATTATCAATAGTTTCCTGGCTAGAAACATGAATAATCGCATTTTTAAAAACATAGGCTAGGACATATTTGTCAGTAATCCCATTTTTTGGAGAAAAAGGATCAGTTTGCGCTACAAAATTGACTCCAAATAATACAAGAAAAAAAACAAATCCTCTTTTCATTAGTCAATGAAATTATGAATTATTTGATACAAACCTTAAAAAAAACCACTCATTTATCATGTATATCTATTCATTTCATAGATTTGAAAAAAAACATAATTATGAATGACATCACTACATCAGAATTTAAAGTTTTAGGATTTTCGATGCCGAAAATTTCTTTTACTTATGGGTTATTTCTAATCATTTGGGGGGTATTAATATCATATATTTCTTCCTCTGATTCAATAACATCTTATTTCCCTTCATTTTTAGGCGTACCATTATTTATTTCTGGATTACTTGCAATATTAATTCCTGCCAAAAGAAAAGTTTGGATGCATATTGCTGTTGTTTTTGGTTTGTTGTGCGCATTGGGAGGAACAAGATTTTTTATGAAAATGAATGACGGCCTTAATTATGCTACGGGATCAATGTTAATGTTATTTTTAACAGGTTCTTTATTTACGTTTTTGTGTGTGAAATCTTTTATTCATGCTCGAAAAAACAAACAATAGGAGCAAGTCCTTAATTTGATAAACGCAAAGAACTTAAATTAACTCTTATTTTAAATTATTTAGGGTTAACTTAATTTTCCATGGGGATAAGCACAAAAAAATATATTGAAAAAGCGATTTTAATTGGGTTGGTTCAAAAAGGCCAAAACCCAAAAGAAACGGAAGAATATTTAGATGAATTAGAATTCTTGACTTTAACATCTGGAGCTAAAACCCATCAGAGATTCACTCAGCGATTGGATATGGCTAATCCAAAAACATTTGTAGGAAAGGGGAAACTCAATGAAATCGAACAATACATAAAAGAACATTGTATTGATATGGCAATTTTTGACGATGATTTAACACCCTCTCAGCTTAGAAATATTGAAAAACAATTGGCTTGTAAAATTCTTGATAGAAGCAACCTGATTTTAGACATTTTTGCTAGTAGAGCAAGAACCGCGCATGCCAAAACTCAAGTAGAGTTGGCACAATACCAATATTTACTTCCAAGATTAACCAGGATGTGGACACACCTTGAAAGACAAAAAGGAGGAATTGGCATGAGGGGACCTGGAGAAACTCAAATTGAAACAGATAGAAGAATTATAGGTCAAAAAATAAGTCAATTAAAGCAAAAGCTTGTAAAAATTGACAAACAAAAAACAGCTCAACGTAACAATAGAGGAAGTACGGTAAGAGTAGCTTTAGTGGGGTATACCAATGTAGGTAAATCAACCCTTATGAATGTCTTGAGTAAATCCGAAGTGTTTGCCGAGAATAAATTATTTGCAACTCTTGATACTACTGTAAGAAAAGTAGTATTAAATCAGGTTCCATTTTTATTAAGTGATACGGTTGGTTTTATACGTAAACTCCCTCACCAATTGGTAGAATCGTTTAAGTCTACCCTAGATGAAGTAAGAGAGGCTGATGTATTAGTTCATGTAGTAGATCTTTCACACCCTTCTCATGAAGAGCACATGGCGGTAGTGGAAGAAACTCTAAATGAAATTATAGAAACACCAAAACCAATATTATATTGCTTCAATAAAATAGATCAGTTCAAGAAAGAAGATTTGCAGCCAATTATTAAAACATGGGAAACAAAAGATCAAATGAGTACTTTTATTTCTGCAGTTAAGAAACAACACATGTCAGAATTTAGAGAAACTATTTTTCAGATCGTAAAAGACATACATTTTACAAGATTCCCTCACAATTCTAACACTTTAAATTACTAACCGACTGCTAATTTTCTATTTTTGTTAGAAATTCAGGTTATTTAAAATGGGTAAAAAGTTAGTTATAGGATCATCAGGCCAAATAGGTACAGAACTTATTTTAGACCTTGTAAACAACTTTGGAGTAAATAATGTTATTGCGACTGATATCAAGACGACACCACCTGATGTGATTAAGGAAGTTACTTTTTTCACTTTAGATGTATTGGATGCTGATAAACTATTTAAGTTAGTAAAGGAGCATGATGTTGATGAAGTTTATTTGTTGGCTGCATTGCTTTCAGCTACTGCAGAAAAGAAAGTTCAACCGGCATGGAATTTAAATATGAATGGGCTTTTTAATGTGTTGGATTTAGCAAAAGAAGGGCACGTAAAAAAAGTCTTTTGGCCAAGTTCTATTGCCATTTTTGGGGCTTCTTCACCAAAAGTTATGACGCCTCAAAGAACCATTACAGAACCTTCAACCGTTTATGGAATTAGTAAGTTAGCTGGTGAAAGATGGTGTGAATACTACCATAATAATTATGGTGTTGATGTAAGAAGTATAAGGTATCCGGGCTTAATAAGCTACAAAAGTGAACCAGGTGGAGGTACAACCGATTATGCTGTAGATATTTTTCATCAAGCAATTAACAAAGGAATATATTCTTCTTTTTTAGCTCAAGATGTTCGTCTTCCAATGATGTATATGGATGATGCTATAAGAGCTACAAGGGAATTGATGCAGACGGATAAAAATAATTTAACCATTCGTTCAAGTTATAACGTTAGTGGAATGAGTTTTACCCCAAATGAAATAGGTGTAGAAATTCAGAAACATTTGCCAAATTTTAAATTGGATTTTAATCCAGATTTTAGAAATAAAATTGCGCTTACTTGGCCTCAAAGCGTTGATGATACGCTTGCTAAAAACGATTGGAATTGGCGCCCAAAATTTGACTTAGAAGCTACATCATCAATCATGTTAAAAGAGCTTTCAAAACAAACCGTTATTAATTAATTCTATTGTTGCCATTAATCAATAACATATCAATTTTTAACACGAAGATTTTACTAATAATTATCATCAACACCTTTGTTTTTTCTCCTTTATTAAGTCAAAGTGATACGCTTAATCAAACAGTTGAGGGAAGAAGACATGGTTATTGGGTTATGAATGGTCAAATGAAAAAAGATACAGCCTATCATCCTTTAGCTAAAGTTGAAGAGGGAGAGTTTAAAAATGGAAGGAAAACAGGTGTTTGGACTAAGTATTACCCTTCAGGGACAATCAAAAGCAAAATAAATTATGTAAACGGCAGATCTTATGGAGATTTTGAATTGTATTTTCCTAACGGACAAGTTGAAGAAAAAGGCACTTGGAAATCTAAAGTATATAATGGGAATTTTGTTAGGTATTTTGAAGACGGAACAGTATCCCAGGAAAAAACATTTAATAGTAAAGGTAAAACAGAGGGAAAAGTAGTGTATTATTACCCTAATGGTCAAGCAGAATTAGTTTTTGAGACCGTAAACGGAAAAGGATCTGGAGAAGCAACAAGAATGTGGCCTAATGGCGATATAAAAGAAAAAATAGTATTTAATGAAAAAGGGGAAGCAACCACTACTGGAACTATCGAAAGAAAAAATCCCCCTGTAGAAAAAGCAGAGCAAATTATTTCAGCAAAAGAAGCCGTTGAAGCTGAAGGAGAACTGAATATCGGTTTTTTACCTTCTGCCAAAGGGAAAATCTTAAAAGATGGCTACCACAAAACCTATAATGAAAATAAAGACATTCTAATGGATGGAGCTTTTAAAGGGGGTAAATTGTGGACCGGGAAGCATTACATTTACGATGAAAACGGATTGCTAGAACGCATTGATGTTTATAAGGAAGGAAGTTTTTCTGGAAATGGAGTATTATAGGCCTAGCTGCTTATTGATTGCATTAAAACTCTCATGAGCTTCTTTAAGCTCACCCCTTTTGTCCAACCTTTTAAACTGTATTCTCCCACTTGTTTTGATTAGATTCAGCCAATATTTCCAATTTAAGAAAGCGAGAAAAGGAAGTGAAATGGTATAGTAAAGTCCCATTTTCCAACCAAATAACAACACCACTAACAATAAAAGCAATGCCCAATAAATTGCAAAACAAACTACTCCAGTAGCGAGTTTAAGTGAGCTGTGAAAATGAATGTCTTTTACTTTTGAGTTGACAAACCAAACTGGAATTTTATAAGGTATGTAGTTGCTAATTAAGCCGACACAATGCAAAGGGAAGAATAAAATTAAAAGCATACTTACCCCTAAAGCTTTACTAGACATTTTATCCTGTTCTATTTTATTAAAAAGATAAGCTCGAAGCTTATGTTTTTTTGTTGTATTGAATAAGGTTTCAATGTTTATTAGCAGTTTATTAAACTGATCAATGTTATTAGATTTTAAAGAATCAATTTTTTCTAAAACTTTTTTCTGAAAAGCTACTTTTTCTGAAACAGGCTTCTTTTTTGATTGAATAGGGAACCTATGCAATAAGTTATATATAGATTGATAGTTTTCTTGATCTTTAATGTCAATCATTACGCTTTTTAATTGAGTAGCAATGTCTTTGTTTAAGTTGTTTATGGTTTCGGTTGGATTGTTTTGATAGGATTCATAGTAATCACTGACATCTATAGGTTTGCCAACAATACTTAACATTTCAGCATTCATGTTGAAATGATTGCTGTAATCAATTCCCAAGGGAATTACATAAAGCTTTATGTTGAAGTTGTATTTTTCAGCAGCTCCTAAAGCAATTCTTGATATTCCTTTTTTAAGAGGAGTTCTCAAATGTTTTTTATAGTTGTGATTTCCCTCAGGGAAAATCAAAACATGTTCTTTGTTGTTTAAGATGTCGTGACATTGACTGAATGTTCCTTTATTTTTTTCAGCAGTATCAACCCCGTCACGCTGTCTAAAAATAGGCAACATGTGTACTTTCCGAAGAATTTTATTGGCTAATTTCTTTTTAAAAATATCGGCACGAGTTAAAAAATAAACTGGTTTTTTTAAATGAGCAGCCAATATAATAGGGTCTAAAAAGGCGTTTTGATGATTTGCAGCAAAAAGTAAGCCGCTGTCCTTAGGAAGGTTTTCAAAATTATGAAGTTCATACCTTTTAAAATAGGTACGCATTCCGGTACGAACTATTGCATAGCATATTTTATATATTACAGACCAACTTTTAAACCAATATCCAAACCAAACTTTACTCATATTTATCTTAATTCAGCATGAACTTCTTTAGTTATTTTTTCTTGAACTTGCTTCATCACCTTATCTACCTCTTTATCTGTTAAAGTTTTATCTGGATGAAGAAATTCAAACCTAAGGCCATAGGCTTTTTTATTCGCTAGACTTTTCTTATTGGTGTATACATCAAATAAAGAAACTTCTTGCAAAATTTTATTTTTCACCTTGTTAATGCAATTCATTAGTTCACTTAGGGTTACTTTTTCGTCAATTAAAAAAGATAGATCTCTATATACTTTTTGGAACTTATTTATTTGCTGAAAGGAGGTGTTTGTTTTATATGCGTACGGTAATATAGAATCCCAGTTTAATTCAGCTATATAACAAGAGCTGGATAGATCCATTTTGTCGAGTAATTTAGGATTTAATAATCCAATTTTTGCTATTTCTTTTTTCTGGTAACTTATGGTAATTCCCTCACTCCATAATTCATGAGCAGTTAGTGCTGATTCTTGGCAATTTTGTAACCCTAATAATTCAAGTATACTTTGAACTATTCCTTTTAATTGAAAAAAGCTAACGGGAGACTTTCCATTGAACCAATGTTCATCATTTTGAAGACCGCTTAAGCCAATAGTTAAGTGTTGTTGCTCTTTAAATTTATCGTTTTTAGAACGATATATTTTTCCCCATTCAAACAAAGCACAATTGGCTTCACCATGGTTTTGATTGGTTTTAATAACATCAACCAAGTTGTAAACTAAAGATTGACGAAGAATAGCCGTATCGTTACTTAAAGGGTTTAATAGAGAAACATGTTGTGAGTCTAAATCGGCAGTGCTTTCAATGGCTTGAATGTGCGCTCTTTTTGAAAGCGAATTAGACAGTATTTCGTTTAGTCCGAGACTAGATAAATGATCGCTAATTCTCTTTTGTAATTTAACTGCATTTCGAGAAGGAGTAAAAGACATAGAGCTTTCTAATTTGGTTGGCAATTCAACTTCATTGTAACCATAAATTCGCAACACTTCTTCAGCAATATCAGCCTCTCTAGTTACGTCATTTCTATAATTTGGGACCAACAAATCTGCTGAGTTTTCTCCCGTTTTGATTATTTGAATATCAAGTAAAGCTAAGATGTCATTCATGCCCTTATTGGCCAAATCAATTCCACAAAGTTGTCTAATATTGGAATAATCAATAGATACTTCAATAGGATGATCTTTAATTGGATGAACGTCTATTATTTCAGAACATACTTTACCACCAGCAATATCTTCCATTATTTCAGCAGCCTTAACTAGTGCGGGAATTACCATGGCCGGGTCAACCCCTCTTTCAAAACGGAAAGAAGCATCGGTATTTAACCCGTGTCTTTTAGCTGTTTTTCTTGTGCTTACAGGTTCAAACAAAGCACTTTCTATAAATACTGTTGTGGTACTTTCTTTAACGCCAGATTTTTCACCACCAAAAACCCCTGCTAAACACATTTCGGTTGTGTTGTTGCAAATCATTAAGTCGTTTTCATGCAGTTTGCGTTCCACTCCATCTAGTGTAGTAAAGGGTTGGTCTTTTTTTGGACACCTTACTTTAATGGTTTCTCCTTCAATTTCAGCTAAATCAAAAGCATGCAAAGGTTGCCCCAATTCGTGCAACACAAAGTTGGTAGTGTCTACTACATTGTTAATGGGTTTTAAACCAATGGCTTTTAGTTTGTTTTTAAGCCAATCAGGACTTTCTTTTACCGATATGTTTTCTAAAATTAAACCAGCATATCGGTGGCATTTATCCTCTTGATCAACGATTACTTTAAAGTTTTTATATGCCGATGAGGTGCTCCATTTTTTTGCTTTTGGAAGCGCTTTTAACGAGGTGTTTTTTGAGGTGAGTTTTTGATGTTTTAAAGCTACCAATAAGTCTCTTGCTACGCCATAATGGCTCATGCCGTCTGCACGATTTGGGGTTAACCCAATTTCAAAAATGGTATCGTCTTCAAGATTAAAATAGTTAGCGGCAGATTGGCCAACAGTAGCTTTGTTGTCAAGCACCATAATGCCATCATGTTCTTTACCCAATCCTATTTCATCTTCAGCACAAATCATTCCGTAAGAACTTACGCCTCTTATTTTAGCTTTTTTAATGGTGAATGGCTCGCCACTTGTTGGGTGAATGGTTGTTCCTGGAATGGCAACCACTACTTTTTGTCCTTCGGCTACATTAGGCGCTCCGCACACAATGGTGCTTAATTCATCAATACCAATATCTACTTTAGTAACATTAAGTCTGTCTGCATCAGGGTGTTTTGAAACCTCTTTCACTTGTCCAATTAGCAAACCTTTAAGCCCTCCTTCAACGCTGTTAAATGTAGAAGTTCTTTCCACCTCTAAACCAATGTCGGTTAAAATTTCAGCTGCTTTTTTTGCTGATAAATTAATAGGAAGTATACTTTTTAACCAGTCGTAGGAAATATTCATATTTATAAATGAGGTTTATGGCGTGTAAAATTAATGGGTTTTATCAAGTGACAAAAATATACTTAGATAAAATGCAGCAGCTTAATTTTCAACTAATTGACTCAAATAGGTTGATGCAAATAAAATTTTTATATTTTTGGCGACTCAAATGTTGGTGCCTTAGCTCAGTTGGTAGAGCAATGGACTGAAAATCCATGTGTCCCTGGTTCGATTCCTGGAGGCACCACCATCTTAAAAGCTCCCTTTTTTAGGGGGCTTTTTTTTGTTTTTAACAATTTGTCTTGTTGTATTCTATTATTTAGCTTTGTACTGTTGTGAAAAAATCCCCCAAAAAAAAATAGAACACTCATTGTACTTTGCTTACTTATAAGCTATGTTCTTTTACAGTTTTTTTGGTGGGGATACCACATTATTTCTTTAACTCAAGAAGTTAACAAAGATGAAGTGTATATTTCAAGAAGACTGGGTATGATAATGGGAGAAGCAACGGTGTTTGTTACTTTAATTGGAATAGGAGCATTTTATGTAATAAGATCATTTTATAGAGAATTTTCATTAGCCAAAAGGCAAAAAAACTTCTCGTTATCTGTTACCCACGAGTTAAAAACCCCCATTGCATCAACCAGACTTTTTGCAGAAACGTTGTTGAATAGAAAAGAAATTTCTGAGGATAAAAAACAAAGTAGCCTTGAAAAAATAATTCAGGAGCAAGATCGTCTACAGCAATTGGTAGATAAAATTTTATTGGCTAGTTCTATTGGAGAAAGTAAACAATCACTATCCTATAAGCCAATTGCATTTAAGGAATTTGTCAATACAATTGTTAATTCAAATTCTTTTTACAATAACATTCAAAATAATATTGACGAGAAATTAGTTTTAAGTGTTGATGATTTCTACATGACATCTGTAATTCAAAATTTATTGGATAACGCAAGGAAATATTCTTCTGCGGAAGAAACAATAGTTGTTGAGTCAAAAATTGATTCATCTAATCTTTTTATCTCTTTTATTGACAAAGGCATTGGTGTTCCTGATAAAGAAAAGACTAAAATATTTGAACAATTTTACAGGGTAGAAGACGAAGATACTCGATCTTATAAAGGAACAGGTTTGGGGCTGTACTTAGTAAATGAAATAGTAAAAATGCATGGAGCTAAGATTTACTGTAAAAATAACAACCCAAAAGGGAGTATTTTCACTATTCAATTTAAATTAGAAAATGTCAAATAAAGTAGCGTTAATTATCCTTGATGGTTGGGGATTAGGAGAAGGAAATAAATCAGACGGGGTTCATCTGGCCAAAACACCTTGTTTTGACAGTTTAATAAGCAACTACCCCAATAGTAAATTAATCACCTACGGTTCAAAGGTTGGATTACCTGAAGGTCAAATGGGGAATTCAGAAGTTGGACATTTAAATATTGGAGCAGGAAGAATTGTTTATCAAGATTTATTAAGAATTAACAATGCTGTTGATGACGGGTCCTTTTTTAATGAAGCAACCATTATTAACGCCTTAGTCTATGCGAAGAAAAAGGGAGTTAAAATCCATCTAATGGGATTAGTTTCTGAAGGTGGAGTACATTCCTCCTTTAAGCATCTTTTAGCTTTGTGTGATTTATTAACTACAAATCAGGCAGAGCGTGTTTTTATTCATGCTTTTACTGATGGTAGAGATGCTAGCCCAAAATCAGCTTTACCAGTTATAAAAGAGTTAGAGGAAAAAATCAACAAAACTTCAATTCGTATTGCAAGTGTAATAGGACGCTACTATGCTATGGATAGAGATCAAAGATGGGAAAGAATTAAAAAAGCATACGATTTACTTTTGTTTGGAAAAGGGGAAGAGGTTGAGAATGGGGTTGAAGCTATGAACCATAGTTATGCAAACAACATTACTGATGAATTTGTAGAGCCTTACAATATAAAAGGTGTTGACGGCCGTATAGCTGAAAATGATGTGGTTTTGTGTTTTAATTTTAGGACAGATAGATGTAGGCAAATTACTTCTGCATTAACTCAACAAGAGTATTTAAATTATGAAATGCGACCCCTCAAATTGCATTATCTTACCATGACTAATTATGATAAAGCATTTAAAAATATTCATGTTGTTTACGATAAAGAGAATCTTAAAAATACAATTGGTGAGGTTATAAGCACCAATAATAAAACTCAGTTAAGAATAGCCGAAACAGAAAAATACCCTCATGTTACGTATTTTTTTAGTGGGGGTAGAGAGCAACAATTTAATGGTGAATTTAGAAAAATGGCAGATTCGCCAAAAGTTTCTACATACGACTTAAAGCCAGAAATGAGTGCTCACCAAATTACTAATTTGGTTAAATCAGCCATAGAAACAAAATCACCAGACTTTATATGTTTAAATTTTGCTAATCCAGATATGGTTGGTCATACTGGTGTGCCAAAAGCAATTGTAAAAGCCTGTGAAACGGTTGATTCTTGTTTGAGTGAGGTCATGCATGTTGCACTAAAAAACAATTATAGTTTAGTGGTTATTGCAGATCATGGCAATGCGGATATAATGTTTCACGAAGACGGTACTCCACATACTGCTCACACCCTTAATTTAGTTCCAATGGTTGTTGTTGATAATGAAATTAAAGAGATTAAAGATGGAATTTTAGCAGATGTTGCACCTACAATACTGTCTTTAATGGGAATAGATCAAGCCAAGGAAATGACTGGTAAAAGTTTGATTTAATTTTTTATAATTTGAACCGATCCAGCAATAGTTGTATTTAACTCTTCTTTATTTGAACTGCCATATTCGTATTTATTGGAATTGGGGTTCAATTGATAGTAATACACTCCATCTGGGAGTGGTTCACCACTTTTATAATGGGTTCCGGACCAATCGTATTGGTAATTTGATGTTTCGTATACAATTCTTCCCCAACGGTTTAAAACCACCAAATATGGAGAAGGGTATTGTTCTAAATTAACTGGTATGAAGTAGTCGTTTTGCCCATCATTATTTGGTGTAAAAACATTAATAGGTTCAATAGGGCATTGATTCCAAACGATACATGAATCATGAATTTCTTTGTTGCACCCATCGTAAATGCTTACCCCAAAATAGGAAGTTAAATCAGGACTAACAGAGATTTCTGAAACATTAGAGCTACCATTAGTCCATTGAATATCTATCGGATCTATTCCTCCATCCCAATCGGCTACTAAATCGGCATATTCATTGTTTGAAGAACAGATGTTTATACTGTCAAGCATTGATAAACTTAATGGAGTATAGTCACTAATATAAAGCACTGCAGTTGAGGTATCCATTTGTCCGAAACAACGTTCAAAAATCACATTTAAAATAACTGTTTCGGAAGGTTCATTAATTGAGTCAAGAGTAGGATAAATAAATATGGTATCTGAAAATTGACCTATCGGAATAACTAAGCTATCATTTATCATTGGGTAATCAAGTCCAGGAGTTGCTGTACCTCCAAGTTCAAAATAAACAATGAATTCAGTAGAAGCATCGTCTCTTTCGAAATTGAAAAATGCAGCATTACAACCTTCATATAAAATAGTATCTCCATCAGCAATGCCACTTGAAACGCCAATATTGTTGGAAGAGAAACTACCTTCTTCTAAAAAAACCCCAGAATCATAGGATGAATCACCACCATCCCCTATAGCTAATTTAATATGATAAGATGTGCCACAAGAAACAACTGCTTGAGCTGTCAGGACAACAGTTTTACCATCGTATTCTATATTTCCGGTAGTATTGTTTGTGTAAAATACGTTGTATGATGCCCAATTGGGATCAATAGCACTACATGTTGAAGAGAACCCAAAAAGACCAGGGACACCTGGATTAACGGTGTTAATAGAAACTGGGGTGTTTGTGTAAGTACTTGGATTACTGGGGTTGGGTATTAATGCTATATTTTTAGCATTGTAGTTGGCTCCAGTTGGATTGATTCCTGTTAAAAAAAAACCAAATGCATCGTTAACGCTTCCACAAACGTACTCTTCATATTCTTCAGAAGCAAAAACATAATTAAAAGCAATGGTATCTCCTTCCGGAATAAAATCAAACTCTATTACACATTCATCATAAATTTGATTAACAGTTATGCTCTGTAGGTCACTATCAGAACCCATGTTACCGCTTCCTCCAAGACTAGCGCCACCAGAACTGTTGTTTTGACCTGCTAGTTGAACATCCCCTGATCCTAATATAAGACCACTAGATAGTCCAGTTGCTGCACTATTATTATCTAAAAAAGAACCAATTTGTTCATTATTGACATTGGCAGAGCCTCCATTAAATTGTATGTTTGAAACACTTACGCCATTTCCAATTAAAACCGTTTGAACATATTGAGCCACCGTCATACTGTTGTTTGTTATTGAAACTTGCGCAGAACTAGAGGTGAAAAAAATACAAAATAATAAAAATGAAGTGAAATGTTTTTTCATGTTAAAGCTGAAAAATAAAAACCTAAAATATATGTATGTAACCAAAATTAAAACGCATGTTTATATGAAAGGTTGCTTTTTAAAAGAGTAGGTGTAAAGTAAATTATTGACAATATTAATAAAGTAAAAAACGAAATGTATCTTTGAAAGCTAAAATTTAATAAATGGTCCAAGAATACATAAACGAGAATAAAGAAAAGTTTTTAAATGAATTATTAGATTTTTTAAGAATTCAATCTTTTAGTGCCGATCCTAAATTTAAAAATGAAGTACTTAAAGGAGCCCAATTTTTAGAAGAAAAATTACAATTGGCGGGAGCAGAAAACATTTGTATTCATGAAACAGCGGGACATCCAATAGTTTATGCCGATAAAATTATTGACGAACAACTTCCAACGATATTGGTATACGGGCATTACGATGTTCAACCAGCAGACCCTTATGAATTGTGGGATTCTGATCCGTTTGAACCGATTGTCAAAGAAACATCCATTCATCCTGATGGAGCTGTTTTTGCTAGAGGAGCCTGTGACGATAAGGGGCAAATGTATATGCACGTTAAGGCATTTGAGGCCATGCTTAAAACAAACAACTTACCTTGTAACGTTAAGTTTATGTTTGAAGGTGAAGAGGAGGTTGGTTCGGCAAACTTAGAAACTTTTGTTAGAGAAAATACAACTTTATTAAAAGCTGATGTTGTTTTGGTTTCAGATACGGGAATCATTGCCAACAATACTCCATCAATTTGCGTTGGCCTTAGAGGGCTAAGTTATGTTGAGGTTGAAGTTACAGGACCTAATAGAGATTTACATTCTGGACTTTATGGCGGTGGTGTTGCAAATCCAATCAATATTTTATCTAAAATGATAGCTTCTTTGCATGACGATTCAGGGGCAATAAATATACCTGGATTCTATGATGATGTACAAGAGGTTTCACCTAATGAAAGACAAGAAATGGCAAAAGCACCATTTGATGTTGAGTATTACAAAGAAGATTTAAATATTGGTGATGTTTCTGGAGAAAAAGGTTTTTCTACTAATGAGAGAACATCAATAAGACCTGCTTTAGATGTAAATGGAATTTGGGGAGGATATACCGGTGATGGCGCTAAGACTGTGTTGCCGTCAAAAGCCTATGCTAAGATTTCTATGCGTTTAGTTCCCAATCAAAAATCGGAAAAAATTACCGAGTTGTTTTCAACTCATTTTGAAAAAATTGCTCCATCGTCAGTTAAGGTTAAAGTTACTCCTCACCATGGTGGAGAAGGGGTAGTAATTCCTACTGACTTTACTGGATTTATGGCTGCAAAACAAGCCATGGAAACTTCTTTTGGGAAAACGCCAATCCCAGTTAGAAGTGGGGGAAGTATTCCTATTGTCCCCATGTTTGAAGAGGTTTTAGGACTCAAAACAATTTTATTAGGCTTTGGATTAGACTCGGATGTAATTCATTCTCCAAATGAACATTATGGCCTGTTTAATTTTTATAAAGGAATTGAAACAATTCCATTGTTCTATCAAAATTTTGCTGCGCTAAACAAAAAATAGTCATGCGAATAAGCGTTTTTTTATTTGTTTTAACCATTTGTTTATCATCTTGCATCTCATACAAGCCAGTTGAGTTTAAAGGCTTAAATAACGTTGCATTTAGCGAGGATAAGTCATGTTCACCCATGTGCGTTTCAGTTTCTGTGTACAATCCTAATAAGTTTAAAATTTCCATTAAAAAGGCAAATATTTTAGCGTTTGTAAACTCAAATGAACTAGGTGATATAAGCGTAAGAGAAAAGTCTGTTTTGCCCGCTTTAGAAACCTCTGAATTAAGGTTTGCCATTAATACAACTAAATCCAATCTTGCAAAAAGCCTTTTTAAGTCTTTAGATGTTTTGCTGGGAAAAAAAATGCATTTAAAACTGGATGGAAAACTTAAGGTAAAAGCCTTTGGAATAGGCGTTAAAATCCCAGTTGAAGAAAGTTATGAATTAGACTATAAGTCCTTCATTAGATAACCACGTAATTACTTTACGTAGTAGTTGTTGACATTAGTATTGTAATTAAAAACAACACTATGAAAATCCAAGAACAACTAACTAATAATTTTTTTGAAGTTCATTATATTATTCATGAAAAAGAAGACAATGCTGTATTGTTAAATGGAGCATATATAATAAATAATAAAAAGTATTTCACAGATATTCCTTTAGATTTTTTAAAGTTTAGCACCCTGTGTGAAAAAATAATGGGCCATGAAAAATCTAAATCTATATGGAATCGGTTATTTAATAATAATGATATAGTAGCTGAAGTATCTCCAAAGAAACACATGAATTTTTCTATGTTTTTAAAACCAGAAGATCTGGGAATTAATACTAACTATAATTTAAAAATAGCCTAATTATGAATACATTATCTATTACCACTTATCCAAAACAAGAACTACCTAAACTTGGTGTATTAACTCAGTTAGTAGAACTGAGCAGACACGATTATATTTACATTAAGGAAAAACTAAAGCCCGGTATAGAATTAGAGATAGCCAAAGACAATTCCAGGATTTGGGATTCTCAAGCGCTTGCAGTCTTTTATAAAGGGTTTAAGCTCGGCTATTTAAGTCAGTCCATAAATAGAACGGTTAATAGAATGATTTTCAACTTTGGAGATGTTAAAATTAAAGTAAAATCTGTCCACAAAACAGATTTATTCAAAGGGCTAGATGTATTAATTGAATTAAGGTAAGGAAATGATTATTTACTTAGCCACAATGAAGGGTTAACAGTGCTCATGCCAGTACTTGCAATTTTCCATATTTCTAAATGAGATTCAGAAACACCTTCTTCATTAATTAATAATTTTCCAATATTTTGTTTTGCACTTAAAAGCTCACCTTTTTTAACAAAAACCTCTTGTAGGTTGGCGTATACGGTTCTATATTCTCCATGGCTAACCATTATTACTTTTCCAGCTCCAGGAATAATCAACACACTAGTTACTTTCCCTCCAAAAATAGCCCTAACATTAGCATTTTTTGTGGTTACTATATCAATACCATTATTTTCAACTGTTGCCGTACTGACTAAGTGATGGCGATGTTTGCCATATTTACTACTAATTTCACCTCTTTCAACAGGCCAACAAAGACGGCCTTTATTACTGTTGAAACTCTTAGAAAGTTCCATTCCCTCAGGAGTTAAAGAAAAGGAAGCAGTTTTACTTTCCTTTATGGTTGAACGAACTTCTTTTTCTATGGCTTTACGAATCGCAGAAGATATCTTTTTTCTTTTTTTAGATTGCTCATTCAATTGCTTGACTAATATATCTTCATTTTCTTTTAATTTTTTAAGTGATACTTCTTGTGTTTTTTTATCATTCAAGTAGTTTTCTTTTTCAGATTTTTTTGTTTCCACTAATAGGGATTTTTTTTCTATTTCAGCACTTAAGAGTTCTTTCTCGATAGCTAAATCTATTTGATTTTTCAGAATCCTTTCAATTTGTTTTTTTCTATAATCTGCGTAATGCTGTATGTACTTCATTCTATGAAAAGCTTCTGAAAAACTAGAAGAAGAAATAATGTATAAGTATTTGTAATTGGGGTTTCTGTTTTTAAAAGCATACATCAGCATTTTTTGATACTCTTCTTTTAAAACCCCAATGGTGTTTTCTAACGATATAATTTGTCTATTTATTTCATGAATGTTTTCATCTAGTTTTCTAAGTTGAAAATTATAATTAGAGATTAATTTCTCCCTGTAATATATTTGGTGATTGATTATGCTAATATCAGTTAAGGTAAGTTTTTCAGAGTTTTTAGTTTCCTTAATCAACAGCTTTGTATTGGCAATTTTATTGATTAATTTTTTTTCTTGCAGTTTAAGTTGATCACTTCTTTTTTGAGCTGATAGTCCAAAGGAAATAATAATGCCTAGAGTTATTAATATGGGTTTTATATTAATCATTCAATAACTATTGGGATATATTTTTCAGAAACTTTGAATGGGAAATTTTGTTGTGCATTAATTTTCAAGGGCGACTTGTATTTTAATTCAAGGGCTATTGTATCGCTCAAATTGGTAAAGTTAAAATTCACTTTCATTGGGAAATATTGGTTTTCAATTTGGCTCCAATGATTATATGAAACAACCATTATATTTTCATTAGCCGCACTGGAAACAACAATACTATCGCATTTGAAAAGTTTTGGATTGATCCAGTATTGTACAGAATAGTTGTTTTCGTTTGTTCCATTATCCTTTATGTCGTACTTCAAATAATATTTATTTTCTTTTATTTGGACATTGGTTTTTTTGCTTTTTTCATAACCAATCATTCGACCAGTTAAAAGGTCCTCAATTAATTTAAAAGATAAATTGACTGCAATCATTTTCTGTAATTCATTAAATGTTCCAGAAAAGTATTTTTTTTCAGGATACTTTATAACTGCTTTTAAAGAATCTTTTCCAACAAGACCGGTTAATAGCTGAATACTTGCTTTAGAAAAATTCATCCATATGATACTATCATTTCGTAATCTAAAATTTGTTTTGATTTTTTCTTCATCTCCTTTAAAGACAATATTTGCATCGCCTTTAAGCTTTAACCATTCATAATTAAATTGATTTTCATTTATATAATTCTTAAGTTTTTTATAACCTATTGTTTTGATTTTGTCTTTATTGTTTGGATTAGGTTTTAACACACTACAGCCTAAAGTTCCCACAACAAAAACAACCGATAAAAAAAGATTATTTAATAAATTTCTTTTCATTTATTTTTGTTTGAATTTTATCAGAAACACCATCCAGTTTTTGAGCTTTTTTCCAAAAAATAATAGCTTCTTCTTTCTTATCTAAAAGAAATAAAACATCGCCATAATGTTCCAAAATTACACCATTTTCCTTCGTGCTGTTGTTTACAGCCTTGTTGAGCCAAATTTCAGCATTAGCATAGTCTTCTTTAATAAACAACACCCACCCATAAGTATCTAGAAAAGTAGGATTGTTTGGGTAGAACATTAATGCTTTTAATATAAGCTTTTCAGCTAAGGCTAAATCTTTTTTTTGCTCAGACAAATAGTAGCTGTAATTATTTAATAAAACTGGATTATTAGGATTATAATTCATTGCTTTATGTAAATGAACAAAAGCATTTTCAAAATCCTCCAATTGATAATAAGTATCTCCAATATGATGTTCAAAGTCGCTAGTAAGTAAAGAGTCATCAATAACCAAAGAAACACCCGTTTTTAAGTTTTTAAGTGCATCAGTGTAGTTTTTAATAGAGGATTGAGCGACACCTAATATAATGTAGCTTAAAGGTTGGTTGGGGTGGTTAATTATTGCATTTTCAGCATCTTTAATTACGCTGAAGTAATTGTTTTCAGCTAATTCGGTAGTCATTAACTGAGACCAAACTTCAAATGGGATAGGGTTTATTGCAAGTGATTTCCTTAAGTAAATAGATGCTGAATCGTTTTTTTTTTGTAAGAATTTAATATCGGCATATAATAAAAAAGCATCACTATTTTGTTTATGAAATTCTAAGAATTTATTGAGGAAAAGCTCTAGTTCTGAGATTTTAAAGGAACTGTTTTTTTCATAGGATATTTGAAGGAGAATCTCTAATTTCACATCTTCTTTAATTTCATGAGAATCCATAACTGCCAACAATTCTTTTACAGCTAAATCATGTTGTTGTGATCTATAATAATATTGAAACAACGACAACCTAACTAATCCATTTGATGAGTCCATGACCATCATTTTTCGAAAAACCTTATAGGCTTCTTCATCTTTCCCTATGGTTTGATAATACTCGCCTAAAATCCCATAATTTCTAATATCTTCTGGTTGAGAGTCAATTAGTTTTTTTAATTCTTCAAGCGCTTTTTTTTGTTTTTTTAGATAAACTAAAATTTGATGTTTCTGAATGCTTAAATCTTGATTAATCCCATTTATGAGCTCAATCTTATTAAAAGTTTTAAGCGCTTTTTTATAGCTTTTATTATCCATTTGACATTCTGCAAGTGAAAATAGATAGGATATTCTTTCAGGGTATTTGTCGAACAATTTTTCAAAACAAATACCAGCACTTTGATAGTTTTTAATTTCCCTGTATAAAACAGCAAGATTAGCAAGATACCATTCGTTTTTAGGGGCTAACTCAACAGCTTTTTGAGCTTGTTCAATGGCTAAGTTTTTTTGACCCTCATCCCATGAAATGCTGGATAATTCAAAGTAGCTTACTGCACTTTTTGGATTCAGGTCTAGACAAACTTTAAGTAATGAATCAGCACTGTAAAAATCGCCACTAATTTTGGCAGAAATGCCTTGAATAAGAATGGAAGAAAATTTTGCATCATCAAAAGCATTGTCGTTTTGCGACTGCGCTTTCACATCAATTGATATAAAAGTCAATATTAAAACAAAACAGATGATTATTCTTAAGCTCAAAATATTACGTTATTTTTTCCCAGTACTACCAAACCCACCTTCTCCTCTTTCGCTACTTTTTAATTTATAGGAATCATTAAAAACAGGAAACTCGTGCTTAGCAATAACCATTTGAGCAATTCTATCTCCGTTATTTACAGTGAAGTTTTCGTTAGAAAGATTTATTAATAGTACTCCTACATCTCCTCGATAGTCTGAATCAATTGTTCCTGGCGAATTAAGTACTGTAATGCCGTTTTTATATGCTAAACCACTTCTTGGTCTTATTTGAGCTTCATAACCAATTGGCAACTCTATTTTAATGCCAGTAGGAATTAATCGCCTTTCTAAAGGCTTTAATACAATTGCTTCGGGAATGAAAGCTCTTAAATCAGCACCTGCAGAGCCAATGGTTTCCAGCTTTGGATTTTGATGTCCAGAACTATTGACGATGTTAATGTATATTTTATTCATTAGAATTAGTTAAAATGGGTTTCTTAAAAGGTTTTTCAATTAATAATACTAAAACTAAAAAACCAATTAAAAGTAAAGTGTGATAACCGTACGCTAGTAAGGTATATTCAACTTTAGGGTCAAATGGTAAGCTAATTGTAAAAAGTAATGCACCTACCCCAATATAAGTGAAAAATTTCCAAAGATTATAAGGGATACTGTAATGTTTTTGCCCGAAAATATAACTTAAAATCATCATAGATCCATAGCAGGCTAAAGTAGCGTATGCTGAAGCCTCATATCCAAATTGAGGAATGAATATAAAGTTAATGGTTAACGTGATGATTACTCCTATACTTGAGATGTATGCTCCAAAAATTGTTTTATCAGACAATTTATACCAAATAGATAAACTTGTATAAATCCCAAGAAAAATATTTGCAGCTAATAAAATCGGCACTACCTTTAACCCACTCCAATATTCAGGGTTATTAATAAAGTATTTAAACACATGTAAGTAAAGCGTCATTACTAAAAAAATAAACACCAAAACAATAGTGAAGTAATTCATTACTTTGGCTAATGTTTCTTTTGATGACTTATTAGATGCATTTTTAAAAAAGAAAGGTTCAGAAGCATACTTAAAAGCTTGAATAAACATGCTTACTACCATGGTGATTTTATAGTTGGCTCCATAAATTCCATTTTCAGACTGTGCTAATTCTAATGCATTTTCAGAGATGTTTAAATCGGCACTTTCTAAGTTTTGATTATATAAAATTTCTTTAAGCATTGCTCTGTCAAGTGTTTCATTTATTACATATGCAAGACCAACAAAAAGCATAGGTGCGGCATATTTAAGCATAGATAGTAGTATTGAAAAGTCAAATCGACCCTTCAAATTCATCTCGGGAATTAATGCTACAAACTTTACAATACTTGATATTAGATTAGAGATAAATACATAGCCAACACCAATTTCAGGATCATAAAATGTATTAATAATCCAATTGTTGTTTTCTATCTCAGGGTCAAAATTCTCTTTGCAATAAACAATAAAAAATAGATTCAACCCGATATTAACGCCAACATTTAAAAAGTTGATTAAAGCAAATTTCTTTGCTTTTTCCTTAAGTCTAAGGTTTGCTAGTGGTATGGAAGAAACAGCGTCCAAACCAACAATCATTCCAAACCATATAATATATTCAGAATGTTCAGGATACTTAAGAAGGTTGGCTATTTCCTGAGAAAACAAACTAATTAATAAAATAAAAAAAGTGGAGGTGGTTAGTAAAGAAAATAAGGTGTTGCTGTAAACCTGATTGAAATCGTATTTTTTTGAGGTAGAAAATCGAAACAAAGCTGTTCCCATTCCATATGTTAAAAAGACAACTAAAAAAGCTACATAAGCGTACATCTCAGAAATTATTCCATACTGATCAGTAGAAAATTTAATGACATACAAAGGAGTTAATAGATAATTAAGAAACCTCCCAATTATACTGCTGGATCCATAAATCGCTGTTTGGCCTATGAGTTTTTTTATACTAGACAATTAATAGTTTGGTTTTCTCTTTTCCATAAATGCAGTAGTGCCTTCTTTAAATTCGTCACTGCCAAAACAATTTCCAAATTCTTCAATTTCTTTATTATATCCGTTAACATCATTGTTATAACCAGCATTAACTGCGTTTATTGCAGCATTAATTGCTTTTGGAGAATTATGTAATGTAGCAGTTGCTATTTTGATACATTTTGGCAATAACTCTTCTGAACTAACAACGTAATTAACCAAGTGATATTGCAAGGCTTCATCAGCAGTCATCATTTTAGCAGTAGTAATGAGTTCCATTGCTTTGCCTTTTCCAATCAATTGAGGGAGGCGTTGAGTCCCTCCATAGCCAGGAATGACGCCTAAACTTACTTCAGGTAAGCCCATCCTTGCATTGTCTGATGCTATTCTAAAATGACAAGCCATGGCTAATTCTAAACCACCGCCTAATGCAAACCCGTTAACGGCAGCAATAACTGGTTTGGGATAATTTTCTATTAAATCAAATAAGTTTTCCTGACCTGATTTGGCTAGTTTTTTCCCTTCTTCAACTCCAAAATGAGCAAATTCTTTAATATCTGCTCCAGCAACAAACGCTTTTTCACCTGAACCGGTTATGATTAAACATCTTATATTATTGTCGTTCTTTAAAGACATCAAAACTTGATTTAAATCCGATATTGTTGCTTTGTTTAAGGCATTAAGTTGTTTGGGCCTGTTGATGGTTATTGTTGCTATTTTATCATTAACATCAATTAATATGTTTTGAAATTCCATAATAGTAGGTTTAAAAGGTTAAAATTAATTTTTTCAAGACACTTTTAGGCGTAATTGTATAATTAATCTTTCTGAATTATCTTCTTTTTAATGTTGAATAATACTAAGACAACCAACCAATAAATTAAAAGTAAAAAACCTACCTGTTTTAATACATATAAAATAAAGCTTCCCCAGAAACCCTCAATAAATATTATTTGATAGACTTTAATAAAGGCAATAACAAAAGAGAAAACAATATGAATTATGATTTATTTTTTTGCCAACTTTAGTTTGGATGTATAGATTAAATTATTTTTACGTGAATTACATAAATATATGAATTTTGAATTAGAGAAGCAATGGAGAAGCCTACAGCTTAAATTAGGTGAAAAAATGGGCGAATCTCCAGAACTTGACAGCATTTTATTTGTTATTGGCCTTCAAGAACTCAATATGGATTTCAAGAATTTAACAAAAGATCAAAAAGTTGAAGTGATGCATATTGGTTTATGTGTGGTTTTTACTCCACAAGGATATTACAAACCAAAAGGTAGAGATAAAGATGGTTGGATTCATTTTGAGTCACTTAAGAAGTTTCCAAATTTAAATTCGGATGAGCAAGAAGAAATAATAAAAGAAGCTATAATTGAATATTATAACCTATGATTACAATAAAACAGTTTCTTCATTTGGAACCATTTCATTGATTTCAATTATCCCTTTGTAAATCCCATTTACTCGAATGTCGAGTACTGCAAAACCAGCTTGTCCAGATTTATACTTATCGGTGAAATCAAAAAAAGCATCACCACTATTGTTTGTAGTTTCGGTTACATGAATGCTGGTTGAATCAGGATGTCCTGCAATGTAAAGTAGTTCAACTGTAGCGCCCGGAACTGCTGCACTGGTTGTACTGTCTTTAACATGAATGACTGCAGTTGTACTTTCAGTTTTATAACAAGAGTTTAAGCCAATAAGTAGGGTTAAAACCAAGCCAATTGAAAATATCTTGTTGTTTAGGAGACGGATTTTCATAATATGATAGAATAATACTTTACTATTTGCTTAATTTGCAAGGTAAAAAAAAAACAGCATTAAAAATGTTTACTAACTATAGAATTACACTTCTTGTTTTAATTGCCTTTTTTATTGGTGGGTGTTCTTTGTTTAAAGAAAAAAGCATCGAACCTAAAGAAACTAAGGTTTTAATGGAAACTTCTAAAGGAACATTAACATTAATATTATACAATGAAACCCCTTTGCATAGAGACAATTTTATAAAATTAGTCAATGAAAAATTTTACAATGGAATTACTTTTCATCGTGTAATTAAAGATTTTATGGCTCAGGCTGGAGATCCAAATTCTAGAGACAAAAGCTTTAGTGGGCAGCTAGGTCAAAATAGTGAAGGAGAAACAATACCTGCTGAAATAGTAACTAATTTATATCATAAAAAAGGTGCTTTAGCTGCAGCAAGAATGGGAGATAATGTAAATCCAGAAAAGAAATCTAGCGGCAGTCAATTCTATATTGTTCAGGGGAGAAAATACAATCTTAATCAATTGGGGCAAATGGAAAATAAGATAAATCAAAAAGCGCCCCACTACCAACACCAACAAGAGAAATTTACTTTTTCGGATACAGCTAAAAAAGTATATCAACAAATTGGAGGAACCCCTTTTTTAGATAACGGATATACAGTATTTGGTGAAGTCATTCATGGCATTGAGGTAATAGATGCCATATGTAATGTTAAGACAGAAAGAGGGAATAAACCATCAGAGCCAGTAACAATACTTTCAGTTACTATAATGAAGTAAATAAGATATGTTTGATAAGATAAGTACGATAAAAGACCAGATTGTTAATTTTAATTCTAGCGACAGCAATGAAATAGAACAGTTTAGAATTGCAATGCTTGGAAAAAAAGGAAGTATAACAGATCTTTTTACTCAGTTTAGAAACGTTCCTTCAGAAGACAAAAAGGAATTTGGAAAGCAATTGAATCTACTTAAAAATTTAGCTTCAAGTAAGATAGAAGAGTTAAAATCTAACTCAGGTTCAAACAAGTCAACTCAATCAACTATTGATTTTAGTATGACTGCTCAGCCAACGGTCTTAGGTTCTAGACACCCCATTTCTATTGTGAAAGAGCAAATAATTGAGATTTTTGCACAAATTGGTTTTACGGTTTCTGAAGGCCCAGAAATTGAAGACGATTGGCATAATTTCACAGCACTTAATTTCCCTGAAGAACACCCTGCAAGAGATATGCAGGACACTTTTTTCATCAATAAAGAAATGGCTTTAAGAACGCATACCTCATCTGTACAAGTTAGAGTTATGGAAAATGAAAAGCCGCCCATTAGAACCATATCACCTGGTAGAGTGTATAGAAATGAAGCGATTTCTGCTAGAGCTCATTGTTTCTTTCATCAGGTTGAAGGGCTTTATATTGATAAAGACGTTTCATTTGCTGATTTAAAGCAAACACTACTTTATTTTACAAAAGCGTTGTTTGGAGAAGAAACTAAAATTAGACTTAGGCCATCTTATTTTCCATTCACTGAACCCTCAGCTGAACTAGACGTTTCTTGCTCAATTTGTGTTGGAAAAGGATGTAATGTTTGTAAATATTCTGGTTGGTTGGAAATTATGGGTTGTGGAATGGTTGACCCTAATGTTTTAGAAAACTGTAACATTGATCCAACGGTTTATTCTGGGTATGCTTTTGGAATGGGTATTGAAAGAATTGCTCAATTGAAATACCAGGTTAACGATTTAAGATTGTATTCTGAAAATGATCTCAGGTTTTTAAAACAATTTAAATCGGAACTTTAGTGCTTAGATTTAGGTAGAAAAACTTCTGCCATCATACACCTTGCACTTCCTCCACCTATGTTTTCGATGGTAGTTAAATCGCTATGTAGAATTGGATTAAAGCTCTCTATTTTTGCAACTTGCTGTGAACTTAAAGAATGAAAAGCATTGCTTGACATTATTAAATATACGCAATCATTTCCCATTACCTGCAATGAGTTTCCAGCAAAACAATTTTTTTGAGAAGCTGTAATTTCAATAATTTCTTTGTTGGTTTTTTTTAAGGCTTTAACAACTTTTTCTTTTTCATTAGTGTCGTCAATTGTTTCAAGGCAAATAACGGCATATTTATCTGCAATGGTCATCATTACGTTAGTATGATAGATGGGAACTCTTCTGCCTTTAATAGTCTGGTTGGCAGAAAAAAGTATGGCAGAATAATTCATTTCATCACAGAGTTTTTGAACCAATTCTTCATGAGTTCTTACAGAGATAGCTGCGTAGCACATCTTGTTTTTTCTGTCTAACACCATACTTCCAGTTCCTTCTAAAAATTTATTTTCTTTTTCATAGAAAGAAAAATCCAATTGTTTTTTAATTTTAAAATGGTGTTTTTTTTCTAACCTATTTATCAAATCTAACCTTCTTTCTTGACGTCTGTTTTCTGCCCACATTGGGAATAGTATTACAACACCATTCTCATGAAAAGAAACCCAATTATTAGGGAAAATTGCATCCGGTTTTATGGGTGTTTCAGTGTCTTTGATAACTGTTATTGATATGCCTTTATTTTTGAGTTTTTCAACAAAAGCACTAAACTCTTCTAGAGCAAGTTGTTGAGACCTGGACTCACTTAACTTATTGTTTTGATAAAAATTATTTGTAGCTGTTTCAGAATTGAATTGAAATGCAGCAGGTTCAATCATTAAAATATGGTTACATATTTGATTCATTTCAATGAATGATAAATGTTAATAAAGTTAATTTTAGACCATTAAAATTTCCAATCTGATTGGTCAAGTTTGCTTAAACATATGTTCATTAAATCTATACAGTTTTTAACATCTGATTTATGAACTATTTCTATTACTTGATGAATGTGTCTGGTTGGAATTGAAAATGCTCCTGCAATAGAGCCACCTGGAGTCATTCTTTGAATACTAGCTGTATCAGTTCCACCAGCAGTTAAAATTTCATTTTGCCAACTAATTTTATTAGAGTTAGCCTGTTTTTGCATAAAGGACACCATTCTTGTATCACAAATAGTGCTTGCGTCCATTATTTTAATTGCTACCCCTTTACCTAAGGAAGTTATTTTTTCATGCTCTGCAGCTCCTGGGACATCATAGGCAATAGTTGTATCTAATCCAAATCCAAAATCAGGTTGTATTTTTTGTGTGGCAACTTGCGCTCCCCTTATACCTACCTCTTCTTGAACGGTAAAAACAGCATAAGTGTCGTAAGCAGGTTTATCCATTTTAGCCAATAACTCCATTAATATAAAAACAGCAATGCGGTTATCTAAACTTTTACAGTTTACACAATCTCCCATTTCTATTAATTCTCTTTGCCTAGTTATTGAATCACCAACCTTGACAATTTTGTCAACTTCTTTTTTGCTTATGCCTAAGTCAATATAGTAATCCGTTATTTTGGGTACTTTATTCTTTTCTTCAGGTGTCATAACATGAATAGGTTTAGATCCCATTACTCCAACGATGTCCTTTTCACCGTGAATAATTACTCTCTGTGATGTAAGTGTTTTTGGGTCAAATCCACCTAAAGGATGAAACTTAATAAAACCATTGGGGTCAACATGTGTTACAATGAATCCAATCTCATCCATATGAGCGCCAATCATTACTTTTTTAGCGTCACTTTTTCCTTTTTTTAAGGCTATTACATTGCCCATATTGTCAATTTCAATAGAATCAACATGGGGTCTAATCTTGGATAATACCAACTCACGAACTCTATTTTCAAAACCTGGTGCTCCAGCTGTTTCGCAGGTTTTACTCAGTAATTCAACGTTTATCATTTTTAAATGGTTTAATCTATGTAGCTCAACTTAAGCATATTTGTTTTCCCACTTTCTTTTAAAGGGATGCTTGCTGTGTTTATAAGTAGGTCACCACTTTCTACTAAATTACTTTCTTTAAGCAAGTATTTTATGTCTGCAATGGTGTGGTCTGTGCTTACAGTTTTGTTATAATAATATGTGGAAACTCCCCAAACAAGAGACAGTGTTTCTAATAGTTTTTTATTGCTTGAAAACACAAAAATGTCTGATTTAGGTCGTTGACTAGATATTTTAAATGCCGTATACCCAGAATGTGTCATAGTAACAATGCCCTTCGCGTCTATTCTCTGAGCTAATCGACAAACATTAAAACAAATCGAATCCGTTATAAATCTTTCATGATTTTTCTTAGGAATGCTTTCATGAATATAAAGTGGTTCAAATTTTTCTTCTACTTCTTTTATAATTCTAGTCATTATTTTAATTACCTCAATAGGATGTTTTCCTACAGAAGTTTCCCCACTTAACATTACGGCATCAGCTCCATCCATTACGGCATTAGCAACGTCATTTACTTCAGCTCTATTTGGAGTGATGTTATCCATCATACTTTCCATCATTTGTGTGGCAATAATTACAGGCTTAGCCAACTGTCTTGAGTGGGTTACAATTTTCTTTTGTAGCAATGGAACTTTCTCAAGAGGAATCTCAACACCTAGGTCACCTCTTGCAACCATTATTGCATCGCTTTCTTCAATAATAGCCTCTAAGTTTTCAACTGCTTCTGGTTTTTCGATTTTAGCAATTATTTTAGCATTGCCCCCATGTTGAGTGATTAGGTGTCTTAATTCAATTATTTCTCTTGCATTTCTAACAAATGAAAAACCAACCCAATCGACATTATTATTTAAAGCTACTTCTAGATCAGCTTTGTCTTTTTCAGTTAAACTTGATGTGGAAATAACAGTATCAGGTAAGTTTACCCCTTTTCTTGAGTATAGAAGCCCTCCTGCAATAACTTTGGTTGTAATGGTAGTTTTTTTATCTGTATGAACCGTCTCTAAAACAATTTTACCATCATCTAATAAAATCTTTTCCCCTTTTTGAACATCTGCTGGAAGCCCTTTGTATGATATAAAAGCCGATAGTTTAGTTCTTTTTTTTTCAGAATTTGTGAGAACAAATTCATCTCCATTAGACAATAGGAGTCCTTCATCAGGCATGGCTCCAATTCTAATTTTTGGACCTTGTAAATCAGCTAGAATAGCTGTGTGAGTACCAAGCTCAACATCAGCTTCTTTAATTTTTTTTACTGCTGCAATGTGGTCATCATAAGTTCCATGTGAAAAATTTATTCTAAAAACATTAACGCCTTCTTGAATCATTTTTAATAATGTTTCTTTTTCAGTTGTGGAAGGTCCAACAGTTGCTACTATTTTAGTTTTTTTAAGCATATTAAAAGATAAGGTTTTCTTTTGACTTTAACATATTCACGTCAATTTCTTGAGCTGTTAAAACAAAGGGAATGGCATTCACTTTCTCCATAATTTCATTTGATTCTATATGTCGAGAATTTTTAACCAATAGGAAGTAATCTACATGATTTTTTTCAGGGATTAAAGCTCCATAAATTGATTTATTAGCAATTAAAAATAGAGATTCATCTTCTTCGATTTCTTCATGTTTGAAAACAGTAAAAGCACCAATAAGTTTTTCTTTTTTTGAAAAGTTGACATCTATAGTGTCTCTAGTTTTATATAGAGATAGATTTAGTGAGCTATTGATAGCCCAGCAAAGCCTATAATCTTTTTCATGGCAACTTATCCCAAATAAAGAGAAATCATATTCATAATCATTTTCTAAAATATACTTCATAATTTATTCGAATGTATATCATTTTGAGATGACATCTGCAATATAAAATAATAATAATTAAGTAACGATTGTTAACTTAATGTATAATTAACAGTAAGGTTACTTTAAGAC
>JAQWRG010000078.1 GCA_029243855.1 Flavobacteriales bacterium | reverse complement strand
AAATCTACTTTATCTACTTTAAAAGGTATTTATTTTAATTTAGAAATGATGGATGAATACAATAGAATTAAAGCTAAACTAGATTCATTGTAATAATTCATTAACTTTTTTAAAGTCCCATCTTTAGGTGGGATTTTTTTTGCCATGAAATTTTACGGAAATATTAGAAAAATGAAAGCTTCAATTGGTGAAGAAGTAAGTTACTTTTTACCGTTATTCGATAATCTCAATCCATCTGAAGAAATATCAATGAATGAATTGATTGGTCAAACTATATCTATATCCTATTCTGGCACCATAAATTGTGTTGTTTTGGGTAAAAGGATAAAAAAAACATATGGAGATGGTATGTCGTATGATGCATTTAAATCTTCCCCACTTGCTGTTGAGAGTATTATTAGACCAGAACTTAGTAAAATACATGAAGGAATTGCTTTGAGAGATTACGAATGGGAAATGAAACATCATTTGCAACCCCATTACGTTTATTTATCTAAAACTGCTGGTGTTAAAGTTGGGGTAACTAGAACTACTCAAATTCCAACACGATGGATTGATCAAGGTGCTGCTGAAGCATTAATTTTAGCGGAAACTCCTTACAGACAAGCTGCTGGCTTGATTGAAATAGGTTTAAAAAATCATATTTCTGATCGAACAAATTGGAGAAAAATGCTTCAAAATAATTTAGTTGATGATGATTTGTATGAAGTCAGGGAAAAGCTGATTCCTTTTATTGATGCAGAACTATCTCAATATGTAAAAAAATCTGAAATCATTTCCCAAATCTAATTCCCGGTTCTTAAATATCCTGAAAAAGTAAAGTCAGTTGGACTGGATAAACATCCTTTGATTGAGGAAAAACTAATAGGCATTAAAGGGCAGTATTTATTATTTGATAACGATACTGTTTTTAACATGAGAAAGCATACTGGATACTTAATTGAACTTTCTTATTGATTGAACCAATTTATCTTTTTTCTTTTTAAAGATTGCACCATGTTCAAGCCCATTTGTAAACCATTACGATAATCTGCATCTAACCTTTTTTTGTTGGTAGAATAACTGGTTGATTCTAAATGTTTTTCTGGTGCTATTTGATGAATTTTCACTGGATGATCAGGTTGGTCTAAGAAATCTGCAACTTCGTTGTAAATTTCGGATTCATTTTCGAAAATTTGTCTTAGTTCTTGATTGTTCCTATGCCAATAACTTCCAAATTTCCCAAAATAGCTCCATTCTTCCCTATATTCTTTAGGAAGGGTTCTTATTACAATTAGCTCAGAACAGTCCATGTCTATTGCTCTTTTAACTGGTATGGGGTCGCTAAGACCACCATCCATAAGTGGATGACCGTCAATTATTTGTTGACCTTTTGTGAAAAATGGAAGTGTTCCACTTGCCTTAATGTGTTGGTATATGTTGTCTTTATTTGTAGTTAAATATTTTGGATTACCATCCTTCAATGAAGTTGTAACCGTTTCTACATGAGTATTTATAAGGGTTCTATTTATTTTTCTTAAGTCTAAAGGGTATTCTTCTCTAGCATATTTATCAAGATATTCTAGATTAATCATTCCTTGTTCATTAAATATGTTTTTCCAACTAATAAAATCAGAACTTGTGGTAAGGTTGTGCAATATGTTGTAAGTACTTCCGTATTGTTTAGATAGGTAGTAGGCCATACACATTGCTCCACCAGAAACTCCTATTATGTATTTAAAGGGATAGAATTTTGAAGCAATGAATGCATCTAATACACCAGAGGTGAAGATAGAGCGTAAAGTTCCTCCTTGGATAACTAAACCAACCTTGTTTCTAGGATTAAAAATAGATTTACGCATAAATTATTGAAAATAAAAGTCTTAAATTTATATATTTAGGAAATTAAAAAAAAATAACCATGTCTTACCAAAAACGGCTTAAAGAATTTTTTAGTAAACACGATCCAGATCGTATCTACTTGGCAGCAAAAATTGCTCGTACTTTTAGAGGGGATGAGGATACTGTTTTTAGTAGACTTGAAGAGATTTACAATACTGGCGGTCCAAGTAGCTTAACTTATAAAGAAATTGCACCTAAACCAGTTCCTGAAAAGTTAGAGGGACACGATGATGTTGCTGAATCAATAGATGCTGTAATAGACGGAAATGAACCTGTTAAGAAAAAAGGAAAGCTTAAGAAAATTATCATTTTAATTTTAGCTGTTGCAGTACTTGGCGGTGGTGGTTATTTTGGTTATGACATGTTCTTTGCAGGTCATGATGATGCTTCACATGAAGAAGTTTCGGATGAAGGCCTTGGAGATTCATCTTCTGATGAAGGGCATGATGCAAGTCATGAAACTTCTGCTGCAAGTGATGTTTCACATGATGCTCATGAAGTTTCAGATTCAACGCATCCTGAAACAGATTCTACTCACATAGAAGAAACTGATTCTACACAAATTGAAAATGCTGACTCAACAACTATTCAGGACATCAAAGATGCTGCTGAAGCGCTACATGTGTTAGGGATGTAATCCTAAGGATTTATCCTGTGAGGATCAATGTTTTTATCCTCAATTTCATCTTTTACATATTCCATTTGAAGTGAAATGGCTAACATAAGTTTATCGTTTTTTTGCAACCACTTTTGTGACTCAATGTAAGAATCTGCACTTCTTGCCACATGAAAAAGTAACATGAAATTATTTTTTTGTAACCAAACTAGAGCTTCTTCTTTGCCTTCTGTTCCTTCAATGGTAGCCAATAGGTGAGGGTAGCCGTTGTTAAATAACCATTTTCTTGAACTTTTATCGTTTACTAATGCAAAACAAAAAACACCAAGTTCCTTATAATCACTTTTCATCAACCAAGTTCTTATTTCTTCATTTCCAGAAATGGCTTCTTTCCAAGCAATTAATATCTTATTTGGATAGGTGACAGAATTTAACGTTATTTTATTTTTCATAACCCTCTAACATAATTTTAATGATATCTTGAGCTGCATTAGATATGTTTGTTCCAGGTCCAAAAATAGCAGCAACTCCATCATTAAATAGTATATCATAGTCTTTTTTAGGAATTACACCACCTACAACCACCATAATGTCTTCTCTTCCCAAATCATTTAATGCTTTTATTACTGCAGGCACCAATGATTTATGTCCAGCAGCTAAAGAAGAAATACCCAAAATATGTACATCATTTTCAACGGCTTGTTTTGCTGCTTCCTCAGGAGTTTGAAATAGTGGGCCTATGTCAACATCAAAACCTATATCTGCAAAAGAAGTGGCAACAATTTTGGCTCCTCTATCGTGTCCGTCTTGTCCCATTTTTGCTATCATTATTCTAGGTCTTCTTCCAACAACCTTTTCAAATTCTTTAGCTAAACCAAAAGCTTCGTTATAGTTTTTATCGTTCATAAGTTCTGATGAATAAATTCCTGAAATAGTTCTTATTGTTGCTTTATATCGTCCAAATGTTTTTTCAAGCGCTAAAGAAATTTCACCTAGTGTAGCTCTGTGTTTTGCAGCTTCAACGGCAAGTTCTAAAAGATTTCCTTCTCCATTTGCAGCGCAATTTTCTAAAGTTAAGAGTGCTTTTTCTAACTTAACGGAATCTCTTTCAGTTTTAATTCTGATTAGTCTTTCAATTTGTGACGAACGAACTTCAGTGTTGTCAATTTCAAGCGTATCAATTTCAGTTTCATTTCCTGAAATGTATGAATTTACTCCGATAATCATTTCTTTGCCACTATCAATTCTAGCTTGACGTTTGGCGGCTGCTTCTTCAATTTTCATTTTAGGAAGACCCGTTTCTATCGCTTTAGTCATTCCTCCTAATTGTTCAACTTCCTCAATAAGTTTCCACGCTTTAGTTGCAATTTCATCCGTAAGTTTTTCAACATAATAAGAACCACCCCAAGGATCAATTGATTTAGTGATGGCTGTTTCGTGCTGAATAAAAAGTTGAGTATTTCTAGCAATTTTAGCCGCATGTTCACTAGGTAGGGCTATGGCTTCATCAAGTGAGTTGGTGTGAAGTGACTGGGTTCCTCCTTGAACTGCAGAAAGAGCTTCAATACAGGTTCTAGCAACATTGTTATAGGGATCTTGTTCTGTTAAACTCCAACCCGAAGTTTGACAATGAGTTCTAAGAGCCATGGATTTAGGGTTTTTTGGATTGAAACCTTTAATTATTTTAGCCCATAGTAACCTTGCTGCTCTCATTTTAGCAATTTCCATAAAATGATTCATTCCAATTCCCCAGAAAAAGGAAAGTCTTGGAGCAAAATCATCAATTGCTAACCCAGCATCAATTCCTTTTTTTACATATTCTAAACCATCTGCTAAAGTGTACGCCAATTCTAATTCTGCACTAGCACCTGCTTCATGCATATGATATCCTGAAATACTAATAGAGTTGAATTTGGGCATATTTTTAGAGGTATACTTAAAAATATCGCCTATAATTTTCATACTTGGTGATGGTGGATATATATACGTATTTCTTACCATGAATTCTTTAAGAATATCATTCTGAATGGTACCTGTTAACTTATTTAAATCTACCCCTTGTTCCATTGCTGCTACAATATAAAAAGCCATTATAGGTAAAACGGCTCCATTCATAGTCATGGATACAGACATGGTATCTAAAGGAATTTTATTAAACAACATTTTCATGTCTTCAACAGAGTCTATAGCTACTCCAGCTTTACCAACGTCTCCAAAAACTCTTGGATGATCAGAATCATATCCTCTATGAGTTGCAAGATCAAAAGCAACAGAGAGTCCTTTTTGACCAGAAGCCAAATTTTTTCTATAAAAGGCATTTGAAGCTTCGGCTGTACTAAAACCAGCGTATTGTCTTATGGTCCATGGTCTTAAAACATACATAGATGAGTAAGGACCTCTTAAAAATGGAGGAAGACCAGCAACATATTCAGAATGGTTGATTTCTTTTATATCGTCTTGATCGTAAAAATTTTGAATTGGTATATTTTCATTGTTTACCCAATTTAATTCTTCTTTAGCTTTAATTTCTGAATTATTAGATATGTCTATATTTTCAAAATTTAATCTTTTCATGCAAACATATTTAAGTTAAGAGGATTAAAACCTTTTACATCAACTTCTTTTTTAAAGTCCAATTTTGCCTCTGAATATTTGTTAAATCCTATCATATTTACAGTGTTATTCGATAAAGCTTCAATTATGTTTCTTTTGTTTTGCTCGCATTTATTTTGAGCTTTTGAGTTTTCTAAGTATTTAATCCAACCTCCTTCTTTTTCGATAGATAACAATACACCCCAGGATTTGTCAATAATGCTTTTAGTAATTGATTCAATGTAATAGGAGCCTTTTGCTGGGTCATAAACTTTATCTAAATGGCTCTCTTCTTTTAGTATCAAGGCAATGTTTGTCGATATATTTTTTGAATATGAGTTTTTGTTTTTAGTTAGGTAGTCGGTAATCTCAATCGATTCACAACCCGTATTCATTGCAGTCATATATGAAGTGGTATATCTCATTAAATTGCTTTCTTGATCTATAGGGTTAAAAAAAGCGCCATTGTTGATGCATTCAATTTCAATTTTAGTTGCTATTTTATGTTGACTAATAATTTTCTCTAAAAGAAGACGTAAGGCTCTAATTTTACCTAACTCAATTAAGTATTTAGGTGATACAGCAACTTTTACAATCAATTTTTTTGGGCAAGTTTGATTGTTGTTTTTTAAATATTCAATATACTCATTAGTATGAGCTAAAATATAAGCAACTTCATCTTCTACGTTTGCTAAGGCATTTCCATAAACAGCACCGTCAACATATATGCACGAATAATTGGTTTCAGATAAATTTTGGATTAAATCTCTCCAATTTATTAGATGATTAAAAAGTGAATTTTGTTGATTGGGATTGAATAGCAACGACTGAATAGGGTCATACCTGAAAGAACCTTTGCATTCAGAATGATTGTTTTTAATCCATTTTAACCAAGATGATGTGACTAGGTTTGGAGTATTGGTATTGATTAATACATGTTGTGATATAATACTATGCATAACATCATTAAATTTTGATTTATCATGTGAAATGTTATCAAAAATCAAAGAATTAATTCCAAAGGATAGTATTTTTAAAATGAATTTATTGGTGAAGGTGGATTCATCAATTTTCCAGGATAAGCTTTTAAGTTTTGATGGTGCAATTTGAAAATTACTATTTGTATTAGTGCTTATGAGAGGATCAATAGCTCCAATACTGTGATTCCATGTTAACGAACTGGGGTCATTATTTTTTAGATCATTTTCTAATTTTTTTTTCCAATCATTTGAAGTGTGTGTTGGAAAGTCAGACCATAAATTCATAGTTGTGAATATTTCAATTAAAGTATAAAGATAGATATGTCTTTAGATAAAATAAAATTCATTGATAAAAATCAATTTAAGGAATGTTTTTATAATTTAGTTTGAATGAAATATGCAGCTATAGATATTGGTTCAAATGCCATTAGATTACTTATACAAGAATCAGTAATTGACTCAAAATCAGATGTTTATTTTAAAAAAATCTCGTTAACACGAGTTCCAATAAGGTTAGGTAAGGATGTTTTTACTAATGGTGAAGTCTCTAATGAAAATTTAATCAATTTAATAGATTCCTTTAATGCTTTTAAATTATTAATGAAAGTTAATGGAGTTACTAAATTTAGGGCTTGCGCAACTAGCGCTATGAGAGAAGCAATTAACAGCAAAGAAGTTTGTCAAAAAATTTTTAAAAGCACAGGGATTGATTTAGAAGTAATCCCAGGTTCAGAAGAAGCCAAATTAATTTTCAATAACTTTAATTTTATTGACTTAGATCTTGAAAAAAATTACGTTTTAATTGATGTAGGTGGAGGAAGTACTGAGCTAACATTGATAAAAAAAAGCAAAAAAATTGCTGCCAAGTCTTTTAAAATTGGATCAGTAAGACAATTGGAAAACCAGGATACTGCTGATGTTATTAAAGAAATGAAGCTGTGGGTTAAAAATATAATCGATACTAAGGATGCTATGATAGCAATAGGTACTGGAGGAAGTATTAATAAATTATATAATCTTAGTAAGCACGATTTGAATGCTCCCATGTCTTTAAAAGAAATGATTAAGACAACTAACTTAATATCTTCATACAGTTATCATGATAGAATACGAATTCTTAAATTAAAACCAGATAGGGCAGATGTAATTGTTCCTTCATCTGAACTGTATCAAACTGTTATGAAAGCATCTGGAGCAAAAGAAATTATTGTCCCTAAATTTGGCTTAGCTGACGGTATTATTTATGAATTATTTAA
>JAQWRG010000058.1 GCA_029243855.1 Flavobacteriales bacterium | reverse complement strand
TTATTTGGAGTTAAAGGTTTTCATTTTTTATCAGAATACAATTTTATAAGACCTTATACGTATTCACATTTAACTTCATTGCAAAATTATGGACATTTAAATCATTCGCTAGCGCATCCATTAGAATCAAATATTAGAGAGTTTTTATCAAGAATTGGTTATCAAAAAAACAATTTAGATGTATTGATCCAATACAATTTTCAAGAATTTGGCCTTGATTTTCAAAACAATAATTTCGGTGGTAATATGTTTAGTGGATATGACTCAAGAGATGGAGATTATGGACAGGAAATTACTCAGGGAAAAAAAGTAAAACAACATTTAATCAATACTAGAATTAGCTACATGCTCATGCCTCTGACCAATACTAAGTTTTTCATTGAATACATATTTAAACATACCCAACAAGGGTTTAATACTTCTCTAAACTATTCCGTAATTTCATTTGGATTATCTTCTAATTTGTGGGATAGTTACCAGGATTATTAATTAAACCTTCAACAGCTTTTTCATAGCTTCATAAAATAAACTATTTTCGCCCAAAATGTGTGCTCAGTTAACAGATAAAACAATTAACTCTAGTAGTTTTTCTACCAAGTTCAACGGCTATAAAGATTTAATGAAACTTAGACTATCATCTTTGGTGGTTTTAAGTGCTTTTTTTGGGTATTACATTGCTGGAGGAAAAGTTCAATCTTTAGAGCTTTTTTACTTGTTACTTGGTGGAGTACTAATTACTGGTTCTTCAAATGGGTTTAATCAAATTTGGGAAAAGAATTCTGATAAGTTAATGGATCGAACAAAAAACAGGCCCTTACCAACCAAAGCCCTTTCTTCTAAAGAAGCCTTTGTTTTTAACATCATTACAGCATTAATAGGATTGTCCCTTTTATGGTCAATAAATCTTAAATCAGCAGTCCTTGGGTTAATTGCAATGGTACTCTATGTGCTGGTATATACACCTTTAAAAAAAATCACTCCTTTTGCAGTTTTTGTAGGTGCTATCCCCGGCAGCATACCACCTTTGTTAGGTTATGTTGCCTTTAAAAATGATTTTGATTTGATTTCAGGAATTCTTTTTTTGGTTCAGTTTTTTTGGCAATTTCCTCATTTTTGGGCACTGGCTTGGAAATTAGATGATGATTATAAAAAAGCAGGTTTCAGGTTGCTTCCATCTGGTGAAAAAGATAAGAAAAGTGCATTTCAAATCATGTTGTATTCAGCTTTTTTAGTTCCCGTTTCTATGCTGCCATGGGCTGCAGAAATAACTGGTTGTCCCCAAATACAACCCAATGCTAGTTGGATTGAATACATAACATGCAATTGGTCAATGTATTTTGGAGTGCTCATAAGTTTAGTGATGTATTATCCAGCAGTTAAACTGTATTTTACATTAGAATCTAAATATGCCTCTAGGCTTATGTTTTATTCATTTGTTTACTTGCCGTTAATTTTCACTATTTACTGTTTCGATTTATTATAAACTATGCAACAATTTGACTCTAATAAACAAAAAGAAAAGGTCTACTCCTCACTAGTTTACGTAGGTATTATATCTAGCATTATGCTATTTGCTGGACTTTCTAGTGCTGTTTTAGTTCGAAAAATGGATAAATTTTGGGTTAATATTCATTTACCTTCAGAATTCTTAATAAGCACCATATTGATAATAATCAGCAGTGTGTTTTTAATAATGGCATTGGCTTCTGCTAGAAAAGGATTGGTAAGAAATTTAAAAAAACATCTTGTCATGGCATTGATTTTTGGAATTGGTTTTGGTTTTTTTCAGTTTAGAGGATGGAGTTCATATTATAACAATGGAAATGCTGTTAAATCTTTCATAACCTACGTTTATGGCCAATATGGGAATTCCTTTAAAGTTTGTTACAATAACTTTCCGATTGAATACGATGGAGAAAACTACCAGCTTAACGACCAAAATATTTCTAATGAAAAACTGGACAGTATTAAAGTATTTGTTAAAGAAATTGCAAGTAAAAGTGATTTTTATAATGGATCAAATATATCTATGTTAAACTATTCCAATCCTTTTTCTTTTTATAGTGTAAGAGAGCAAGAGTTTTTAAAGGTAGATTCAAGCGGGTTCCTTTATTTAAATGGCAAACCTCTTTCTGAAATCATGAAGGATGAGTTGTTTAAATTTGCTTATGGATTGTATAACGATCATCCATTTTTCATGCTTAAAGGTAAATATGGAAAAGACTTTTCAGTTTCTTTGAACGGTGAGGAATTAATTTATGAAAAGAAAAAATTATATTTCCCTGAGAGAACCTTATCAAACAAAGAGAGAAAAGTCATTAACCAAAAAGTTTTTCAAGGTGGTCAAGAATACGAAGTAATTGATGGAAAGGTTCTTCTTAATGGTGAAATAGTGAGTCAGTTTGAAGGTAATTTCATGTTTAAACAAGACGTTGAAATAAAAATAGTAAATGAAGATTGGTATAGAATGCAGGAAGAGCTTAATTCTAATCAATATGCTGAATTTTTTCAAACCGCTAACGTTTCAAGTAGTTTTGTATGGGTAATGACCTTTATTCATTTTGTTCATTTATTATTTTCATTAGTAGGGTTATGTGTAGTTTATAATCGTTCTAAAAAAGGATTCTACGGAGTAGAAAATGTTGCGGGATTAAAAGCTGTTGGTGTTTTTTGGCATTTTGTTGGTGTTTTATGGCTTTACCTTTATATATTTTTAGAATATATTAACTAAACTTGTATTCGAATTTTGAAAATTTTTTATCAATGGCAGGACATGTAGAAAATATTAGTTCAGAAAAAGCTTGGGGTGGGGACGGCTCTCCATTTAGAATATCCTATGGAAAGCAATGGATGTGGATGTTTTTAGTTTCTGATGCATTGACTTTTGGTGGTTTATTAACGGCATATGGGTTTGCCCGTCATCAAGCCGATGCTTGGCCTATTGGTGAGGAAACTTTTAACGCAATGCCTTTTTTAGGGAATGGATATCCGCTTTTATATGTTGCTTTAATGACTTTTATTTTAATTGTAAGTTCTGTAACTATGGTTCTTGCTGTTGAAGCAGCTCATAGGTTAGATAAAAAAGGAGTTACAAAGTGGTTGTTACTAACTGTTGTTGGTGGTGCATTTTTTGTTGGTTCTCAAGGATGGGAATGGTACCACTTTATTCATGGGACTCACAACGGTATTACTTTAACATCTGAAGGTTGGGCAACTATTTCTGACATTGTTTATGGAGCTAATAATGTGGTGACTGATATCACTCTAAGTTTTGGTAGAGGTGTTGAACTTACAGGGGCGGAAGCACTTAGCGTATATGATCCAAACGCAGCTACCATGCAAGGAGCTAATCTAATAGAAAATGAATATGTGCCTATGGTTCCTCAATACGCTGACTTCTTTTTCTTCATAACTGGATTTCATGGTTTTCACGTTTTTTCGGGAGTAGTATTTAACTTGATTATATTAATCAACGTTGTTCGAGGAGTTTATGATAAGAGAGGTCATTATGAAATGGTTGAAAAAGTTGGGTTATATTGGCATTTTGTTGATTTAGTTTGGGTATTTGTATTCACCTTCTTTTATTTAGTTTAATGTTATGGAAAGAGACGATTTAATTAAAAATCACGAATATTCTTTATTGGCAAATCACGATGAAGAACACGGCAAAGAAATTCGTAAGAAAATTTGGAAAGTAACAGCATTACTTACTCTTATAACAGTTGTTGAAGTTCTCATAGGAGCATTCATAAAACAATACGATGCTAATGGTGGAGATAACAGTCTGTGGCCTTATGTTAAATTAGGATTTATTATTTTAACTGTTATTAAAGCAGCCTACATTGTTTTAATTTTCATGCACTTAGGTGATGAAAGGAAAAACTTTAAATGGGTTATTTTAGGACCCTATATATTGTTTATTATCTATCTAATTTTTATTTGCCTTACTGAAGCTAGTTATTGGAATGCTGTTTTAGGTGGTGTAAATAGCATTACTCCCTAGAAGCATCGTTCTCAGCTATGAAGAGAAAAGGGTTTCTTATTCTTGGTTTTATTTTTGGAAGTTTTCTTGTATTCATTTATCTCCTCCAAGCTGGAAGTCCAGTTTTTGTAGATCAACCAGTTTTTGGAGAGTACAGCGAAAAATTCACTTTTTATGATGAAAATGGCGATGAGGTTAATTCATGTGATTTAAATGACAACATTGTTCTTTATAATTTTATTTCAACTTCTTGCCCATACGATTGCCCTTTAGACTTTAAATGGTTTAAGCTTTTTATTTACGATCAATTGGTGGAAAATGATGGGTTTAAAGATGTGAAAATTGTTTCCGTTTTTATAGATACTATTTCAGATCTAAAATCCAAAATGATTCAATTTAGAAAGTTTCATAACATTCAACAAGACAAATGGATTTTTGCAACTTCCTCACATCATCCTTTTTTTGACTTAGACTTAAAACAGGGAAATCCATGGAAAAAAACAGACACTACTTATGGTTATGATAAAGAGGCCTATTTAATGACTTTAATGGTTGATAAGAATCAAAAAATAAGAGGAAAATACTTAACGTATATGACGCCTGAAATAAGAAGAATTACAAAAGAAATAAGTTTGTTGATTAAAGAAGAACTATCTCATGAAGAATTACAGGAAAATCTACCAATTTTTGGAAATAAAGATTATGTTCCTGAAATTGATAAAGATACTTTATATCACACCATTCCTTACTGGGAGTTTACAAATCAATCAGGAGAACAAGTCAACTCAGTTTTATTGTCTGGTAAGATTCATGTAGTGGATTTTTTCTTTAGCCATTGTCCCACTATATGTCCAGTTAAAACAGTAAACATTAGAAAAATTCAAGAAGGGCTCAATAATAAATGTATTTCAAATGTTGAATTTTTATCTTTTTCAGTAGACCCTGAAAGAGACTCATCAGAAAGACTATCTATTTATGCCAAAGATTATAATGTAGATGTTTCCAATTGGAATTTAATTACTGGCAATCAATCAGAAATTTATAAATTAGGGATCGAAGGCTATCTTGTGCCATCCCAAGAAGACCCTCTTGCTCCTGGTGGTTTTCTTCATTCTGAAAAAATCATGTTAATTGATGATAAAGCTAGAATTAGAGGATATTATGACGGAACAGATTCTGATGCTGTCCAACAAATAATTAGTGATATCAAAAGTTTACAAGAAGAATAAACAGTTTTTTTATTGCTAATAATCACATACTTTTAACTAAATTATTAATGTAATTATGAATTATCCAGTTCCTTCATTAACTAAAAATGATAAAAAAGCCAACATCGTAATTTGGAGTGTTTCATTGGTTGTTTTTGTTGCTGTTGTGATTTTACATGAACTAAAAATTGACATTGATTTAGGATTTGATGTTCATGTTTTTGCTCAAGTAAATGCATTAATTAATGGTACAGTTGCTGTCTTATTATTGTTGGGTTTGCTTTTGGTTAAAATAAAAAAATATATGCTACACAAAAAAGTTATGAATTTAGCCATCATTCTTTCGGTATTGTTTTTGTTGTCATACATAGCACATCACCTACTAGCTGATAGCACAACTTATGGTGGTGAGGGAGCTGTTAAAACGATGTATTATGTTGTTTTGATTTCTCATATTTTATTGGCTGGACTTTCTTTGCCATTTATTTTATTTACCAATTACCGTGCTTCAATTGCTGAATTCTCAGCTCATAAAAGATTGGCAAAAATTGTATATCCAATTTGGTTGTATGTGGCAATTACAGGAGTTGTAGTTTATCTAATGATTGAACCCTACTACGTATGAGTATTGTATATAAAATAGCTGGGTTTATATTTTTATTTGCACTAAAAATTTCTGTTTGGTCTCAGGGTTGTTCGACATGTAGAGCTCAAATCATTAATAGTACAAAAGAGGATTTTACCGTTGGTAATGGAATCAATACTGGAATATTGTTTTTAATGATAGTTCCATACATCATTTTGTTTTTTTTATTTAGAAAACAATTGTTTAGATTTTTTAAATCTCTTAATACTTAAAAGTTTTTAATAAGTATAAAATTTTCAGGATTGTACTTATATTTGTCGTAGTTCTTTAAAACTTATCTAGAAAGGTGGAGGGATCAGGCCCTTTGAAACCTTAGCAACCCCCCTAGTTGGGAAGGTGCTAATTCCATTAATTTTAAAAGAAGATAAGAGATAAAGCCTAATTTAAAACAGACTTATCTCTTTCGTTAATTCGAAGGAGATTTTTTATATACATATATGAGCAAGAACATATTACAAATAGCCAAAGAACGTATTCTAGTTTTAGATGGTGCTATGGGGACTATGATTCAGCGCCATAAATTGGATGAAAATGATTTTAGAAAAGGATGGTTTGAGAATCATAAACAGCCTTTAAAAGGGAATAATGATCTTTTGTCTTTAACTAGACCTGACATAATAAAAGAAATTCATAATCAATACTTTGCGTCTGGGGCTGATATTGTTGAAACCAATACTTTTTCAGGAACTTCTATAGCACAGGCCGATTACTCTTTAGAAGAATATGCCTATGATATCAATTATCATGGAGCGAAAATTGCAAAAGAAGTAGCGTTAGAATTTACTGAAAGAGAACCAAATAAGCCACGATTTGTTGCAGGATCTATTGGACCAACCAATAGAACAGCTTCAATTTCTCCTGATGTGAATGACCCAGGCTTTAGGAACACTAACTTTAATGAGTTAAATATAGCTTATCAAGAACAAATTAAAGGTCTTATTGATGGCGGTTCAGATATACTTTTAGTTGAAACAGTATTTGATACGTTAAATGCAAAAGCAGCTCTCTTTGCTATTCAAGTTGTTTTTAATGAATTAAATAAATCACTTCCTGTAATGGTTTCAGGAACGATTACTGATGCAAGTGGGAGAACCTTAACAGGACAAACCACAGAAGCATTTTTAATTTCAATATCTCATTTCCCTTTGTTAAGTGTAGGCTTAAATTGTGCTTTAGGAGCAAAAGATATGCAGCCTTATTTGAAAACATTATCTAAAAAAACAGATTTTATGGTAAGTGCACACCCAAATGCTGGATTACCAAATGAGTTTGGAGAGTACGATGAATCACCACAAATGATGGCAGAGCAAATCAAAGTTTTTCTTGATGATGGACTATTAAATATTATTGGAGGATGTTGTGGTACAACACCTGATCACATCAAAGAAATAGCTGACCTTGCTTCTAATTATTCACCAAGAGTGCCATTGGTAAACTCTAATTTTATTAATCAATGAGCATCCATTCAGACTACAGTTCTAATTACATTTATAAATGGGGCGATTACCCTTTTATGACATTAAGTGGGTTAGAACCACTTGTTTTCTCACCCCAAACTAACTTTGTAAATGTTGGTGAAAGAACCAACGTAACCGGTTCAAAAAAATTCTTAAGATTAATTAAAGAAGGTCTTTTCGAAGAAGCTATTGATGTTGCAAGAAACCAAGTAGAAGGAGGTGCACAAATTATTGACATCAATATGGATGAGGGGTTGTTGGATGGTGTAGAAGCTATGCAACGGTTTTTAAATCTTATAGCTGCAGAGCCAGACATTTCAAGAGTGCCAGTCATGATAGATTCATCTAAATGGGAAATTATTGAAGCTGGACTTAAATGTATTCAAGGAAAAGGTGTTGTGAACTCGATTTCTCTAAAGGGAGGTGAAGAAGAGTTTATCAACCAAGCCACTTTGATTAAACAATATGGAGCAGCTGTTATTGTAATGGCTTTTGATGAATACGGACAGGCTGATAATTACGAAAGAAGAATTGAAATTTGCAAACGCTCATATGATGTTTTAGTTAGCAAAGTTAATTTCCCCCCTCAGGACATTATTTTTGACCCAAATATTTTCCCCGTTGCAACCGGAATGGATGAGCATGTTGAAAATGCAACCGATTTTTTTAAAGCTACAAGGTGGATCAGAGAAAATTTACCAGGAGCACACGTTAGTGGAGGGGTAAGTAATGTTTCGTTCTCATTTCGTGGAAATAATGTGGTAAGGGAAGCCATGCATTCTGCTTTTTTATACCATGCAATAAACGAAGGTATGGATATGGGTATAGTTAATCCTACTATGCTTGAAGTTTACGACAGCATTCCAAAAGATCTCTTAGATCATGTAGAAGATGTTTTATTAAATAGGAGAGAAGATGCAACGGAAAGACTACTTGATTTTGCTGAAAATGTAAAAGGGAGTAAGAAAAAAGAAGAAAAAAATGAAGTCTGGAGAGAATTGCCAGTGCGTAAAAGGTTAGAATATGCTTTAATAAAGGGCATTACTGAACACATAGATACTGACGTTGAAGAAGTTAGACAAAATGTTGAAAGACCTATTGAAGTAATTGAAGGTCCTTTGATGAATGGAATGAATGTAGTTGGAGATTTGTTTGGAGAAGGCAAAATGTTTTTGCCTCAGGTAGTAAAGTCAGCAAGAGTAATGAAAAAAGCTGTAGCTTATCTTACTCCATATATAGAGGAAGAAAAAAGTGAGGGCCCTAAAAGCAATGGTAAAATTTTAATGGCTACTGTTAAAGGGGACGTTCATGATATTGGAAAAAATATTGTTGGCGTAGTATTGGGGTGTAACAATTACGAAGTGATTGATTTAGGAGTAATGGTTCCAGCAAATAAAATCATCTCTACCGCTATCGAGCAAAAGGTTGATGTAATAGGATTAAGCGGTTTGATAACTCCATCTTTAGATGAAATGATTGATGTAGCTCAAGAAATGGAAAAAAACAACGTCAACATCCCATTATTAATTGGAGGAGCTACTACCTCAAGAGTACATACGGCAGTTAAAATTGAAAAAGAATTAACTATAAGTTCTGCTATTCATGTATTAGATGCTTCAAGGTCAGTTCCTGTTGTTGGTAAATTACTTGGTAGTAAAAAGGAAGAGTTTGAAGAAGAAATTAAAATTGAATACAGTAAAGTAAGAGAGAACCATCTTAAAAAGAAAATTCGCAAAGAATATATTTCCATCGAGGTTGCTCGAAATAATAAGCTGTCAATTGATTGGGAAAATTACAATTCTATTAAACCAAAAAAACTTGGAGTTCAGCATTTAAAAAATCTATCAATTGATAAAATAAAAGAATACATTGATTGGACACCTTTTTTTATAACATGGGAACTGCATGGCAGGTATCCGAAAATTTTAAAGGACAGCGTTGTCGGTGAAGAGGCAACAAAACTATTTGAAGATGCTCAAAAAATGTTGCAAGATATTATAGATGATAAATGGATTGAAATTGATGTTGTATTTGGTATCTGGAGAGCAAATAGTACAGAAGATGATAGCATTAATATTTATGACAACAACAATAATAAGATTGCAGTTTCTCATACGTTAAGACAGCAATTAAAGAAATCTGCTAAAGCCAACAACATTGCACTTTCTGACTTTATAGCTCCAGAAAAGTTTAACATAGAAGATTATATTGGTGCTTTTGTTGTTTCTGCAGGTGCTGGAGTTGAAGAAATTGCTAAAAAATATGAAAAGGATCATGACGACTATAGCTCCATTATGATTAAAGCTATAGCTGACAGACTTGCTGAGGCAACAGCAGAGTATTTGCATGAACTAATAAGAAAAGAATATTGGGGTTACGATAAAAAAGAAAGCTTGTCTAATGATGAACTTATTAAAGAAAAATACCAAGGAATTAGACCTGCTCCTGGATACCCAGCGTGCCCAGATCATACGGAAAAAGAAACCATTTTCAAACTTTTAAATGCTACAGAATTAACAGGTGTAAGTTTAACAGAATCTTTAGCAATGTATCCTACAGCATCTGTTTCTGGTTGGTATTTTTCTAATCCAGCAGCAAAATATTTTGGGTTAGGTAAAATTGCTATGGATCAAGTAGAAGACATTAGCAATAGAAAAGGAGTGGATGTAGCTGTGATGAAAAAATGGCTATCTCCTAATCTGGATTAATTATGATTTCAAATTCTTTTTCAAGAGGAATACAAGTTACATCATTGCAACACATGTAGCTTATTTTACCATTTATCAGAAACCTGTTTTCTGTTGTAATTTTAATTTTTTGTTTAAATAAAGCATTATCCTCATAGTAGCTTACTTCTACACCGAAGTCATCATCAAAATGAGTGATAGGATTTTCTTGAATGGTAGAGTCGTTTAATAAATAATTTTTAGTTGGCGTGTATTCAAATAAGGTTGGTAAAGGTCCATCATTTGGATTTGGCATATATGTGGCATAAAGGTGCCAGTCTTTTTCTATTTGTGCATTATATATTAGAATAGAATCATTAGAAATTATGGTCCATGAAACAGGTGTTTCTTGAGATAAAACAGTGTTAAAATAGAAAGTTATAATAAATAATAAAACGTTATTAATCTTAGTTTTTCTCTTCATTATAAAGTTCAATACCTTCTTCCAGCCAAGCTAAAAAATCTTCTTTATTACCATGGTGTTCGTAGTCCGCTGACCCATTAGAAAGATCTTCACCCTCAGGGCCAAGTATTCTGTAATAGGGTTGAGTATTTGCTTTATATCTTGTAGCTTGAATATAGCTCCATTTGTTACCGATTGTCTCAAGAAACTTAACTTTTCCTGGAATTATTTCTACTTCTCTTTGTTCTTCAATAGGTAATTCTCTTTTGTCGTCAACATAAAGTGAGATAACAACAACATCGTTTCTCAAAATGTCTATAATTCCTTCTTCTCCCCAAACATTTTCTTCCATTTTTCTACAATTCACACAGGCATGTCCTGTAAAATCTAAAAAAGCTGGTTTCCCAATTTCTTGAGCATAGGCTAATCCTATTTCTAAATCATGAAAGACAGGCAATCCTTGAGGACCAGGATGGACATCTTCATGGTCATTATCTGAAACAAATGAGCTTGATGAGTTTCCAACACCATAGGGGGATTCGCTATATGCCATAGGAGGAGGGAATCCGCTAATTAACTTTAAAGGAGCTCCCCATAAACCAGGGATAAGATAAATCACAAATATTAAAGTGAAAATACCCATAAGAGATCTGCTTACAGAAATTGTTTCTAATTTACTGTCGTGTGGAAGTCTAATAAAACCCAATAGATAAAGAGACAATACTGTGAAAATACCAATCCATATCGCTAAGAACAATTCACGTTCTAAATAATGTCCTTGAACAACTAAATCAGCATTGGATAGAAATTTGAAAGCAAGAGCCAATTCAAGGAACCCTAAGAAAACTTTTACTGTATTAAGCCACCCACCAGATTTAGGTAATGAGTTCATCCAGCCTGGGAAAGCAGCAAATAAGCCAAAAGGAAGAGCTAAGGCTAAAGAAAAACCAAACATACCCACAAAAGGTCCAAATCCACCAATTGTAGCGGCTTCAACTAATAATGTACCAACTATTGGTCCAGTACAAGAAAAAGATACTAAAGCCAGTGTAAAAGCCATGAAAAATATTCCAATTAGACCACCTTTGTTTGATGCAGAGTCAGCTTTGTTGATCCATGAATTAGGTAAAGTGATTTCAAAAGCTCCCATAAATGATATGGCAAAAACCACAAGAAGAACAAAGAATACAACATTAAACCAAACGCTTGTTGATAATGCATTTAATGCATCAGACCCAAAAATAGCTGTGACTAAAGTCCCAAGAAGAACATAAATCACAATTATACATATGCCATAAATGATTGCATTTTTTAATCCTGCTGATTTGTCTTGACTTTGTTTGGTGAAAAAACTTACAGTCATTGGGATCATTGGGAAAACACATGGCGTTAATAAAGCAGCAAAACCACTTAAAAAGGACAATAAGAAAATTATAAATAAAGATTTATTAGATTTTTTAGGAGATTCCTCAGTTTCAGCTTGCTTTAACTCAGTTTCATCAGTATTAGACGTTGTAATTGCTGACACATCGCATCCTTTTATTTCTTTTTCAAAAGAAGCTTCGTAAGGAGGTAAGCAATGTTTGTCATCACATGTTTGAAATGAAAAACTTCCTTTAAGTGTGAAGTCATTGCCTGTGTTTAAATGTATAATTCGTTTTATTTCTAGTTTGCCATCATGTAAGTATAAACCTTCTCTGGCTAATGTGTCGTAAGTGTAATGAGGTTTGGGTTCAAGAAGGGAATCTTCAATAGTATATAGATTTGATTCATCAACATTTATTAATGTAGGAATTGAAAAGCAATCAAAAGGTAGATTAGCTCCATTAATATGCCAATGGTCAACTACTTCAATTTTTGCAATTATGGTTACTTGGCAATTTTCTTGTTCAATGGTAATTTCATGATGAACCATATCTTCAGGAAACTCTAAACTTGAGTGGTCGCCATCTACTTGTGCATGGTTGTAAGAAATTGACAATAAAATGGAAAGGAATAGTATTAAATGTCGCATATTCGTTTAGTATAGTTAACGTAAATTTAAACGTAAATTATTGGCATACAACAACAATCAATAATTTTTAAGCTAAGAAAATGAACGAAATGTTATAAAATAACGTCAACAATCCTATTAATAGGGATCAACACACCTTTTTTGAGAACAATATTTCTATCGCCAACAGCCCAAATAGTTGTTCTTACTTCCTTTAACCCTTCTTCATCTTCAAATTGAATTCTCATTTTAGTTCTATGTACATTTCCGAGCATCATTGATCTGCGAAGTTTTCTTACCAAAATTTTTAAATCTTCTTTGGTTCTTTCTACAGAATTTGAAGGGAATAATAGGGAAGGAATATTCTCTTTTTCAATAAGTTGAGGCTTAGCGGAAATTGTCATAGTCATAGGCGTTAAATACTAATTAAGAATATAATTTACGAAAAAATTAGCATATTTCCATCATCTCAGGTTAAATTTTATTTTGTAACAACGGTTTGTTTTTTCTGTTACTTTATAATTCTCATTAACCACAAAACCTACCAACCAAATTATAATATCGTTAGATTTTATCACCCAAATGTCTTTTTTTTCATGAGATGAAACCTTTTTATCAATCAATATGTCGCTTATTTTTTTTATCCCTTTCATCCCTAAGGGTTGTATTTTATCCCCTTTTTTCCATTTAGAAACGGTTAAAGGAAATTGTAATTGCTCAATATCAAAATAACCTATGTTTTTATCAAAAGATGATGGTAGAGAAGTTATTTCACAAGTCAGGTTTATTGGGTTGATAATGGACTCATTAAGTTTTAGCTTAACTTCAATATGTTTTTCTTTATCAATAGGGTATAATGTCCAATGAGTTCTATCGTTTGATAATTCGTAATGTTCTGAAAATATTGTTTTACCAGACTGATGCTCGTTTTCTACCCAATTAATTACTTGCTTATAGTTAAATCCAAATTCTTTAAGAAAATGAAACCAAGTATGAGCTGAAATATCATTGTGTTTTTTTATTAAATAACCGTTGCCTTTTGTATCAATAACCTTATTTATTTCTTTATCAATAAGTTCATTTAATAGAGTTTTATCACTTTTTAAATTTAAAATGGTATCAGATATTTTGTCAAAAAAAGTGGGGAATTGATCGTTTAACAAGGGTAAAACTTTATTTCTCAAAAAGTTTCGGTTGTAATCGGATGTTTTATTGCTAGAGTCTTCACCAAATTTCAATTGAATTTTAGCAGAGTAATCCATTATTTGGGTTTTTGAAACGTTGGTAAGTGGGCGAATTATTTGTTTTCTAATTGATGGAATTCCAGTCAAGCCATTTATCCCAGATCCTCTGGACGCGTTTAAAAAAAATGTTTCAACATTATCATTTAAATGATGAGCTGTTATTGTAAAATCTAATCCATTTTCCTTTAACATTTCTTCATAAAATGTATACCTAATATTTCTGGCTTCTAATTGAAGGTTTTTAGATTTATCTATTCTTGAAACTTGAAGGTAAAATGGGATGTTCCATTTTAGACAATATTCCTTTGTAATTTGTTCATCTCTGTCGCTTTCCTTACCTCTTAATTTATAATTAATATGAGCTACCGAAATATTTTTGGTATGTTTTCTCGCTAAATCCAAGCAAACCATAGAATCTACTCCTCCAGAAACACCAATCAAAAATTTGGCATCTAATGAGATATCATTTCTTTTAAAAAAGGCTAAATATTTATTTTCAATGCTATCCATGATTCAATTGCATGCTTCAAATAATGCTTGTGCTTTTATAAGTGTTTCTTCGTATTCTTTTTCAGGATTACTTTCATTTGTGATCGCTCCTCCAACGTGAAAGGAGAGAATGTTATTTCTTTTATTGAATAGTAAAGTTCGAATAATTACATTGAAATCAAAATCGCCATTGGGTTGAATAATACCAATACTTCCTGAATAAAGCCCTCTTTTTGTTTTTTCTAATTTTTCCATTGTTTTCAACACTTCAACCTTTGGTGCTCCAGTCATTGATCCCATTGGAAATGTTGCTTTTAAAATAGAAGACAAGCTTACAGAATCCGAAATCTCACAACTAACTGTAGAAATCATTTGATGAATGTTTTTAAACGTATAAACCTCACATAATTCTTCTACATTAACGCTTTCTGGTAAAGAGATTTTACTAAAATCATTTCTCACTAAATCGACAATCATGATGTTTTCAGCCCTTTCTTTAGGATTGTTTTTTAAAGCTTTAACTAATACTTCATCTTCTAAGTTATTTGTGCTTCTTTTTTGAGTGCCTTTTATCGGTTTTGAGATTAATTTACTCCCTTTTTTCTTAATAAATAGTTCAGGACTTGCGCATAGTATCTGATGATTTTCTAAGTCAGCATATACACAGTAAGGAGGATCTGTAATTGAAATTAATTTGTTATAAATGCTTTTACTTTTAAATTTTAAGCATTCTGTCCACCATTCGTAACAATAGTTGGTTTCATAAAAATCACCTTTTTGAATATGGTTTTTAATTTGCTTAATTGTGTTGATGTAAGAGATTTTTGACTCTCTTGCTTGGAAACGTATGTTTTGATTGTCTTCTTGTTTTGTTGGAAAGTTATAATTGACTTGAATTTTACCAGGAACAAAACAAAATAATAATGGAAAATGTATTTCATCAAGGTTAGAAGATTCTAATTTTTCGATATGATTTTTAAGTTCATAGGAAATAAAACATACGATGTGTTTTCCCGTATTTTTTTTTATAAATAAATCAAGTTTTTCAAATACCCTACTGTCTTCAACAGAGCATGTTAATTGATCTAATGGAGATGAATAACGGGTGTTATTTAAAATGACTTCCAAGTTTATTTGGTGTAGTCTTTGATGATTTTTGTTAAGTTTTCAGCCCAATCATCATAATCGTTAAGTGATGGAACAAGCTGTAATTTTTCACCACCGTGCTCTTTGAATAGTTCATCGTATTCTTCTCCAATTTCTATGGTTGTTTCTAAACAATCGGAAACAAAGGCGGGTGAAAAAACTAAAATCTTTTTCTTTCCTTCTTTTGCTAATTTTTCAATTACATGATCTGTGTAGGGCATTAACCAAGGATCTCTTCCCAATCTTGATTGAAAACATGTAGAGTAAAAATCAGTACTTATATTGAGCGCTTCAGCTAAAAGTCTTGTGGTTGCATAGCAAGTAGCTTTGTAACAATTGGAGTTCTCATTATTAATTTCATTTTCACAAGAATG
>JAQWRG010000050.1 GCA_029243855.1 Flavobacteriales bacterium | reverse complement strand
TGGATCCAAATGCAAGTAGAATGGCTGCAATGGGAGTTAATTTCTCAGCTGTTGTTAGCGGAGGATCGTTAGCAGGAAGATACTTTAGCACATACGGTTACGAATGGGCTGACTCTTTTACAGATTTAACTGATCCTAATTTTGCAGGTGTTGTTTCATTAAACACAGTAGCTGTAGGTGAAATTACATTCCCAACAGATTCAGCATACCAAAATGTTTATGTTCCATTTACTGAACCTATGACATTGAACGACAATACTAGATATTTATTCTGCGCTCAAACATTTGATACGGATGTATATTTTGGATTTGACGATGCTATAGACTACAATCAAAACTTAAATAATGTTTATGGACAACCAGTTAGTTTAGTTGAAAACTCTGGAACATGGTATGCAACTGGTTTTGGAAGTGAAGTTACTGCTGGGGTAAATGTAGAATTAACTACTAATCTTGGGTTAGAACAATCAGAGAATGTTGATATTACTCCATTCCCTAATCCAGCTGTAAACTCAATTACTATTCCATTTAACGGAATAAATAGTTCAGCTACATTAAACATTGTTGATGTAACTGGTAAAATTATTGCTGTTAGAAACATCAATAATGCTAATGGAAACATTAATGTTGATGTTAGTGATATTGCTAATGGAAATTATGTGTTTAACTTGTTATTCGCCAACGGTGAATCAAGCAGATTTAATGTAGTTATTACTAAATAACAACATTTAAACTTACAAAAAAGGCCAATCGATTGATTGGCCTTTTTTTTTGAGAAAATTAAATTTTAACTATTCTTTTTAAGTTGTTTTAAAAATTTTGAAACATATATAAAATCATTTAATTCCTTAACATCAGAGTCTAAGATTTCATCTTTACTTCCTTGCCATTTATTTTTACCAGAATCAATAAATAATATATTATCGCCTATTTCTAAAACAGAGTTCATATCATGGGTAATAACAACCGTTGTAATATTATACTCTTTAGTAATTTCTCTAATTAGTTCATCTATAACAATTGCAGTAACCGGATCTAAACCTGAGTTTGGCTCATCACAAAAAAGATATTTTGGTTGCATTGATATTGCTCTAGCAATCGCAACTCTTTTTTGCATTCCACCACTTAATTCTGAAGGGAATAATTGATTTTTATTTACAATATCTACCCTGTTTAAACAAAAGTTAACCCTTTCTATTATATCATTAGTAGATAAAGAGGTGAACATCTTTAGAGGGAATGCAACATTGTCTTCCACGCTAAGAGAGTCAAACAAAGCACTACCCTGGAATAACATTCCTAGCTGCTTTCTAATTTCTTTTTTTTCCTTAATTTTTAAAGACGAAAGTTTGGTTTCTTGATAAAAAACATCTCCATTATCTGGTTCTAAAAGCCCAACCATACATTTTGTTAATACCGACTTTCCCGAACCACTTTTTCCAATAATTAAATTGGTCTTTCCTTGATGAAAATCAAATGAAATATCATCTAATATTTTAACGTCATTAAATGATTTAGATATGTTTTTAACACTAATCAAATCAATAACAATTGAGTTAAAATATAATTTGCAAACAATATAAAGATGCTGCTATAAACAACAGCATTGGTACTTGCTTTTCCAACTTCTAACGCCCCTCCTTTAAGGTAATAACCAAAATAACTAGATATACTAGTAATCAAAAAAGCAAAAACAGAAGTTTTAATTAAGGCATATCTTATATGACCGTAATTTTCATAAGAAAAAGACCTTATTCCCTCTAAATATTGTTCAACAGGTATTATGGAGGTTAACTCACAAACAATTCCACCTCCCAAAAATCCAAAAAACATACTATATATGATTATAATAGGAAATATAAATAAGGAAGCTAATATTTTTGGACCAATTAAATAACCTATTGAATTAACTCCCATTACTTCTAATGCATCAATTTGTTCAGTAACTCTCATTGTTCCTAATTCAGATGCTATATTAGACCCTACTTTTCCTGCTAAAATTAGAGAAATAATGGTTGGGCAAAACTCCAACAACATAGATTGCTTAACCGTAAAACCTACAGTATAATCTGGAATCCATGCAGATTCAATTGCACTAGCAGTTTGAATAACTAAAACTGCTCCCATAAATGCAGACATGAGAATTACAATGAATAAAGATTTAATCCCTAATTGCACAATTTCATCAATAAATCTCTTCCAATAAACACTGAATTTTTCAGGTTTAGAAAACATATAAATGAGCATTAGGACATATCTACCAAGGTGGTTTATCATTTAAAAACAGCGTTAATTCTTTCAAAATAAGCAATAATTATCGTGATTACATAGATGTATTGATTAATTTTGAAAATACAAATTCATAATAATGAAATTAAGAATTCCCTTTTTCCTATTTTTAATTTCTTTTTACTGCTTAGCATTTGTTAGCTGCAGCATAATAAAGAAAAAAAAGGATTGTGATTGCCCGTTTGAATCTAGCCTAAATAAATACAATACTACAACTACTATAATTTAATATTTGACCATAAGTATGAAAAAAAAGGCAATAATTGTAAGTGGATATTTTAACCCTATTCATAAAGGTCATTTAGAATATTTTCAAAATGCTAAACTAAATGCAGATGAGCTTTTTGTAATTGTAAACTCTGATTTACAAAGAAAATTAAAAGGAAGCAAGGCGTTTCAGGATGAAGAGGAAAGAATGATCATCATAAATAATATTAAAGGTGTTGATAAAGCTATTTTATCTGTTGATAAAGATAGAACCGTTCGTGAAACCATTCGAAAAATAGCAACAGATTTCGGAAAAGACTACGAACTTTGTTTTGCAAATGGCGGTGACCAAAACAATGATACCATTCCTGAAAAACCTATATGTCAAGAACTAGGTGTTGCCCTAATTGATGGATTAGGTGATAAAATTCAATCTTCTAGTTGGCTTCTAAAGAAGTAGCTAATTTCTTAGATTTAGGCATTTAGAAATCATCTCAAAACTACTTTTCGTTCAGCATCTAAACGCAAAAGAATAAAAATCAATAAACTAAAAGTTAAAACTGCTGAACCTCCTTTACTAAAAAATGGTAAAGGAATTCCTATTACTGGTGCCAAACCTGTAACCATTCCAATATTAATCATAAAGTGAAAGAACAATACACTAGCAACGCAATATCCAAATATTCTTGTAAACTTACTTCGTTGTCTTTCTGCTAGCATTACTATTCTAATTAATGTAGCTATATAAACTATAATAAAAAGTAACCCCCCTAAAAACCCCCATTCCTCTGCCCAACTACAAAAAATAAAATCGGTACTTTGTTCCGGAACGTGCTTATACTTATCATTACTTAGTGTTCCTTGTAAATAACCTTTCCCTGTACCTTCTCCAGATCCTATTGCAGATAATGCTTGATATATGTTATATCCGTCTCCTGTTCGATCTTCTTTAATCCCAAACATAATTTGAAATCTATTACGATGTCTGTCTTTAAAAAGGTTGTCGTATACATGATTAACACCCAGAGAAATAACAATTCCTATAACGGTAACAATAGCTAAACGATAAAATTTTTCTTTCCTATATCTTGGGAGAACAAAAAACTTAATTATCAAAAAAGATAGAACTGATATTAAAAGCAATATAAAACCAAAAAACATATTTCCAGAAATGCTTGAACCCAGTAAATCAAAATTTGTTTCAGATGCTTTTAAGAATATCCCAATTACTGCAATTATTATAGCCAATAGTCCAATCAACAGAATATTTCCTGAAAGACCTTCTCTATACATTACAAATACAAAAGAAATAAAAACCAACATGGTTCCTGGATCTGGTTGTAATACTATTAGAATTGCAGGAAAAATTAAAATAGATATGACTTTAATTCTAGTTCTAAAGTCTTGAAACTTAACGTTAATAGAGCTTAGATATCGTGCAAATGCAAGTGAACAAGATAGCTTTGCAAATTCAGAAGGTTGAATAGAAAAAGAGCCAAATTGAAACCAGGATTTTGCCCCTTTAATGGCTGGCATAAAAAGCACTCCTACCAACAACAACAAAACAATTACATAAACTATGTACGATGAATTATGAATGAAACTACCCTCAACCAGTAAAACAATGGACCCTATTAATAATGAAATAATAACCCATATTAATTGCTTACCAGAACTAGTTGACCAAAAGCTGCCTGTTTCATTTAAACCATCAAAACTGCTAGAGTATATTGTTAAATATCCTCCAACTAAAAGCAATAAGAATAAAATCAATAGATACTTGTCAATATATTTCCATATGGATATTCGCCTTGCCATTTAAAAGGTAAAATCACTGTTTTTATTAAGAATAACTGCTTCCATTATTCTTTCTTTCTTTTTTAAACTCTTTTCAGATAATTCTCTATTTAAATATTTATCAATCATAACACTTGCTATTGGAGCAGCCCAAGTTCCTCCCCAGGTTCCGTACTCAACGTATACAGCTATAGCAATTTTTGGATTGTGTTTGGGAGCAAATGAAATAAAAACAGAATGATCATTAAAGTTTTTATTTTCTACCGTCCCTGTTTTACCACAAATACTAACACTGTCTAACTGAGCTCTTGAAGCTGTTCCATTTAAAACCACTTGCTCCATAGCATCAACAACAGGAATAAAGAAAATACTGTCAATTTTAGTTGTATGTTTTTGTATAAATTTTGAATTAATTTTTTTATCTCCTACCTGTTTAACCAAATGTGGCGTAAAATAATAACCTCTATTGGCAATAATAGCGGCAAGATTAGCCATTTGTAGTGGGGAAACACCAATTTCACCCTCACCAATACTGTTTGAGTAAATGGTACTAAACGCCCATCTCTTTTTACCATACCAATCATCATAAAAATCAACATTTGGTAAAAACCCCTTTTTCTCTTCAGGAATATCTACTCCTAATATTTCTCCAAAACCAAAATTTTTTGCTTTTTCCTCCCAATTGGCCAAACCTAGTCTACTGTCTTCGAAATAATTTTTATTTTTTCCTCTGAGAATAATCCTTTTATAAACCTGATAAAAATATGGGTTACAACTGTGTTTTATAGCTGTGACAAGATTGGACGGTGGCTCATGATTATGACAACCAATTATATTTTTATCACAAATAAAACCAGTTGAAGGTTGCAAAACGCCTTCTTGTAATGCAATGAGAGCATGTACCAATTTAAATATTGAACCAGGTCTATATTTATCGTTGTATACTGGTCTATTAAGCAATGGTTTTAGAGAGTCGTTATGCAAAAGGATTTCATACTGGGCTGGAAAATCTCTTCCAGAAAATAAGGCAGGATCAAAAGATGGTGCTGAAACCATTGATAGAATTTCACCAGAGGATGGCTCAATTGCAACAACACAACCTAGCTTATTTTTCATCAACTCTTCGCCCAACAATTGTAAATCTAAATCTAAAGTTGTGAACAAATCTTTTCCTGGTTCAGCAGGTTTCTTTTCAATAATTTCCACTTTATTTCCAGCATAATCTTTTAAAAAATTTTCATTTCCTCTTTTTCCTCGAAGTTCTAATTCATATATTTTTTCTAAGCCAGTTATACCCAAATAATCATTTCTTGAATATACATTTTGATTTGTTTTTTTAGCTTTTTCGTATTGCTTTTTACTTATTTTTCTAATATACCCTAATGCATGAGCAGCAATTGGGTGAGGGTATCCTCTTTGTGTTTTTATTGATCCATATAATCCTGAAATTTGCCCAATACTTGGTGCAATTTTAGCATACTCACTCTTAGTTAAAGACTCATAAAAAACAGAAGCTTTATAGGACACATTGTAGCCCGAACAAGCTTCATTAATTTTACCCCTTAAAACTTCAATAGACATGTTAAATAATTGACAAATAATTAAGGAGTCTTTTTCTTTAATATCCTTTGGAAGTATCATTATGTCATACGCTTGCTCTGCACCTACTAAAAGTTTTTGATTACGATCATAAATAAAACCTCTTGGTGGTTGAATGTTTTTAATTGTAGAACTTATTTGAGCTGCTCTATTTGACCAATCTTTATTAATCACTTGAATAAATAGAAGCCTAAATATGAAAATTAAGCCCACACCAAGCATTATTAGAATAATAACCCATCGTCTATTTTGAAATGGATCCATCTATTTTTTCTTGATTACTAGATATTGAATAAAAAATAAAATAATTAATGCTATGATTGTATTAACAAAGGATTGATAAAGCAACAAGAAAAAATGATTAAATGAAAATTGCTCAAGCAATACAAAAACAAAATGGTGAGTCATTGTTCCCAATCCAAAATAAATTAAATATCTAACTATTCCCAAGTTGAAGAAATCTAATTCTATCATAGAATCAAAATCATCTCTTTCAGAAATAATGGATAAAAAATACTTCCGTAGAATAGCCACAACCAACAATGCAGCAGCATTCAAACCAATTGTATCTCTAAAAACATCAATGCTAATCCCTAATACAAAAGCATAAATTAACAATGTAAAAACACTAGTTTCAAGTTTTAATCTAAGAATGAAAAAAGAAAACAATAAAGGAGAGAAATAAGCAGAGTGTATTCCTAAATCAATAGCATCAATTATAAAAATTTGAAAAATAATTAATCCACAAAACCAACTTATATTTTTTAGTATATCATTCATTTAGTTGAGTTATAATTGAATAATTCGTCTCTTACGCTATTATAAACAACAAACCCTTTGTGCGTATTTGAAAAATCTTCAGAAAGAGATACTTTAACTGTCATCATTTGTGTTTCTATATTTTTTTCAAAACTTTTAACTGTACCAATTGGGATGCCTCTTGGGAAAATACCATCTGACCCTGTTGTAACAAAAAAATCGCCTTCTTTAATTGGGGTGTAATTTGGAATATTATTTATTGTTGCTGTTTGGTAATTATTGATGTTTGATAGCCATTGTAAATCGCCCCATGTTGATGAAGATTCGTGCACAACTGATAAAACAAAATGAGGATTTATTACAGGGACAACTGAAGAATAGTATGAAGAGCATTTGTTAATAATCCCAATAACGCCATTGACGCCAATAACTCCCATTTTTTCTTTTAAACCATTGCTTGTTCCTTTATTTAGAAGAATACTATTTTCAACATATTTATATTGTGAATTTAAAACCTCTACTTTTAAAAACTTGTAATTTCTTAAATAAAGAGAGTCGTTGATTTTAATGTACTTCTTTCCAAGTTTAATTTCCTGATTATGAAGTTGCTCTCTTAAATATTGATTTTCATCGTGAAGTTCTTCGTTAATTTCTCTTAAATAAAAATAATTTAAAATAGCTGCTTTTGACTCATACATATACCCAGTTACTGAATTGCTTGCACCTATAAATGTACTGTGATGAAAACTATTTCTCCAGTTGAAAATAAACAGAAATGAAATTAATTCTAAGACCAGAAAAAAAAGGAAATTCCTATATTTCTGGATGAGTCGAATTATATTTCGCATGATACTTTTCTATTTTAAACTCTTTATCCTTTGATTAAGAATTGATACTTATCAATGTTTTTTAAGGCAATACCAGTACCTCTTGCAACAGCTCTTAATGGATCCTCAGCAATATGAACTGGCAGTTTAGTTTTTTGAGAAATTCTTTTATCAAGCCCCCTCAACATTGAACCTCCTCCGGCTAAATAAATACCTGTTTTATAAATATCTGCTGAAAGTTCTGGTGGCGTCATTTCAAGGGCGCTTAAAATTGCTTCTTCTATTTTAGAAATTGACTTATCTAATGCGTGAGCAATTTCTTTGTACGTTACATAAATTTCTTTAGGAATTCCTGTCATTAAATCTCTTCCTCTTACTGCATATTCATCCGGTGGTGTTTCTAAAACATCTAATGCTGCGCCAACTTCAATTTTGATTTGTTCAGCTGTTCTTTCTCCAATTAAAATGTTGTGTTGTCTTCTCATGTATTCTTCTATGTCAGAAGTAAAATCATCTCCAGCAACACGTATGGATTTATCACATACAATTCCACCAAGAGCAATTACAGCAATTTCAGAAGTGCCTCCACCTATATCAATAATCATATTCCCCATAGGCTCTTCAACGTCTACTCCAATTCCAATAGCAGCAGCCATAGGTTCATGAATAAGATAAACTTCTTTTCCTCCTGCATGTTCTGCTGAATCTTGAACAGCTCTTTTTTCAACTTCGGTAATTCCCGATGGAATACAAATTACCATTCTCATGGATGGTTGAATAAATCTATTTCCACCTTTCATCATTTTAATCATCCCTCTGATCATATGTTCTGCTGCTTGAAAATCTGCAATAACTCCATCTTTCAAGGGCCTAACTGTTTTGATGTTTTCATGTGTTTTACCATGCATTTGTTGAGCCCTTCTACCAATTGCAATAACTTTAGAATTGGTTCTATCAATAGCTACTATTGAGGGTTCATCTACAACAACTTTATCGTTATTAATTATTAGCGTATTAGCTGTTCCTAAATCAATTGCTATTTCTTGAGTAAACACATTGAATATTCCCATTGTTTAATGTTTTAATGTTTAAAATGTCTAGTTCCTGTAAAAACCATAGCTATGTTGTTTTTGTTACAGTATTCTATGGACAACTTATCTTTAATTGAGCCCCCAGGCTGAACAACAGCGTTTACGCCTTCATTACCTGCAATTTCTACACAGTCCGGAAAAGGGAAAAAAGCATCTGAAGCCATCACAGCGCCATTTAGATCAAAGCCAAAAGATTTTGCTTTGTGTATTGCCTGATTAAGAGCATCTACTCTAGAGGTTTGACCTGTTCCACTGGCAAGGAGCTGTTTGTTTTTTGCCAATACAATTGTATTTGACTTTGTATGTTTTACTAATTTATTTGCAAAACATAAATCTTGGTTTTGTTCAGCTGAAGGAGATTTTATAGTTTCTTGAGAAAAATCATCTTCCGTCTCAGTTGAGGAATCTTTATCCTGAACCAAATACCCATTTAAACATGTTCTTATTTGTGAAGCTGCAAATGAAACTTCTTTTTGAACTAATATAATTCTGTTCTTTTTACTTTTTAATAGAGCTAAAGAATCATCTGTATAGGAAGGGGCAATAACAACTTCACAAAAAAGTTCATTTATTTTAGTTGCTGTATCGATATCTATTTCTCTGTTGGCAATTAAAATCCCTCCAAATGCTGAAACAGGATCTGCTGCTAATGCTGCAGAATAAGCATCTGAAAGAGTACTTCTAGTAGATAAGCCACATTCATTATTGTGTTTTAATATCGCAAATGTAGGCTCAACATTACTAAAATCTTTCATTAACATAACAGCTGCATCAATATCAAGCAAATTATTGTAGGAAAGAGCTTTACCATTGAGTTGAGTAAAAAGGTCATCTAAATTACCAGCAAACCAACCTTTCTGATGAGGGTTTTCACCATACCTTAATGGATTAGATTTTTGTAAGTCAACATGAATAGATTTAGCATTGCTTTCAGAAAAATAATCATGAATATTAACATCATAATTTGACGAAACCCCAAAGGCTTGTTTTGCAAAATATTTCCTATCATCAATACTAGTAATTCCTTTGTTTTCAGTCAATAAAGTTGAAAATTTTGAATATTCATTTTTGGATGGTATGATTACAACATCTTTATAATTTTTTGCTGCCGCTCGAATTAAAGAAATACCGCCAATATCAATCTTTTCAATTACATCTTGGTGTTCTGCACCAGATTTAACGGTATCTTCAAAAGGATAAAGGTCAACAACAACCAAATCAATTTCAGGAATTTCGAATTCTTCAAGTTGTAACACATCAGAATCCAACTCTCTTCTACTTAAAATTCCACCAAAAACTTTAGGATGAAGCGTTTTTACTCTTCCTCCTAATATTGAAGGATATGACGTAAGTGACTCAACTGCATTGACTTCGATTCCTAAGTTTTCAATGTATGCTTGTGTCCCACCAGTGGAGTATATAGATACTCCTAAATCATTTAGTTTTTGCACTATTTCATCAAGCCCATCCTTGGAAAAAACTGATATGAGAGCACTCTTTATTTTTCGATCTTTTGACAATTGTAATATTTTAGGTTAAAAAAACGACAATTTTAGTAAGTTTCTTACAAAAACAACCACCTATTTTCATGATGTTAATAACTATTTAATCATTGTTCAAAATTCAGATGTTATACAAAGCTCTTATCTAAGCTTTTTGTAGAGCTGAACTGCTCCAAAAAGAAGAAAACCAAAAATGAAAAAACCTATGGTTCCGTAAATCCAATCCAATTGATTTTTCAAAACAATTACAAAAACAATTGAAACTAAAAAAACGGTAGCAACTTCGTTCCATAATCTTAGAGCTCCAGATCTATACCTATTGTTATTATTTTGCTGTTGCAAATAAATAAAATGACATACTATATGATAAACAACCAAAAAGAAAACCAATGTTAACTTGACATGCATATATGGAATTGATAAAAAGGCTGGATTTTCAACCAACATTAACACTCCAAAAACCAAAGTCAACAACATGGCTGGCCATGCTATAATAAACCACAATCTTTTTTGCATCAATTGATATTGCTTTTTTATAAGAACTGAATTCTCTTTAAATGTATCGTCAGCTTCAGAATAATAAATAAATAGTCTAACAGTATAAAAAAGACCTGCAAACCAACTAACCATGAAAATTAGATGTAAAGCCTTATAATAGACAAAGAAATCAGCCATAAATCATTTATTTATTCCCTAAAATTAACAATCTAGCTAAATAAAGTTTCATTAACAAAAAACTAATTTTCATTTATCCTTATTCAATTGTATATTCGCAACCTTTTAAGACTAATATTTATGGCTATAATAGGTAAAATAAGAGAAAAATCAGGACTTGTTGTAACAATTGTAGGAATTGGATTATTTCTATTTATTGTACCGTTAGATAAAATAATGCAACAAATTAGTGGTGAGATTGACAATAGCATTGGATTATTCAATGATAGCGAAGTGAATTCGTCCGACTGGAATTATGAAAATAGATTAGCCAATTCTATGAATAATTTTAGATACAACAGTCAGAATTCAGGCGGTGATGGAAGCATGACTGATGAAGAAAACGATCAAATTGTACTAAACACATGGAATCAAATGATTTCAGATACCATTTATTCAATGGAATTAGCAAAACTTGGCATCAATGTTTCAAACGATGAACTAAACCAAGGCTTACTAAACCCTGAAAACCCACTTCCATCATCTCTTAAGGAAGAGTTTACTGAAAACAATGTTTATTTAAAAGATTCATTTGCTCTTTGGAAACAATACAACATAATCAACCAAGAAAATATACAAGTTCTTATTTCCTATGAAAATGGCTTAAAGGCAGAACGCATAAGAAACAAGTACAACTCTATGATGAAATTTGGGGTTTTAGGCACTTACGAAGAGGGAAAGAGAAACCTAGTAGAAGAAGAAACAAATGCTGAAATAAGTTATATTTTCAAATCTTACGATGACATTTCAGACACCCTGATTACTATTGACGATGAAAGCAGAAAAAACTACTTTAACGATCATCGATACGAAGCTATGTGGAAACAACAGCAAGAAATCAGAACATACGACTACGTAATCCTTAATATCAGCCCATCTAATAGTGACATTGGAGACTATTCAAAAAAATTAGGAGACTTAAAATTAGATTTTAAAAATACTGAGGATGATTCAACTTTTGTTGCAGACTATGCGGAAACTCCTATAATGACTATGTCTCAGTATGGTCCTCAACCAACTGGTGTCTTTTCTAGAAATCCTTATAAAGGAGGTAAGTTTCCTGCCTTTATTGATCAGCAAATTGAAAAAGCATCTAAAGGAGATGTTATTGGACCTTTTTCAAACCTTGATAAGATGCAATTAGTTAAGGTATTTGATAGTGGTGAAGAAGAGCAAGCTAAAGTTCGTCATATATTAATAAACTCTAGAGATGGTGACCCAAAAGATGCTGAAAACAAAAAGTTAGCCGATAGTATTTTGTATGCTGTAAGACGAGATTCTAGCAAATTTAATACCCTTGTTACTAAATATTCAGATGACCAAGGTTCAGTTGCAAATGGAGGAGTATACGCTTGGTTCCCTAAAGGTCAAATGGTTCCAGAATTTGAAGATTTCAGTTTCAACAAAAGAAATGGTAGTTCAGGAATTGTCAAAACAAATTATGGTTATCATGTTATCCAAGTTTTAGGTAAGAGAAATGGAACTTATAAAAATATTGCTATCATTGATGAAACTATAAGAGTAAGCAAAACTACTACTGATCAATTTTATGACTCAATTGCATTAACTTTTTACAACCTAGCTAAAGAGTCTTCGTTTAATGAAGCAGCAGAAGAGCTTGGTCTTTCTGTAAAAGAATCTGGATACGTTCCTTTAATTTATCCAAATAGAAGAACAACTGGATTTTATGGTCCAGCTGAACTCAACAGAAATATGAACATAGCTAAATGGGCATTTAACAGTGAAATAGGAGACATCATGGAACCAGAGATTATTTCAGATAGACAATTAGTAATTGCGGTCTTAAAAGAGAAAATCAATCAAGATGATGATAGATTTAACAATCTTAAATCGCTTATGGAACCACAAGTGAAAAACAAATTAAAAGCTGCATACTTTATTGAAAATAATAAATTTAGCGCTGGATCGTCTTTAGATAGCATTGCTAATTCTTTAGGCTTAACAACTAATATTTCTAATGTGAAATACTCTGATGTTAATATTGGAAACAATTACCAACAATTGGCAGAGCCTAAGTTAATTGCAAATATTTTTCACATGAATGAAAACGAAACCTCTTCAATAATTGAAGGTAAGTCTGGATTGTTCATCGTTAAAGTTTTAATGAGAAACAATGCTAATTCAGATGAAAATACCGATTTTAAACCTAAAGTTGAATCGACTCAAGAAGAATTAAGAAATTTAATTGAACAAGGATATTACTCTTCTTTATATGATTCTTATGGCGTTAAGGATCAACGTGCCAGAAAAATGATCATGAATTAGTTTAAAAACTGACTCATTCTATCTAGAGTTCTGTACTGAATGGCCTCTGCTATATGTTTTTGCATGATACTCTCTGAATTATCTAAATCTGCAATTGTCCTTGCAATTTTCTGTATCCTTCTATAGCTTCTAGCCGAAATATTCATCTTTTTCGATGCAAGCTCAAGCATTTTTTTACTTTCATTAGATAATTCACAATGCTTGAGCATATCTTTTTCATTTAAATCTGAATTCTTAATTCCTGATCTAGAATATTGAAAACTCCTTGCTTTAACTACCCTTTTTCTTATTTCTTTACTTGATTCCTCAAAAGCCTCATTAGAAAACTCATTAACAGGAACTGGATTAACTTCAATATGTAAATCAATCCGATCCATAAAAGGGCCACTTAATTTTGAAAGATATTTTTTGATGGATTTTAATTTATTATTAGAATTATCTGGATGGTAAAAATCTCCAGATGGAGAAGGGTTCATAGCTCCAACTAGCATAAGGTTAGCAGGAAACTTAACACTATTCAATGCTCTTGAAATAGTAATTTCTTTATCCTCTAAGGGTTGTCTAAGAACTTCTAAAACATTTTTTTTAAATTCTGGAACTTCATCTAAAAACAAAACTCCATTGTGAGCCAATGAGATTTCACCTGGCTTTGGAACCTTACCACCACCTACCATTCCAACATCAGAAATAGTATGATGAGGACTCCTAAATGGAGGGTGGCCAATATAATTGGTGTTTAATAAATTTGAAATAGAATAAATTTGCGTTGTTTCTAATATTTCTTGATTTGTTAAATCCGGCAAAATAGAAGATATCCTTTTAGCTAACATTGATTTACCAGAACCAGGGGGACCAATTAATAATATATTATGTCCTCCAGCAGCTGCTATTTCAAGAGCTCTTTTAACACTTTTTTGTCCTTTAACATCTTTAAAATCAAGAAGATCTTTTGGTGAATATTTTTTCATGCTTGACACAATAGCATTAATTCTTTTGATTCCTTTAATATGGTTGATTAGATCTTTAATGTGATTTATTGGCAATACTTCAATTCCCTCAACAAGGGAAGCTTCATTAGCATTTTCATCTGGAACTACAATCCCTTTAAATCCATTTCTTTTAGCTAAAATAGCCATAGACAAAACACCTTTAACAGGTCTAAGAAAACCATCAAGTGAGAGTTCACCCATAATTAAGTAATCGGAAATGATTTCATTTATAGGAATTTGTTCTGTAGCCGAAAGAAGAGCTATTGCAATGGTTAAATCATATGCACTTCCCTCTTTTTTAACATCTGCTGGGGCAAGGTTTATAATAATTTCTTTTATTGGAATTTTCATTCCAATATTTTTTAATGCTGCTGATATCCTTTGATGACTTTCCTTGATAGCATTATCAGGTAGACCAACCATATAAAATTTTGCACCTCTTGAAACGTTTACTTCAACTGTTACTTGTAGACCGCAAAGCCCAAAAAGAGAACAGCCATATACTTTTACCATCATAATTGAATTTTGGACTCAATATGATTATTCAGTTCGTATTTTTTTTACGCTTTAAATTTAAAGTGTAGAAACAACTTTTTCAAAAGCCTTAATTGTAAAGTCTAAATCTTCATAACTAATGGCATCATTCAAAAAATAGCTTTCATATGCACTAGGTGGAAGATAAACCCCCTCATCAAGCATTCCGTGAAAATATTTTTTAAACCGATCATTATCTCCTTTTTGAGCTGTTTTGAAATCAACAACTGGCTCATCTGAAAAATGAAGTGAAATCATAGAACCTAAACTGTTAATATGATAGGATATTTTTGTTTTATCTAAGGCTTTTTCCATCCCTTTTCTTAAATAATTTGTTTTTTCTGACAATGACGAATAGACCTCATTGTGTTCATTTAAATACGTCAACATAGAAAGACCGGCTGACATGGCAATTGGGTTACCACTTAAAGTTCCAGCTTGATAAACAGGTCCTACAGGTGCAAGAAAGTTCATTATTTCATCTTTACCTGCAAATGCTCCAACAGGAAGACCTCCACCAATTACTTTCCCAAACGTAATGATGTCAGCCTTAACCCCTAAGACTTCTTGAGCTCCACCTGGGGCTAATCTAAACCCTGTCATTACCTCATCAAAAATCAATAAAACACCATACTCGTTACATAATTCTCTAATCAATTCAACAAATCCTTCGGAAGGAATTACACAACCCATATTGCCCGCTATTGGCTCCAAAATAACAGCAGCTAACTCTTTTCCATTGTTTTTAAACGTTTCTATTAATTGTTCTTTATTGTTGTAGTCAACTAAAATAGTATTGCTAGCACTTGCTTTAGTAACTCCTGGACTATTTGGTGTTCCTAAAGTAGATGCTCCACTACCTGCTTGAATTAAAAAAGAGTCTGCATGGCCATGATAACATCCTGAAAACTTAAGTACTTTTTCTCTATTGGTATATCCTCTTGCTAATCTTACTGCACTCATACAAGCTTCAGTTCCCGAATTAACGAATCTTATTTTATCAATATTGGGGACCATTTTAACAGCTAACTCAGCAATTTTGGTTTCTAGGGCAGTAGGAATACCATAAGATGTTCCATAATCAGCTTGTTTTTTTATACTGTCTATAATAAAAGGATGAGCATGTCCAATAATCATAGGCCCCCATGAGGAAATAAAATCTATGTATTTGTTGCCGTCTTCATCAAACAAATAAGCGCCTTTTGCCTTTTTAATAAATATTGGAGATCCTCCAACTGCATTAAAAGCTCTAACTGGTGAATTAACGCCTCCTGGTATTACTTTTTTGGCTTGTTTAAAAAAAGCTTGTGAATTAATCTTTATCATAATCAAACAATATTACAACTAACCTGTTAAATCAATTATATTTGTGGAATATTTATTAAACTTAATTAAGTGTCGAATATCGTTAGTAATTGGGAAAATTCTGAATCATTTGCAAAAAAACTTGATAAAAATGATCCTCTTAAAGATTGTAGGAATCTTTTTCACCTGCCTACCTTCACCAAAGAACCTGTCGTTTATTACACTGGTAACTCTCTTGGTCTTCAACCTAAGGCAACCAAATCTTACATACAGCAAGAGTTAGACGATTGGGCCAAATGGGGAGTAGAAGGACATTTTTTTGCAAAAAACCCGTGGATGCCTTATCATGAGTTGTTGGCTAAAAAAACGGCTAAAATTGTTGGAGCAAAAGAAATAGAAGTTGCGGTAACTCATAGTTTAACCACTAATTTACATCTATTGATGGTTTCTTTTTACAAACCATCAAAATCAAGATATAAAATTTTATGTGAAAAAAAGGCTTTTCCTAGTGATCAATATGCTCTTCAAAGTCAAGCCCAGTTTCATGGATATAAACCTGAAGAATGTATCGTTGAAATAGCACCTAGAACTGGAGAAAGATTAATAAGAACTGAAGACGTTATTTACAAAATAAACGAGTTAGGTTCCAGCTTAGCTATGGTCATGATTGGTGGGGTTAACTATTTTTCTGGTCAAGTTTTTGAAATGGAAAAAATAACCCAATCAGGACAGAATGTTGGTGCAATTGTTGGGTTTGATCTTGCACATGCAGCTGGAAATATTCCTCTAGAACTTAACAAATGGAATGTTGATTTTGCTGCTTGGTGTACCTACAAATATTTAAACTCCGGCCCTGGCGGGGTAAGTGGATTATACATCAATGAAAAGCACGTAACAAATCCTGAGATTTTAAGATTTGCTGGTTGGTGGGGACATGATAAGTCTGATCGATTTGAGATGCCAGATAAATTCAAACCAATTCCAACTGCTGAAAGCTGGCAATTAAGCAATGCCCCCGTTTTATCAATGGCGGCTCACCTTGCCTCTCTTGATGTTTTTGAGAAAATAGGAATGCAAGCTTTGAGAGAAAAGAGTGAGAAATTGACTTCCTTTCAAGAATTCATCATAAATGATATTAATTCGAAAACAGGTGAGAATTTAGAAATAATTACTCCCAAAAACCCTAAAGACAGAGGGTGTCAATTATCAATTATTGCTCATGGTTATGGTAAAACATTATTTGATGAGATTTCTGACAAAGGGGTTGTTGCAGACTGGAGAGAACCTAATGTGATTCGAATAGCACCTGTACCTTTATACAATAGCTTTGAAGATGCATATAGATTTGGACAAATATTAAAAACAGCATTAAGTTAATGACCATTGATCCAAATACTAAAATGATTGTAATTACTACAGGGGCACTTGTTTTTGGGCTTATTGCATGGCGTTTTACAACAAGAATTTTTTCTAGGACTAATAGTAGGAATAATACAAAGTTTAACGAATCAAAATATAGACAAAAATGGAGAAGAAGGCAATAATAGTTGGTGCTGGTTTAGTCGGCTCACTTTGGGCTGTATACATGGCTAAAGCAGGGTACAAAGTCACCATATATGAAAGAAGACCTGACATTAGAAAGGCTGAAATATCTGCTGGAAAATCTATAAACCTTGCTTTATCAAATAGGGGTTGGAAAGCTTTAAAAAATGCAGGAGTTGATCATTTAGTCAATGAAATTGCTATTCCAATGACCGGGAGAATAATGCATTCAACTGAGGGAGATTTAACATATCAAGCTTATGGAAAAAAAGATGAAGCCATTTATTCTGTTTCTAGAGGTCATCTTAATGCTATTATGATGGATATAGCTGAAAATAAAGGTGGCGCAAACATCTTTTACAACCACCAATGTCTTGATGCCAATCTTGAGAAAGGAACCGTCACATTAAAAGATAACGTATCAGGGAAAATTATTGAAGACACTGCAGATGTAATTTTTGCTGCTGATGGAGCATTTTCATCAATCCGCTACAACGCCATGCAAAAACTTGACAGATTTAATTACAGTCAACGTTACATACAAGATGGGTACAAGGAATTGCTTCTTCCTTCAAATCCAGATGGATCTTACCAAATTGAAAAGAATGCACTTCACATTTGGCCAAGAGGAAGGTTCATGTTAATTGCACTTCCTAATGAAGATGGGTCTTTTACGTGTACTCTATTTATGCCCTATGATGGCGACAAAAACGCCTTTAATGAACTAAAAACAGATGAACAAATAGATGATTTTTTCAAAACTGTTTTTCCAGATTTTCATGAGATGATGCCCAACCTTATTGAAAATTGGCACGAAAATCCATTATCGTCTCTAGCTATTGT
>JAQWRG010000033.1 GCA_029243855.1 Flavobacteriales bacterium | reverse complement strand
TACTTATGCAAACAATTAGTGTTGAACTTGACCCAAGCCCCCAATCATTTGGAAATTCTAAGGTTGTTTTTATTTGGCCACTTAGCTTGTCATTTGATAATTTATAAGCTTCAATGAGCATTTTCTGAAGGTGTTTGGCTTTATATTTATCAGAACTACTTAAAATGTCTAAGGAGTCAGATTCAAACTTTGCGGAAAACCATTCCTTGTTTAGGTAGTCTAAACTTGTCCAATCAATTGTATTTATTTTATTGTTTGGAGTATATTCTATTCTTTGACCCTTAGCACATGGAATAGCTAGAGAGTTGGCACCTTCTAATACAAGATACTCTCCAGTAATTAATAGTTTACCGTTGGCATAGTTTGTTTTCAAGAATTAAGGTTGAATTCTGAAATGTTTTTGATGCCTCTCAATTTGCAAAATTGATCTACAACGCCTTTGTGTGAAACAACTTTGTCAGAAAAGTGAAACTTTATTTTTTCTCTTTCCTCATCCGTGGCCCCTAATTGATTCAATATATTCAATAAGTGCATTTTCATGTGTCCTTTTTGAATACCTGTTGTTACCAAGGATCTAACAGCTCCAAAATTTTGAGCTAATCCTACTGCAGCAATTATTTTCATTAAATCAGTAGCCTTTGGATTGCCCAATAATTGATGAGCAAATTTAACCATTGGATGAAGTGATGTCAATCCACCAACTGTTCCAACAGCTATTGGAATTTCTATCCAAAACTTAAATTGGCCATCTTTGACCTCTACATTAGTCAAACTTCGATATTGGCCATCCTTAGCTGCATAAGTGTGTCCACACGCTTCAACTGCTCTAAAATCGTTTCCTGTTGCAATGATTACCGCATCAATGCCATTAAAAATACCTTTGTTGTGAGTTGTTGCTCTGTAAGGTTCAATATTAGCAACATGTATGGCTTGTTCAAACTTTTTAGCAAATACATTTACATCAATTGATGGATCATCTGCTAATTCTTCAACAGGGCAACTTACTTCACATCTTACCAAACATTCTGGTGTGTAATTGCTTAAAATACACATAAGAATAACCAGTTTTTTATCATTTTCTGAAAAATCACTGTTATTTAATTCCCTTTCAAATATTTTAGAAAACTCTTCAAGAAGGCTATTTATGAAATTAGCCCCCATTGCTTCACAAGTTTCAAATTTTGCTTGAATTTGATAATAATTGGGCTCTAAATGAGTTTTATCAAGAATTTGAATGTCTAAAATCCCACCACCTCTTGTTCTCATGTTGGACGTAAGATCTTGAGTCTCTTCAATGAATTTATGTTTGATGCTATCAAAAAAGGTTTTTAATTTTTCAAAATCACCATACCATGCAAAATGAACATGTCCAATTTTCGTAGTAGAAATAACCTCAGATTTAAATCCACCCTTCGTCATCCAAAAACTAGCGTTTTTTGCAGCAGCAGCAACTACAGAACTTTCTTCAATTGCCATTGGGATACAATAAATTCTGTCGTTGATTAAGAAATTTGGTGCTACACCAAACGGTAAATAGAAATTAGTTATGGTGTTTTCTATAAATTCATCGTGAATTTTTTGAACTGATTCATCATCGTGCCAGTAGCTTGTAAGTAAATCAACACTAGTATCATCGCCTCCAAGATATTTGTTGACAATCCACTCTATTTTACCTTCTTTTGATAGCTTTGAAAAACCTTTAACAGTGGTTTTGTTCATTTTATTATTTTTTGCAAAGGTAAGTGAATGAGATTACTTTTACTGTTGTTTAATAAATATTTAACCATTTCAAATAGCCTTAAAATTGTTTAAAAACACATAGTGTGTTTGGTACATTAAATTAAAATATTATTGTTTCTTTAAAGTAAATTATATAAAACATGCAAGCTAAAACAAATCAAAGCGCTCTTTTCACTTTAACAACTGTATTCTTTTTTTGGGGGTTTATTGCAGCTGGTAACAGTGTTTTCATTCCTTTTTGTAAAAATTATTTTAGTCTTGATCAATTTCAAAGTCAGCTTATTGATTTTGCTTTTTATTTGGCCTACTATTTAGGTGCTCTTTTATTATTTGCATTTGGTTCTTCCACTGGAAAGGATTTAGTTGGTCAATGGGGTTATAAAAAAAGTATTGTATATGGTTTATCGTTCTCTGCATTAGGTGCATTAGCAATGATTATATCAGTTTATCTTAATGTATTTTCTGGAATGTTACTTGGTTTATTTATTGTAGCATTAGGTTTTTCTTTACAGCAAACATCTGCCAACCCATTTATGATTGCACTAGGAGATGAATCAACAGGTAGCAATCGTATAAATTTAGGAGGTGGAATAAATAGCTTGGGAACAACGGTTGGTCCATTAATAGTAGCACTTGCTTTATTTGGTACAGCATCATCTATTAGTGATGAAATGATAGCTTCTCTTAGCCTATTTCAAGTAATTATATTGTATGCTTGTGTTGGTGGACTTTTTTTAGGTGTTGCAATTCTTTTTAGTGTTTCTAAAAAACTACCAAGTGGCATTAGCACTGAAAAGCCTGAAAAAGCTAAAAAAGCAATGGTTACTCTATTGGTGATTACTGGCCTTTTAATTGCTTGTTTTTCACCAGTTTTCAGTAGTTATTTATCAAAAGAACAAAAGCAAATTGAAGTTTTACAATCCGAAATTAAAGCACTTGATATTGAAAACAGTGAACCTGCTATATTTGAAATGAATGCCCAAATTGAAGCACTGTCTAGTCCATTGGATCAAAATAGAATGATTTGGTTGAGTGCAGGATTATTAGTTATTGTAGGTGGTTTACTATTTGCTCATTTTAAAGGTAAAACTCAAAAAAATCAATGGGGAGCAATGCAATATCCTCAATTGACACTAGGCATGCTTGCCATTTTTATTTACGTTGGAGTTGAAGTTGCTATAGGAAGTAATTTAGGGGAGCTGTTAAAAAAGGATTCTTTTGGTGGTTATTCAAGCTCTGAAATTGCTCCTTTTATTGCCATGTTTTGGGGTAGTTTAATGATAGGTAGATGGGCTGGATCGATTAATGCTTTTGAATTATCTAACAAGGTTAAAAACATTTTAAGATTTTTTGTTCCACTTATTGCATTTTCTATTGTCTTAGGACTTACTTCTGTTTCAGGTTATGATGTTAGCCCTTTATATTGGTATATTTTATGTGTTTTAATTCAAATAGCTGCTTTTTTCATTACAAACGATAAACCTGCTATTACTCTTGGGGTATTTGGAATTCTGGGATTAATATCTGTAATAATTGGTTTAATGACAGATGGTACTGTTGCAATCTATGCATTTTTAAGTGCTGGACTTTTTCTATCTATTATGTGGCCTTGTATTTTTTCACTGTCACTTGCTGGATTAGGAAAATACCAGACTCAAGGTTCAGCATTTTTAGTAATGATGATTCTTGGTGGAGCAATTATTCCTCCAATTCAGGGTAAAATTGCGGATGTGATTGGCATTCAAGAATCCTTTTTTATAGGCATTTTGTGTTTTGCTTATCTATCTTTCTTTGCATGGTTTGTAAAGAGAAACTCAACTTTAATTCATAGTTCCTAAATTAATAATGAAGTTATTTACAAAGGGTTTAAAAATATTAGTAGCTCTATTTTTTTTAGTTGGATGTAATAATCCAAAATCACCAATAGATTTAGTGAATGTTTTTATTGGTACTGGTGGACATGGTCATACCTTTCCTGGCGCTACATTGCCATTTGGAATGGTTCAGCTTAGTCCCGATAGTAGGCTTGAGGGCTGGGATGGTTGTTCTGGTTATCATTATACAGATTCAATAATTTATGGGTTCAGTCATACGCATTTAAGCGGAACTGGAATTGCAGACTATTGCGATTTATTAATTATGCCTTCTCAAAATGAAGTATGTTTTGATAATGGATCTACCGTTTCTTCATCTAATGGATATTCATCAACTTTCAGCAAATCATCAGAAATAGCTTCTCCTGGATATTATGAAGTATTGTTAGATAAAAACAATATTTCTTGTAGACTTACGGCTACTAAAAGGGTTGGAATTCATGAGTATAACTTTAAAAATGAAGAAACTGCTCATTTACTAATTGATTTAGAGCATAGGGATCGATTGATTGATTGGGAGATTAAAATTGCTGGAAATAATGAAATTATTGGCTCAAGAATTTCAAGTTCATGGGCAGAAAAACAACATTTTTATTTTTGCATTCAAACTTCTCGACCTTTTGATAGTTCAATTTTTAATAAAGGGTTTAATACAGAATTAAAACATCCAACTAAGTTGGCTCTAAATTTTAATAATCTTAAAAACAATAAATTAATAGTAAAAGTTGGAATTTCAACGGTAAGTGCTGACAATGCAAGAGATAACCTATTGGCAGAGGCTTCACATTGGGAATTTGAAAGGTATAAAAAAGATGCTCAAGAAATATGGGCTAAGGCTTTAAGCAAAATTGAAGTAGATGGAGGAACTAATGATGAAAAAGAAATATTTTATACTTCTTTATATCATTCAATGATAGCTCCTAATGTAATTAGCGATGTAGACGGTTCGTATAGAGGAACTGATTTGAATATTCATAAATCCAACTCAAACGTTTATACTGTTTTTTCCTTGTGGGACACTTTTAGAGCTACTCACCCTTTGTATACGCTTATTGAACAGCAAAAGACAGAAGAGTTTCTAACTACTTTTTTGACTCAATACAACAATGGAGGTCAATTGCCCATATGGGAGCTTTGTGCCAATTACACTGGTTGTATGATTGGTTATCATGTAGTTTCGGTGGTTTTAGACGCCTATGTTAAAAACATAGCTTCTGATCAAGCCAAAGAATTGTACCCCGCTATGTTACATGTTTCTAATAGAGAAAAATTGGGCATTCCTGAATTTAATGAAAATGGATACATTTCGTCTGAAGATGAGGCAGAATCCGTTTCTAAAAATCTAGAATACTCCTACAACGATTGGTGTATTGCTCAAATGGCAGCTGAATTAAACGATACTTTAATTTTTAACAAGTATATAAGTAGGGCACAAAATTTTAAAAATATATTTAACCCTCAATCAGGCTTTATGCAACCTAAATTAAACGGTAATTTTAAATATGGTTTTATTCCCGAAGAAGTAAACTACAATTATACAGAAGCAAATTCCTGGCAGTATAGTTTTTTTGTTCCTCATGATATTGATGGCTTAATTAAATTACACAAAGGAAAAGATAAGTTTGAAAATATATTAGATCAATTGTTTGAAACGGATTCAAAATTAATAGGAAGACACCAGTCTGATATAACTGGAATGATTGGACAGTATGCTCATGGAAATGAACCTAGTCATCATATGGCTTATTTATATAATTTTATTGGAAAACCTTATAAAACCCAGCGTAGAGTTGCTCAAATTTTAAATGAGCAGTATTCCACTCAACCCGATGGGCTTTCAGGAAATGAAGATTGCGGACAAATGTCTTCTTGGTATGTTTTAAGTGCGTTAGGATTTTATGCAGTTACACCAGGATTGCCTTACTATACAATAGGATCACCTATTTTTAAAAAGGCTTCAATTCATTTAGAAAATGGAAACATCTTCACCATAAAAACAAATAAAAAGGAAAGCGATCAAATTTACATTCAAAGCGCTTCACTAAATGGCAATTCATTTCATAAAAATTTTATAAGCCATAGTGCAATTATGGAGGGTGGCGAATTGATTTTTGAAATGGGAAATCAACCGAATAAAAATTGGGGAATTAATGATTTGCCTAATTCTAGTATTGATTCAATACATAATATTTCAATTGTTCCTTACTTTAAAACTTCGTCTAATTCTTTTTCTGATTCATTGTTGGTTTCACTAAAAAGCATAGATGCTCGTTCTAAAATATTCTATAGAGAATACTCCTCAAATGATTTTAATGTTTTAAAGGCTCCAGCTTTTGAAGTTTATAAAGCTCCATTTTATATATACGATTCAAAAAAAATCGAAGCTTATTCCATTACCAACAATGTTAAAAGTAAAAATGTGCTTTCATCTTACGCAAAAAAAGATGGTAATCGAAAAATTAATCTCGTATCAGCTTATAGTAATCAGTACAATGCAGGAGGAGATGGCGCACTAATCGATGGTTTACATGGCCCCAACAGTTATCCAACTGGTTTTTGGCAAGGCTTTCAAGGACAAGATTTTGAGGCAGTAGTAGATTTAGGAAGTATAAAGCAAATATCTAATGTTTCTATTGGGTCAATTCAAGAAGTTAAATCGTGGATATGGTTTCCAAAAGATGTGGAATTTTTTGCTTCCAAAGATGGTGAAAATTACACATCAATAGGTTTGGTGAATAATGACTTTTCTGTAAACGAATACGGCTCATTTGTTAAAGACTTTGAAGTTTTGTTAGATAATCCAATTACAACAAAATACATTAAGGTTAAAGCAACTAATTTTGGCAAATGTCCTGAGTGGCACCTTGGTTATGGAGGTGATACTTGGCTATTTTTTGATGAGATTGTTATTGAATGATTCTTTTAATTGAATCTATTTTATGTTCATCAACTTTTCCAGTTTTATCTACAGTAAAGTGCAAAGCATTGACACCTGTTTTAGAAAGTGATTTTGCATTTATTGCGTCAACTCCACTTCCAGCTAAAATATTTATTCTTTGATTACTAATTTTAATCATTTTTTTAATGAAATCAATTCCTTCAATTGCAGTATTTTGCTGTCCTGAAGTCAATAACCAATCAAATTGAAGAGTTATTATTTCTTCCAGTGATTTTATGGGTTCTTTACAAAAATCAAAAGCTCTGTGAAATGTACATGTTAGATTTAATTTTTTAGCTTCTTTTATGAGAATTTGATTGGTAGTGATGTCAATCTTATTCTGTTGGTTTAGAACTCCAAAAACTACTCCAAAAGCATTTGCTTTTTTTGCCATTTTTATTTGATCAATCATCACCTCAATCTCTTGTTCAGTATAGATGAATCCATTGTTGTGAGGTCTGATCATTACATGAGTTTCCCCATTAAATATTCCAGTACAGGATTTTATTAATGAAAGGGTAGGAGTAAGACCATCTTTATCTAAATCACTACAAAGTTCTATTCGGTCTGCTTTCCATTTTTCTGCAGCCAATGCTCCTTCAAAGGTTGATATGCAAAATTCTACTTTCATTCTACTATTACTTCATCAATGAACAACCAAGACTTAGACCCAGCAGCTTCATGCCAATTGGGAACAGGACCTCTGTTTTTAGCTTTTATTTTAATGTATCTAGCCATTTCATCATGGAAATCTACAGAAATTGTTTCTTTAAATTGTCCCCTTTTTAGAGGTGATTGAATAGGTTGTTTTTTCATTGTTTTTTTCCAGTTTTCCCCATCTTCAGAAAGATGTATTTCTAAGTATTCAGGTAAGAATATCCATGAATTAGAATACTGAAAAAAATTGCTTTTTACCGTTGAAACAGAAATGGTTTCTTTTAAATCAATAATACATTCAATGTCTTTGCCAAAAAAACCTTGCCAATTTCCATCTTTAAAGTTTAAGCTTCCAATTTTCCCATCTATTAAAGTATGATTGAGATTTGATTCGTAAAATTCACTGTAGGTGGAGGTGTATTCAACACTTCCTTGATTTGCGCGATTTTTTGAAAATTCCTGATTGAAAATTTCACCATATGTTTTTTGATTTTTGAAAGCTTGAATTGATAAAACTCCTGTTTGATTGATTTTTAAAGTAAGCTCTTTATGTGGCTCTTTCATTGTTGAATCTGAATCCCATTTGTATTTGAAGTTTAAGTTTGATTCTCCTGGAATTATTTTGACTTTTAATGGATTGGAATTGTTAATGCATTTTAGTGCAATAGGTTCAAC
>JAQWRG010000014.1 GCA_029243855.1 Flavobacteriales bacterium | reverse complement strand
TATTGATATTTCTAAATTAAGAGCTCAATCTGGTTACATTACTATTGATACTGGTTTTAAAAATACAGGTTCGACTAAAAGTGCTATAACATTTCTTGATGGTGAAAAAGGAATTTTAAGATATCGTGGATATCCTATTGAACAATTAGCAGATAAAGCAGAATTTTTAGAAGTTTCTTATCTGCTTATTTATGGTCATCTTCCAAATAAAAGTGAGTATCAAGAATTTAAAGAAAACATAACAAATCATACTCTTGTTCATGAAGATATGAGAATGTTTTTTGAAGCTTATCCTGCTAAAGCGCATCCAATGGGAATAATGGCAGCATCATTGTGTACATTATCTACATTTTACCCTGAGTCGTTAGATCCTAATAGAAGTGATGAAGCAATAGATTTAACCATACACAGACTTCTTGCAAAAATACCAACGCTAGCCGCATGGTCGTATAAAAATGCTATGAGGCACCCGTCTATTTACCCGAACAATAAGTACGATTATTGCGAGAACTTTTTGTATATGATGTTTGGAATGCCAACTTTTGATTACGAACCAGATCCTATTATTACAAGTGCATTGAATAAATTATTAATCCTTCATGCCGATCACGAACAAAATTGTTCTGCTTCAACAGTACGTGTGGTAGGTTCATCTCAAGCAAATTTATATGCTTCCATTTCAGCAGGAGTATCTGCTTTATGGGGTCCTTTACATGGTGGAGCAAATCAGGCAGTAATAGAAATGCTTGAAAAAATCATGAATGATGGTGGAGATTTAGACAAGTGGGTAAATAAAGCAAAGGATAAAGAAGATTCATTTAGGTTGATGGGTTTTGGACATAGAGTATATAAAAACTTTGATCCTAGAGCTAAAATTATTAAGAAAGCTGCGGATGATGTTCTTGGAAAGTTAGGTGTTGTAGATCCAGTTTTGGACATTGCTAAAAAATTAGAGGAAGTTGCTTTAAATGACGACTATTTCCAATCAAGAGGGTTGTATCCAAATGTTGATTTTTACTCTGGTATAATATATCGTGCACTTGGAATTCCTACTGAAATGTTTACCGTTATGTTTGCACTTGGCAGATTACCAGGGTGGATCGCTCAATGGAAAGAAATGATGCATGACAATCAACCTATAAGTAGACCAAGACAAATTTATACTGGTGAAACAGAAAGAGATTTTGTAGATATTGACAAAAGGTAAAATCTAGTCCGGCACATTTTCCCAATTTATTTCTTGGTGAGAACCATTATAAATGCATTCTCCCTTATCAATTTTTAAAATCTGAGGAGATTCATGTTTAACATTGAATTTACTCGCTATTCTATTTGAAATAGACCTATACTTTATTATGTCTAAAAAGTATAGGTATTCGTATTTAATTTCTTTTCTACTTTCAATTCTATTTTTAGCCATTGAGCTAATTGAACATCTTGTAGAATGTTTAAATATTAGTATAGGTGCTTTATAGGAAGTTTCAATAGCATTATCTAGGTCTAAATCATTTTTTAATTCAATCCAATTAAAATTGTTATTTGATGATTTAAACCAATTCATACAACACTCCTCGTTTTAGAAGAATTTATTTAATGTTTGAAATACGCTTTAAGTACTCTTTATTATCAACTGAAATTTTCAACACATAGGTTCCAAATGCTTTGTTTGAAATGTCAATAGTGCATTGTTCACTGTCAATGTTTGTTGATTTTAAAACCATTCTACCAGTAAGGTCATATATTTCAATCACCTTCTCTCCTATTAAATTATCATTGAACCTAACATTAAATATTCCTTTGGAAGGATTAGGGTAAATATTAAATATAGTTTCTCCATTTTCAAATAAACCAACAAAAGAATCAACTAAAATATCATTTAAAGTAGTTGTGCAACCGTTGGCATCAGTTACAACTAAAGTATAAGAACCACTAACTAATCCACCAATGTCTTCATTTGTTGAAGTATATCCGGAAGGACCTGTCCATGAGAATGAAAATGGAGATACACCACCAGATACTGTTATGTTAATTGCTCCATCTGCACCAAAAGTTTCATCAACAACATAAGTAGATACATTTATAGCACTAGGTTGACTAATGGTTCCATTTACAGTTCCAATGCATCCATTTCCATCTTGAATAATTACAGTTTGAGACCCGGCAGGTAAGCCATTTATGGAATTGTTTGAACCAAATCCTGATCCAAAATCATAAGTATATGTACTGTCACCTCCACTTCCAACAACAGTTAAAGATCCATCAGATAATCCATTACAACTAACATCTATAGTAGTTATGGTACCAGAAATTTCACTCGGCCCTGCTAATACAACTTGAATTGTAGAATTACATGAGCCATCAGAAACTGATATTGAATAACTGCCCTGTGTTAAATTATTAAACGTAGCTGTGTTTTGCGGCCCATTACCAATATCATAAGTAAATGCTCCACTTCCTCCATTAACGTTCACGGTAATGCTTCCTGTACTATCTCCAAAACAAGTTTCTTGAGTTGTATTTGATGTTAATGACCAGGAACATGGTTGCGATATACAAAAATTGTTTATTTCTTGATTGCCAAAGTCTGCATTAGCCGCAATAGTAGAGGCTAATATAGTACCAGATGCAACATCAATAACAGCATAATCTCCATCTACAGAACATGAACTCCATTGAGAACCGTACATTCCATCTCCATAGCTGTCGTTTATAATAAAATCATAACAATCTATCGCTAAACATACTGTTGTTGATATTAACTCACCACCTGTAACATCAGCATAAGGTCCACCGCTTGCTAATACATTTGAATTAACGTCTTCAATTGTCCAAGTTATCTCAGATCCCCAACAGTCTGTATTTATATCAATTTGAATGTCTTGTCCTCCAATAGTTGCTGAGTAATTTGAGCTTGCACCATCGTTGAGTGGATTGCTGTCGGCATTTCCGTTTGGAAGACTCGATGTAGCATTGAATGTATGTGCTCCAGCCGTAGTTATCATGTTGCCAAAAAGAATTATTTCAGTGCCGCCAGGAGCTAAATTTCCAGTCCAATTAAAGGTGTTTGTAGTTCCACCATCTATATCGTAATTTATTGTTACAGAATTCAAATTATTAGTGCCGTAATTCCTAAGAGTGATTTCTGGATCAAAATTATCTATACAATAAGCTCCATTAGGTGAAGTAATGCCAGAAATACCAGCATCATCAGCTAAAGTTGGAGTGTTTGGATCCCAACCATCATTAACTGAAGCAACACCACATGAATTCGGTGCTAAATAGGCATCTACTCCATTATTCCAAGAAACCCCTAATCTGCCATAATAATCGTATTGAGCATTGTTAACTGTACCTGAACACGCAGCAGCACCACCATAAAGTTGACCAATAATTCTATGGTTTTGGTCAAATAAAGGCGAACCTGATGAACCTGGTTCAGTTACTCCTTCTTCCCACTCATCAATATACCATACGGCTGCCCCAGCAGCACTTGAATGGTATGGTGCGTCATTTTCTCTGCAAATCTTTTTAACATCGCCAGATGGATGGTGTATTCCTGTTGCTTCAGTAACAGTAACGGCATCGGTAGCATCCCAACCAGCATAAAAGCAATTCCAGTTTTGAGCATCGGATAAAGTCATGTTGTCAATCTCAAGTAACGCAAAATCAGCAGCTGTTCCACTTACTAAAGTTGTAGCTCCATTGGCAGTTTGATCGTATGGTGGACCAGGATCAACAGAATTTGCTGTTGTTGCACAAGATTCAGTTCCAGGTGGGCTTTGCCAATTAAACCTAAATGCCCATGAACCTGTTCCGCCTCCTAAACAGTGATTGGCTGTCAAGAAATAAGGTGTTCCATCATTACAAGTATTGTTTATTAAAGCACCCGTACAAATACCACTACCATTTACTACAATCATAGCAACGGAATTTATTTCATTGTCCCATCCATTTCCTAAAGGACAATTGACGTCAATGTTACAATCTCCAGAAGAATTTAATGCTTTTGCTAAAGTGTTTTGAATAGGGTCTAAACTTCTATATCCATGAATAATATTAGTTATAGTGAATGAACCACTAAATTTTACATTAGCAGGTTCAACATATTCAACAATTATTTTTTCACCATGTACCAATTCTGTACCAAGTTGTCCGTCAGCTCTGTTGTTTCTAGAAGTGTAAGCTCCAACCTTATTGGTGTGATTTATGTCGTATAAGTATAAAAATGCTCCTTCAGGCAAATGGAAGTTTTCTAACAGTAAGTTAACAGTAATGGCATTTTCACACTCAACAGCCAATTGCCATATTTTGTTTCCATTTGGTAAAGTTGTCCATTGTCCTGCATTTTGAGTACTATAATTTACATCGTATTTATATCCAAATCTCCATGGTCTATCTTTTGAAACATCATTGATTGCATCTTCAGAATCTACAACAGTTTGGTCGTATCCATTCATGATTGCTTTAGGAATACTTTTTGTGTTTAATTTTCCATTCCAACCAACAGGTGAACCTAAATTAGTTGTTTGAGCTATGAAACTTGTAGAAAAGAAAATAATAATTAATAGAGAATATATTTTATTCATGTAAAAAGTTTAAAATGAAAAAGTAAAAATGAATTTAATGTATCGTTGCATTAGCTTGTTTAATGCTGAGTGTAGCACAAAGAAGTGAAAAATTTGCATGTCTGAATTTACTAATTTTTGTGACTTATATAACATAGTGTTTAACACTGAGTTATAATATAGACGATTGAATTTTTAAAGAGTTGTTTATGTATGGTCATATATTTATAATTGGTAGTTGTATACTCAGATTTTATACATTTAATATGTACTTATGAATTGATTTAAGTTTATTTTTTTTAAATTAAGGAATGAATAAAATTTATCTTTTATTAATATTTATTTCAATTTTAATTAATTCATGTAACAACGATAAGAATATTAATACAACAAATGAATCTATACATCTAGTGGATTCTACACAAAAAATAAATGATTCTTTATTGGCCGAAAATCAAAGTCTTAAACTGAGTCTATTTGAAACAAAAAAAGATTTAGACTACTTAAAGTCAAATCAGGTTTTAGATAATAAACCAAATAAAAGTAAAGAGACAAAAGAAGATGACACTAAGTCAGAGAAAAACTATACAAGAAAAGAAGTAGAAGAAATTGTATCTGAAATAAGAAAATTATATAATTATCGTGTGAAAAACTTAGATTGTGAAGATGACATGTACGGTTGTAAAGCTGAATATAATTCATCATACTTTGCACCTGGTTGCGGTCATGGAAGTGAAAACATTAATTGGGTTTTTTCTAACGATGGAGAATTCAATGGTAGAACTATTTTCATCAACACTTCATTACAACTTGATTGCCCTTCAGCGAACAATAACAAAGAGTACCTACTTGCAAATACTTCATATGTCACACCTTGGGAAATAGTAGAAAATTTTAAATATTTTGACACCAATGTTGATTTTGAAAGCAGTATAATATTTTATTACAATCAAGAATCTATAGATTCAGAAAGAGCATATTACTATAAAAACAAATTAATTAAAGTAATCTTAGAGGATAGAGATCATAATAAAGAAGTTTACTATTATCCTTTTGAAAATCTTAGTCCATCAAAACTTGAAAAGCTCAAATGTATAGAGGTTCCACATGAACCCTCTTTATAGTTAAGTGGAGCCGGAGGGAACCGAACCCTACTTGTAACTATTTGATTTGCAACTAATTAAAATCCAATAATCGCTGGGGCAAAACTATGGCAAAACATTTTATGACATTAGATGTACTTATTTGACTCTATTTGTATTAGCAATAAAGATTTAGAAAGTAAAAATATAATTAAATATGTAAAGCTAACTTAACATTTTTTATATATTTGTAAAGTTTACTTAACATTTATATAAAATGAAATTAAAAATTTTAAGAATTATGGCAATAACAGCAGGACTAATCGGAACAACTTTATTTAATAGATTTATGGATGGAGGGGCATTATTTATGTCTCTTATTCTTATCTGTTTATTAACATCAATTTATTTTATAGTAAAATCTCTTTTGAACATCAAAACAAATATTGAAATTTCAAAAAATATGCTAAAACATATCAGTGATAGTGGCACACTTGGTTTAGCTTTAGGAGTTATGGGAGCTTTCTTAGGATTAATAGCTGGTTTTGACGCTTTAGAAGCAAGCGGAGAAGCAGATCCAGCTATTTTGGCTGGAGGCCTTAAAGTAGCGCTATTATCTCCTCTTTTTGGGCTTTTAACTTATACAGTTTCTAAGTTAGCAATACTTGTCCTTAGAATAATACAATAATCAAAATACATAGGGGAATAATGAAAAAAATCAGCAAACAAGAAGCAAGTATCCTAAAAAAAATGAAAATACAAAAAGGATTTTGGATAGGTATTTGTCTTATGATTAGCACTATTGTTGGTGCTGTAACTGATAATATAGGGATCTGGCTTTCAGTTGGAATAGCTGTAGGTGTTGCTCTTGAAAGCAATCAAAAAAAATAATAATGTTAAGTGCTATGAAACTATCCAAAAAAGAAATATCAATATTAATTGAGATTATATTTTCAATATTATTTGCATTTATTTTTATGCCTTTTTTTTATAAAAATCAAGAAACACAATTTGCATTAAGTGACTTAGCAAGTAAAATAATTGAAATACTAATATTTGTCATAATCTATTTTTCTATCACCTATACTCTACTAGAGATTTACCATAAAAATAAAATGGTTGAAGATGAAAGAAATGGCATGATTAATTCAAAATCATATAAGGTAGGGTATTTACTATATGAATTAAGTCTATTCATTTTTATTGGGTTATTGATTAATTCACCAATTAATTATAATGGAGGAGTAATTTTTTACATCTTATTGCTTACCCTAATAGTTTCATTAATTAAATCGATTTACCAATTTTACCTTCATAGAATATTTTAAGATGGGATTGAAAAATAATCTTAAAGAGATTAGGCGAAAAAATGAACTTACTCAAGAAGAATTAGGATTGAGTGTTGATGTAAGTCGTCAAACCATAATATCTATTGAACGATACAGATATAAACCAAGTTTAGAATTAGCAATGAAAATTGCAAAAAAGTTAAATGTTGAAATTGAAAAACTATTCTACTTTGATTAAATGAAGAAGGAAAATAAGAGCCCTACTCTATCTGTAAAATATAGTCGTTTTCCTCGAGAGAATTACTAAGTGGAGCCGGAGGGAACCGAACCTTGACTGTAACTATTTGATTTACAACTGATTAAAAATCCAAAAATCGCTGGGGCAAAACTATGGCAAAACATTTTATGACATAAAATGTGCCTGTATACATCTATTTGCCTATTGATTTGTAAATTAGATAAATCATGAAAAATATATTTTACTTCATTT
>JAQWRG010000110.1 GCA_029243855.1 Flavobacteriales bacterium | reverse complement strand
AATAAAAAATTTAACTCCTCATCAGAAATCTCCAAGATATAAAAGGTGAAGTAGGATTAAAACAATTGAAGTGATGGGTAAAATACTAATCCACTTATTCAAATTAATTGATTTGAACTTAAAAGTAATGCCAAATTTGTTTTTTATAAATATGTAGAAACCAATGCAATAGGTTAGTAAAAAACAAATGTAAACTATCGATAGTTCTTTAAGATAAACGGTTCCACTTGTCTTTATAACACCATAAATAAGAATAGCAAAAATAAAATGATAAAGAATTGCTAAGCTATGTGACTTAAAAAGTTTCATGTGAGTGTTATTTAACTACTTAATTTAGTTAAATCGTTAATTTATTGAAATTAATCTAATTAGTAAGATATTCAATTAATTAGATTTGAAATACTCCCAGTACCAATCTATTGCTGCATCTAGCCCAGCTTTTACATTATGGGTTGGGTTGTAGTTTAATAATTCTTTAGCTTTTTCAATAGAGGCTAAAGAGTGTTTTACATCACCAACTCTTTCAGGCCCAAAAATAATTTCTACATCTTTTATTTTTGAATCAAAATTAGAAAGTAAATCTTTCAATTTATTTATTAATTCAATAAGAATAGATTGCTCCCCACAAGCCACATTGTAAACCTGATTTATTGCTTTAGGATTGGTTGTTGTCGCAGCCAGTTGATTGGCTTGGATAACATTGTCAATATAGGTAAAGTCTCTTGTTTGCGAGCCATCTCCATGAACTACAGGAGATTGGTATTCTTTAAATGCTTTAATGAATTTAGGAATTGCTGCCGCATAAGCACCATTGGGATTTTGTTTTCTTCCAAAGACATTGAAATAACGAAGACCAATAATTTCCATGTCATAAATGTTAGAAAAAACATGTGCATACAATTCATTAACATATTTAGTCACGGCATAAGGTGATAATGGTAGTCCAATTTGATGTTCAACTTTTGGAAGCGTTTTAGAATCACCATAAGTTGATGAACTTGCAGCATAAACAACTCTTTTTACGTTATTTAGTTTTGCAGCATTTAAAATTTTTAGGAAGCCGTTTATGTTTATTTCGTTGGTTTTAATAGGGTCTTCAATAGATCTTGGAACAGACCCTAAGGCAGCTTGATGTAAAACAACATCTATATTTTTAGTTGACACATTGCAACATTCTTCATCTCTAATGTCTCCTTCAATCAGTTCAAAATTTGGATGATCTTGTAAATGTGAAATGTTTTCTTTTTTTCCAGTGATGAAATTATCTAAACATCTAACCTTGTTATTTTGTTGGATTAAAACTTCACAAATGTTACTTCCTATGAAACCAGCCCCTCCAGTAACTAAAACAGATTTATTTTCTAAAATCATTTCAACTTTTTATTTAGCGTATGATATAGCTCTTTTTTCTCTAATGACTGTAATTTTTACTTGTCCAGGATATGTCATTTCGTTTTGAATTTTTTCAGATATTTCAAAAGCTAATTCATCCGCTCTTTTATCTGCTACTTTTTCACTTTCAACAAAAACTCTTAATTCTCTGCCAGCTTGAATGGCATAAGCCTTCTGAACACCTTTGTAGCCTAAAGCTGTGTTTTCTAAATCTTTTATTCTTTGAATGTAAGATTCTACTCTTTCTCTTCTTGCTCCAGGTCTTGCTCCTGAAACAGAATCACATATTTGGACTATTGGAGAAATTAGGTTATTCATTTCTATTTCGTCATGATGCGCTCCTATAGCATTGCATACATCAGGTTTTTCACCGTATTTTTCAGCCATTTGCATCCCTAAAATTGCATGAGGAAGTTCTGGTTCGTCTTCAGGTACTTTTCCAATGTCGTGCAAAAGTCCAGCTCTTTTGGCAACTTTAGTATTTAAGCCAAGTTCAGCTGCAAGTGTTGAGCATAGGTTGGCTACTTCACGAGAGTGTTGAAGTAAATTCTGTCCATATGAAGACCTGAATTTCATTCGTCCCACCATTTTAATAAGTTCTGGGTGAAGTCCATGAATTCCTAAATCAATACAAGTACGTTTACCTACTTCAATTATTTCATCGTCAATAGATTTGTTTGTTTTGGCAACGACTTCTTCAATTCTTGCAGGATGAATTCTCCCGTCTGATACTAATTGATGTAGGGCTAGCCTAGCTATCTCTCTTCTAACTGGATCAAAACAAGAAAGAATTATAGCTTCAGGGGTATCATCAACTACTATTTCAACTCCCGTTGCTGCCTCAAGTGCTCTTATATTTCTTCCTTCACGTCCAATAATTCTACCTTTCATATCATCACTTTCAATATTGAAAACTGATACAGCATTCTCAATTGTTTGTTCAGCGGCAATACGTTGTATGCTTTGAATTAGTATTTTCTTAGCATCTTTACTTGCATTCAACTTTGCTTCATCTTGAATTTCTTTGATGTAAGACATAGCTTTAGTTTTGGCTTCATCTTTAAGAGTTTCAATCAATTGATTTTTTGCATCATCAGCATTGAATCCACTTGCTTTTTCAAGAATCTCTATTTGTTTATGTGTTAAGCTATCCAGCTCTTGTTTTTTAGATTCTATAACTTCGTTTTGACGATCTAAATTAGCCTGGTCAATTGAGGCTGTTCTTTCAGATTTTTTAACTTCGTCAAACCGTTTATTAAGTGAGTTTTCTTTTTGTTTGTACTTAATTTCTTTTTCTTGCATTTTTCTTTCACGAGTAGCTATGATTTTCTCATGTTTTTCCTTGAGTTCAAGGAACTTTTCTTTTGCTTGAATTATCTTATCTTTTTTGATGTTTTCAGCTTCTAATGCAGCCTTTTTAATTTGAGATTTGTGTTTGTTTTTGAAAGAATAGCTTACAATTATATATCCTAATACAATACCTGCAAAAAGTCCACCTGAAATACTTATTATACTGTTAGTTAAATCCATTATATCTGTTTTATAAGATAAAAATGGCTGTGGAAATGGTTTTTATGAATTTTTTAATTCGCTATTTAGAGCTAAAACAGCATCTTGCAGCTTATCAAATTCTACTGAGTTATTAACTTTTACGGTTTCTGATGCATACTGAAGTACAGTCATTGCAAGCAAGTCTTGCATGTCTTTAACAGCATAATTTTCCTTTAGATTTTTAATGTTGTTGTTTATTTCAGAAACGGCTTTTCTAATTTGCTCTTCTTCGTTTCTTGAAATTGTTAAAGGATAATTTCTTCCGCCTATATTTACATTTATTGATAAATCGCTCATCAATTTTTATTTATTAATAAGCGCTACACACTTATCAATTTCTCTTACCATTTCATTAATCATTAATTTCAGGTCTTTGTTTTTTTCTTCACCTGAACCTTCAATGTTTTTAGCCAGTTTTAACATTTTAATTTTATCGTTTAAAGTAGTAATCTCAGTTAAAAGGTTTTTTTTATCTTCTTTTAATAGAGACAACTCATTTTCTAAATCCGCATTTTTAAGGTTAATATTGTTGTTTTTCTTTTGAAGATTTTCTACAAAAGTTCTTATTTCCTTAACTGCGTTTAATCCTTGACTCATTTAACTTTAAACTATGCTAACAAAGTTAACAGCTAAACTGAATTAATCAAATTTTAATACAATTGAGTGTAATTTTTTTTGATTTTTAATGTTGGCATCGTTTTTTCTTTAAGATTTGTATTGAATTAAAATATATGATTTTAAAATTCAACATATTTAGCATTTTGATATTTTTTCAATTTGCTTATGCTGCTCAAGAAAATTTTATTGAGAATTCATTTAGATCACCAATAGGTATTCCAATAATTTTATCTGGTGATTTTGGTGAATTGAGGTCTAATCATTTTCATACAGGTTTAGATATTAAAACCAATGGAAAACCTAATTATAGAATGTATGCGATCGAAGATGGTTATGTTTCTAGAATAAATATTTCTCATTGGGGCTATGGTAAAGCCATTTATGTAGACCACCCAAATGGTTATACAAGTGTTTATGGACATTTGAATAAGTTTCCTGAAAAAATTGAAAAAATAATTAGAGCATATCAATACGAAAGAAAAACAGAATCTATTACCATTCAATTGGATAGTCTTACCATACCTGTTAAAAAATCTGAAATTATAGCCTATTCAGGAAATACAGGTGGTTCTTACGGACCCCATTTATATTTTGAAATTAGAGAAACTAAAACAGAAAAACCTGTTAACCCTTTGTTGTTTAATTTCAAAGTACCTGATCATAAACCACCTTTGATTAGAAACGTTAAGTTTTACCCTTTTAATGGTGCTACAATTAACAACGAATGCAAGCCTAAAGTGTTTAAAATCATTAAGAAGGAGAGTGGTTTTCAATTAAAAACGGAAGCTATAGTTAACGTTAGTGGTGTTTTTGGTGTTGGAATTGATGCGATAGATTTTTTCGATAACTCTTATAATAAGTGTGGTGTATATTCTGTTGAGATGTATTTTGATGATGTTCTTAGGTTTAAACAGTTAATGAAGAAATTAGATTTTTCTACCAACAGAGATATTAATATTCATAAAGATTTTGCAGATTTCAGAAATAAAAAATTAAATATTCATAAATCCTTTATTCATCCAAAAAATGCATTAGAAATTTATGATACAACATTAGGAAATGGACTAATCCAAATAGCGGATACATTAATACATGAGGTTAAATACATTGTCAAAGATTTTGCAGGCAACAACAGTATAATAATTATTAAAGTATCAAAAGAAAAGTTTAATACGTCCTGTAATTCAATTAGTAGTCAAGATTGGCTTTCAGATAACAATGAAAATAATTTTCAAAAAGAAACATTTAAATTAATTGTTCCTGAAAACACATTATATGATTCCGTTCCATTTGATTATAGTTGGGAAAACAATAAGTTAAATCTAATAAATAGAGATGTTCCCTTGAAACAAAAGTTTGTTTTATCCTTGAAACTAGGCCATCAAGTTGATTCCTTATTTTCTAAAACCTTTGTTGCTGAAATTACTTCTACAGCCAAAATTGTGAATAGAAAAGGTGATTTTGATAGTGGATGGGTAACAACATCATTGAAATCTTTTGGCCAATATACTCTGATGGTTGATACATCAGCTCCAAAAATACAGCAGATTAACTTTATTGAAAATAATCCTGTAAGTAATCAATTGACATTTAAAGTAACGGACGATTTAAGTGGACTACAGCATTACAATGTATGGATCGATGATAAATGGGTGTTGTCTAACTACAGCTTTAGAAACAATAGGTTAGTTGTTCCATTTGATAAATATAGCTCCGTAAAATCAGGATTGCATGAATGTAAAGTGGAAGCAAGGGATGAAAGAAATAACATTTCTGAATTGAATTTTAAATTCACAAAAAAATAACTTTTAGAAATTATCAACAATTAACAATTTATACTAGTTAATTCTCATATAATTTTATTTATTTAGATATAAATTTCTTATTCCAAATCAAACCTATGGCTAAAAATAAAAAGTCAAAAAAAATATTTGTCTTAGACACATCAGTTATTTTACATGATCATAATGCATTAAATTGTTTTGAAGAAAACGATGTTGCTATACCAATTACAATTTTAGAAGAGTTAGATAATTTCAAGAAAGGTAACGATACTAAAAACTATGAGGCAAGAGAATTCATTAGAATTCTGGATAGATTAAGTAAGGCCTATACCTTGCAAGATTGGATTCCAATTAATGGTTCAGATAAAGGTAAGTTCAAGATTGTAATGGAACATGAGGAACTTAATGATGATGCCGTTAAAATTTTTGGAAATAAGAACGACCATAAAATATTAAATGCTGCTCTAAGTTTACAAAAAATAGAAAGTTCTTCTAAGGTGATTTTAGTTTCAAAAGACATTAATTTGAGATTAAAAGCAAAGGCTTTAAATATTGTTGCTCAAGATTTTGAAACTGGTAAAATTGACAGAGAAAGCTCATCTTATTCTGGTCGTCAGATATTAGAAGATGTTGAATCAGATTACATAAATAAACTATACAAACAAGGTCATGTAGATGATTTATCAGTTCTTCAAGATTCTAAAGTTGCTAATGGTTTTTATATTCTTAAAAACGGTAAAAGTTCAATTTTAAGTTATTTCAACCCTTTTGATAATAACCTTGAAAGAGTTGAAAAACAATACGTGTATGGTATAAAGCCAAGAAATGCAGAACAAACTTTTGCACTTCATGCGTTGCTAAATCCTGATGTGAAATTGGTAACTCTTCAGGGAGTGGCTGGTACTGGTAAAACGTTGCTTGCATTGGCTAGTGCATTGGAGCAGCACAACATGTATCAACAAATTGTGTTGGCAAGACCAATTGTCCCTTTAAGTAATAAAGATATTGGTTATTTACCTGGTAATGCAGAAGATAAAATTAATCCATACATGCAGCCCTTATTTGACAACCTAAAGTTTATTAAAAATCAATTTGGTTCTAATGAGAAAAAGTACAGAAAAATTGAAGAAATGGAGGAAGATGGTAAACTTAAGATATCAGCACTTGCCTTTATTAGAGGAAGAAGTTTGTCAAATGTTATGTTTATTGTAGATGAAGCACAAAACCTTACTCCCCACGAAATCAAAACCATAATAACTCGTGCAGGAGAAAATACTAAAATTGTATTTACTGGCGATGTATTCCAAATAGACACACCATATTTAGATGAAGACAGTAATGGATTGTCGTACTTAATCGATAGGTTAAAAGGAAACGAACTTTTTGCTCACATAACTTTAGAAAAAGGAGAGCGCTCTGAATTAGCGAACCTTGCAAACGATTTATTATAATTGATTGATTATAAAA
>JAQWRG010000094.1 GCA_029243855.1 Flavobacteriales bacterium | reverse complement strand
CAATAACTTTTTGATGCCTTCTCTGAACAGAGCACTCTCTTTCAAAAAGATGTAACGTATTACCATGTTGATCGGCCAATACTTGAATTTCAATGTGTCTTGGCTTTGTAATGTATTTTTCAACAAAAACAGCTCCATTTCCAAATGCACTTTCAGCCTCACTTACTGCTCTTTTCATTTGCGACTCAAACTCACTTGACTCTTTAACAATTCTCATTCCTTTACCTCCTCCACCTGCAGATGCTTTAATAAGAACTGGAAATCCAATTTTTTCAGCACTTTTTTGAGCATCTTTAACATCTGTTACAGCCTCGTTTAAACCAGGAACCATTGGAATATCATAAGCAAGAACTGTTTGTTTTGCAGATAATTTATCGCCCATGGTTTGAATGGCAGAAGATGATGGCCCTATAAAGAGCATTCCACTTTTTTCAACTTTATTAGCAAAGTCAGCATTTTCACTTAAAAAACCATAACCTGGATGAATGGCATCCACAGCATTAGCAGTAGCTATTTCAATTATTTTTTCCTGATTTAAATAACTTTTAGTACTTGGAGGGGGGCCAACACAAAATGCTTGATCAGCATATTTAACAAATGGAGCAGCAGCATCTGCTTCAGAATATACGGCAACTGAAATAATGCCCATTTCACGACAAGTTTCCATCACCCTAAGAGCAATTTCTCCTCTATTGGCAATTAATATTTTTTTTATATTCTTAATCATTTACAGATTGATAAGTATTCATTAATAATGAGGCTATAGTCATTGGACCAACACCACCTGGAACAGGTGTAATGAAACTACATTTAGGTGCAACTTCTTTAAAATTAACATCTCCCTTTAGCCTAAAGCCTCTTTTTGCTGACGCGTCTTCTACGCGATGAATTCCAACATCAATTACCACTGCACCTTCCTTGACCATATCAGCAGTAATATATTCTGGAACACCAAGAGCAACAATCAATATGTCAGCATCTTTGGTAATCTCAGCCATATTTTTTGTTCTACTGTGTACTAAGGTAACAGTAGCATTACCAGGACTTCCCTTTCTAGACATCAAAATGCTCATGGGAGAACCTACTATATTAGAACGACCTACAACAACACACTTTTTTCCTTCTGTTTTAATATCATACCTTTTAAGAAGTTCAATTACACCATTTGGAGTTGCAGGTAAAAAAGTGGGCAATCCAAGAGCCATTCTTCCGACATTTTGAGGGTGAAAACCATCAACATCTTTTTCAGGGTCAATAGCTAATGTAACTTTAGTTTCATCAATATGATTTGGAAGAGGGAGTTGCACAATAAAGCCGTCAACATCATTATTTATGTTTAAGTTATTGATCTCTGCTAATAATTTTTCTTCAGAAATGGATTCAGAAAGTTTTACAAGAGTAGATGTAAAACCAATTCGTTCACAAGCTTTTACCTTTGCGTTCACATAAGTCAAACTAGCTCCGTTTTCACCTACTAAAACAGCAGCTAAATGCGGTGCTTTTCTACCTTCAGCAACTCTTTTACTAACCAAGTCTTTTAATTCACTTTGAATATCTTGAGATGTTTTTTTTCCGTCTAAAAGTTCCATTTTTTTAGATTAAATAATAATTACATTGGCATTCTTCCGCCCATTTTTTTAAACTGTTTCATCATATTCATCATGTTTTGCTTATTACTCATCATTTTCATCATTTTTTTAGTCTGCTGAAACTGTTTCATAAGCTTATTAACTTCTTGAATATCATTTCCACTACCTTTAGCTAAACGTTTCCTTCTAATAGGGTTTATCAAATCAGGATTAGCTCTCTCATTAGGTGTCATAGAGTCTATGATTGCTAATATAGGCACAAAAGCATTTTCATCAACCTCATCATTTTTCATTGCTTTTTTCATACCAGGAATCATTCCAACAATATCTTTCATACTGCCCATTTTTTTCACCTGGTTTATTTGATCTCTAAAATCATTAAAATCAAACTGATTCTTTTTTATTTTTCGTTGTAGTTTTTTTGCTTCTTCTTCATCGAACTGCTCTTGAGCCCTTTCAACAAGAGAAACAACATCTCCCATACCCAGAATTCTGTCCGCCATTCTTTCTGGATGAAAGACATCCAATGCATCCATTTTTTCCCCAGTACCAATAAACTTAATAGGCTTATTAACTTCTGACTTAATTGATAACGCAGCACCCCCCCTAGTATCCCCATCTAACTTAGTAAGTACAACGCCATCAAAATCTACTTTTTCATTGAATACTTTAGCTGTATTTACGGCATCTTGCCCAGTCATAGAATCTACTACAAAAAGTGTTTCTGAAGGATTAATAGCCCGCTTAATTTCTTGAATCTCGTTCATCATTTTCTCATCAACAGCAAGACGACCAGCCGTATCAATGATAACTAAATTAAAACCGTTTGCTTTAGCATGTTTTACTCCATTAACAGCTATTGAAACAGGGCTTTTATTTTCTTTTTCTGAATAAACCTCAACTCCAATTCCATCTCCTACCACATGCAATTGATCAATTGCTGCAGGTCGATATACATCACAAGCCACCAAAAGAGGATTCTTACCTTTTTTTGATTTTAAATAATTTGCTAACTTACCTGAAAAGGTTGTTTTACCAGAGCCCTGTAGACCAGACATTAAAACAACAGCTGGGTTTCCTTTCAAATTAATATCCGCCTTTTCAGAACCCATTAAATGAGTTAATTCTTCTTGCGTTATTTTCACCATCAATTGATTTGGCGAAATAGAGTTTAAGACGTTGGCACCAATTGCCTTCTCTTTAATTGAATTAGTAAAAGCTTTAGCAGTGTTAAAATTGACATCTGCCTCTAATAACGCCCTTCTTACTTCTTTTAAAGTTTCTGCAACATTAATCTCTGTAATTTGACCTTGACCTTTAAGAACTTTAAAAGCTCTATCCAGTCTATCCGATAAATTTTCAAACATTTATAAATAATTTTGACAACAAAGATAAAAATCAATGTCTGCAATAAAAGTATATTTAAAGGTCAATTGAAAATTCAATATAATTTTAAATGGTAAGCATAATAATTCCATATAAAAATGCGGCATTTTTTATAGCCGAATGTATAGATTCAGTAATCAATCAATCTCATGAAATGTGGGAGCTTATTTTAGTTGATGACAATTCTTCTGATGAATCTAAATCAATAGTTAAGCAATATTGTAAGGTAGACCCAAGAATAAAAAACTACAATTCAAATGGTATTGGAATAATAAATGCACTACGCAAAGGCTATAATCATTCAAAAGGAAATTATATTACAAGAATGGATGCAGATGACATTATGCACATTGACAAAATTAAACTATTAAGAAAAGCTCTTATAAAATCAGGTGAAAATCACGTTTCTATTGGCTTAGTTAATTATTTTTCATCAAATAAAATTTTAGGTGACGGATATATTAAATATGCCAAGTGGCTCAACTACCTTACTGAAAATAAACTAAATTTTTCTGAAATATTCAAGGAATGTACTGTGCCTTCACCTTGTTGGATGATTCATAGAAATGATTTTAACAAAATTGGAGGATTTGAAAACGATAAATACCCAGAAGATTACGACCTAGCTCTTAGAATGTACATCAATGGTATAAAAATATCTAATGTAAATGTAGTAATTCATCAATGGAGAGATCATAATCTAAGAACTTCAAGAACAGATTCTAAATATGATTTTAAAAACTTTATTCCATTAAAAATAGAATACCTATTAAAACAAAAAAAGAACAATTCAATTGTTCTTTGGGGGACAGGTAAAAAAGGGAAATTAATTGCTAAAGAATTAATGAAAAAAGAGCATGATTTTATTTGGATAACAGATAATGCTAACAAACAAGGCAAAGAAATTTATGGTCAATTAATACACGAAACAAAATTTTTAAAAAAAGAAATATTCAAAACAATAATTTGTGGAGTAAGTAGCAGAGATTTTACAATTCCAAAGAACAATAAATTCAATGATTATATATCCTTCTATTAATTAAAAAAAACTATCTTCACCCTCATACATTCTTTTTTTGAAACTTATAAATATAAAATTCATACCGTTTATTATTTTATCAATTTTGATTTTCAACGTTTCAAGTTGTAGTTCAGATATTAATGATGCAGATTCAAAAAAAATAATGGAAGGTGAAATTATTTATGAAATTAAATACCCTACTTACAAAAGAAAAAAGAGCATCCTTTTCAAAATTCTACCTAAAAAAATGATTACCACATTTAGTGATAATTGTTATAAAAATGATTTTATTTTTAGCAATAACGCACTATCGCTAACAATAATTAGTGATTGCAACACAAAACAAACCACATTATCTTACTGTGATGGAGCTAGAAAAAAATTCACAAAGGTTGACTCCATCAATATACAACAACTTTTAAGTCAACTTCCAAAATACAATAAGCTGAACGACTATATCGAACCAACCGTTTTCCTGACCTTACCGTCTAAAAAGATTGAATTGACATGCAAAGAAAAGGAAACACAATTTGATGTTATAGCGTCTAGTACAATTCAAATTAATGATATGAATTGGTGTACACCATTTTATGAAATTGAAGATGTTCTTCTCAGTTATCAAATGACTCAATTTGGTATTGATATGGAGTTCAACGCAATTGAAATTAATGAAAAGGAAATCAAAAGCAATGAATTAGTACTTGATGAAAGCTTTGAACTTGAAAGCATCGACAAATACCTTGATGAAATTAAGATGTTCTTTAGTATTTTTTAGCCATGATTCGTTTAATTTCTACTTTTTTAATTTTCGTGTTTCTCAACATCGCCTCTTTTGCTCAGAGTAAATCTGGTAAAATTGAATTTAAAATTGAATATGAGCTAATTGAAGAACTTGAATCCCAACGTTCAACACTTTCTAATAAAATGATTATCTACATGAATGATGGGTTTTCAAGAAAAGAAGAAGTAACCAGAATTGGATCACAAGTTTTAATTAATGACATCAAAAACAACCAATCTTTTTTATTAATGCAAATTGCTGAAGAAAAATTGGCCATTCAAGTTCAAGAACCTTGTGATTCTAATGAAATAAAAGAAAAAATAACTTATTTAGATCAAACTAAAGAAATAGCAGGTTACTCTTGTAAAAAAGCTGTACTCAACACTTATGAAAATAAAAAAGAAGAAGCCAATACTATTGAATTTTTTTATACAAATGAAATTTCTGGTGTTTATGATTTAAAGTTTAAGAACATAAAAGGTACTCCCCTAGAATTTACAGTTAGATCTAAAGGAATGACTATAACATACACTGCTACAGTAATTTCAATTGCTCAACAAAACGATGACTTGTTTGAAATACCTGAAGATTTTACAATTTTATCAATGAGTGAGTTTAAAAGGTTAATGTCTAATTAACTTTTCTAACATTTACTGGTGGAGAACACTAAAGCTTTTATCTACACACTCTACTTCTTTATTTTATTTTTGATTAATCATGGCCATTAAGAATCAATACAAAAATTTTCAGTTCAACACTTCTAAAAAGAAGAAAGGCAGAAAAAAGAGGTTTGAAAACATAGTTAACTTTTTTAAGGATGAAAGACTTCATAAATCAGTTGGACTGTTTCTAATATTATTTTCCGCTTATTTATTTATTGCTTTTACTTCCTACCTATTCACATGGAAATTTGATCAAAACATTATTGATGATAAATTTTTTGAATGGGTATTTAATGGTGACGAAGTAATAGTTCATAATTGGCTTGGGAAACTTGGTGCATTTACCGCACATCAATTCCTTAAAGTTTGGTTTGGTATTGCATCTTATACTTTTTGTTTTGTCTCATTTATTTTAGGATTCAAAGCATTGTTTAAGCACACCTTAGTTCCTATCGTCAAATCATTAAAAGTTTCCTTCATTTTAATTGTTTGGTTAAGTGCAACTATGGCATTTGTTTCACAAAATTCTGAATTAGATTTTTTAGGTGGACTTTATGGACACTATATAAATCAGTGGTTAACTGGAGTAATTGGGCAAATTGGAACTGGATTTTTTGTTGTGTTTTCTGGGTTTACGTTTATTATGATTTTATTCAACCCTTCACTATCTTGGATGAATAGCTTAATAGAAAAAATTAGAACTAAAAGTAGTAAACCCGATGAATTAGAAAAAGATGAAAATGATTTTACAATTGTAAAAAACAAAGAACCAAAACCTTTAATTGAAAATCTAGATCCTTTAGAATCGGCACCAACTATAGAAAATAAAGACAGTAATGAACATGCTTTAGACATCAATTCAGAAAATACTTCTGATGAGATAAAAACAGATCCAACTCCATTAAAACCTAAAACAGATCCAACTGAATCTGAAAACAAAGAAGAGTTTTCTGTTGAGATAGCAGAAGGTGATGAAGAATTATCTAAAAAAGAATTAACAGATAAGCTTAAAGAATTTGGAGAATACGACCCAAAACTTGACCTTTCTAAATACCAACTTCCAGAAATTGACTTATTAGATGAGCACGGTAGTGGAAATATATCTGTAAATAAAGATGAATTAGAAAATAACAAAGATCGAATAATTGAGACATTACTCAATTATAAAATCAATATTTCTAAAATTAAAGCGACCATTGGCCCAACTGTAACCCTTTATGAAATAATTCCAGCTGCAGGAGTTAGAATTTCTAAAATCAAAAACTTAGAAGACGATATTGCTCTTAGTTTATCTGCTCTTGGAATTAGAATTATTGCTCCTATGCCTGGTAAAGGAACCGTTGGTATTGAAGTTCCTAATTTAAAACCAGACATTGTTTCAATGAAGACACTCATTGCGTCAGATAAGTTTCAAAATAGCGAAATGGAACTTCCTATCGCATTAGGTAAAACCATATCAAATGAATCTTTAATTGTAGATTTAACCAAAATGCCACACCTTTTGATGGCTGGAGCTACTGGTCAAGGTAAATCTGTAGGTCTAAATGCAATATTAGTCTCAATACTATACAAAAAGCATCCTTCTCAAGTAAAGTTTGTATTAATTGACCCTAAAAAAGTTGAATTAACCATATACAATAAAATTGAAAGACATTTTTTGGCAAAATTACCTGACGAAGAAGAAGCTATAATCACAGATACAAAAAAGGTTGTCAATACTTTAAACAGTCTTTGCGTTGAAATGGAAGCTAGGTATGAATTACTTAAAGATGCTATGGTTAGAACTATAAAAGAATACAACCATAAATTTATCAATAGAAAACTAAACCCTGAAAAAGGACACAAATACATGCCCTACATTGTCTTAGTTGTTGATGAATTTGCAGATTTAATCATGACTGCAGGAAAAGAAATCGAAACCCCTGTTGCTAGAATTGCACAATTAGCAAGAGCTATTGGAATTCATTTAATTATCGCTACACAAAGACCTTCCGTGAATGTTATAACAGGAACAATTAAAGCCAATTTCCCAGCTAGAATTGCTTTCAGGGTAACCTCTAAAATTGATTCTAGGACAATATTAGATGCTGGAGGTGCAGATCAACTAATAGGAAGAGGTGATATGCTTTATACACAAGGAAACGAATTAATCAGAGT
>JAQWRG010000091.1 GCA_029243855.1 Flavobacteriales bacterium | reverse complement strand
ACATACTGTTAAATATAGTTAAATGGAGTTTAAATTATTAAATATTCTTTCATATTTGGTTTTAACAGCTATGTTTATAAAGTAATTTTTATTAATTTAATTACATAAATATTAATTGATTAGAGATGCTTAGTTTAACAGGGTTAAAAGTTTTAATTACAGGTGGAAGTTCTGGAATTGGAAAAGCTACTGCAAAAAAATTAGCTAAAGAAGGTGCTGTAGTTGCTATTACTGGTAGAGATAAAAAAAAATTAGATGCTGTAGCTTCTGAAATAAATGCTATTCCCATACACTTAGATGTTACCAAATACAATAGTATAGCTGTCAAAACACTTGATGCCTTTCATTCAATGGGTGGGATTGATGTTTTGGTTAATAATGCAGGAATAGGTGAATTTGGAACTCTTGAGAAAGTAAAAGTTGATCAGTTTGAAAGAGTTTTTGCTACTAATGTTTATGGTTTAACCATGATGACTCAAGAAGTTGCAAAGTTTATGAAGGCTCAAGAAAGGGGAACTATTATAAATATTGGCTCAACAGCTTCTACCAATGGCTTTGCTAGTGGTTCTGTTTATTGCGCTTCAAAATTTGCAGTTAGAGGTTTAACAGCATGTTGGAGAAACGAATTAAGAAAAAATAATATCAGAGTTGTTTTAGTTAATCCAAGTGAAGTTCCTACTGCTTTTAACAACAAAGATAGAATTGAAAGGGAAGAAGAGGAAAAGAAATTAAGGTCTAAAGATATTGCTCATGCAATAATATCAGCTATTCAAATGGATGAAAGAGGGTTTATTCCTGAACTGAATGTTTGGGCCACAAACCCTTTTTAAATTATTTTCTTTCCAGCGGATGATGATCCAATATTGTTTGTCTCAAGTAACTTCTATCCAAATGAGTATATACTTCAGTGGTAGTAATTGATTCATGACCAAGCATTTCTTGCACAGCTCTTAAGTCAGCTCCTCCTTCAACAAGGTGAGTTGCAAAAGAGTGTCTAAGAGTATGGGGAGAAACCACTTTTTTAATGCCGCTTTTAAGTGTTAACGATTTGATAATTTTAAAAATCATTACTCTAGAAATCTTGTTTCCTAATTTATTTAAGAAAACGATATCCTCACAGCCGCTTTCAATTTTTTTATGTTGGTTTCTTATGGAGTTTAAATAAATTTTTAAATGTTTTGTAGCAACACTTCCTAATGGAACAAGCCGTTGTTTGTTGCCTTTGCCAATGATTCGAATAAAGCCTTCATCCCAATATATTTCTGAAATACTTAGATTAATTAATTCAGATACTCTTAGCCCACAACCATACAACACCTCAATGATAGCAACATTTCTTTCTCCATCAGGTTTTGATCTATCTATAGTGTTTATTAATGTGTCAATTTCATCAATGCTTAAAAACTCAGGAAGTTTCCTTCCTATTTTAGGTGTTTCGATTAATTCACTTGGATTGGAATTAATTAGTTTTTCTAGTATTAAGTATTTATAGAAAGATTTAATACTAGAAATCGCTCTTGATTGGGACCTAGCAGATATTTTTTCATCGTGAAGAAAACTTAGAAATTCTTGAAAATCATCACTCTCAATGGTGTTGTAATTTTTTGATGGTATTTTTTGTGAAAAAAAATCACAAAACTTTTTTACATCTCTAATGTAACCGTCAACAGTATTTTTCGAAAGAGACCTTTCTAAAAGTAGGTAATTTTGATAGCCGCTAATTGCTGTTTTCCATGACATATGCTAAAATAATAATTACATATTTCATTAAATATTATTTCGATTAAAAATATTTTATATTTTTGCGCTGAATTGGAGAGTTGGCAGAGTGGTCGAATGCGGTGGTCTTGAAAACCATTGTGCAGCAATGTACCGGGGGTTCGAATCCCTCACTCTCCGCACCAATTTAAATTTAATGCCCCTATATGGGGCATTTTTTTTATTTGATTATAAGCAATCAAATGTTAAATTTACATTCTATTTTAAAGCATGACAAAACCATCCATTTCAAAAGGAACAAGAGATTTTTTACCAGAAGATGTTGCTAAAAGAGAATATGTTTTTGGAACAATTAAAAATGTATTTAAAAAATATGCTTTTCAACCTATTGAGACGCCTTCTATAGAAAAACTATCTACTTTAACTGGTAAATATGGTGATGAGGGTGATCAGTTAATGTTTAAAGTTTTATCAAGAGGAGAAAAATTTAAAAAAGCTGTTAATGAAATTAAATCGGTTGATTCGATTTCAGAATCTTTATTTTCTGAAGAAGCATTACGTTATGATTTAACCGTTCCATTTGCTAGATATATAGTCCAACATCAAAATGAATTAACTTTTCCATTTAAAAGGTTTCAAATTCAGCCTGTTTGGAGAGCTGATCGTCCACAAAAGGGTAGGTATAGAGAGTTTTTTCAATGCGATGCCGATGTAGTTGGAAGCAATTCGTTGTTGTTTGAGGTGGAGTTGATTCAAATAATATCAGAAGTTTTAAATGAGCTTAAGCTTGATGATTTTGTTATTCAAATAAATAACCGTAAAATTTTAGCTGCTATTGTTCAGATTTCTGGCGAAGAAAAAAACTTTACTTTAATTACCACAATTATTGATAAACTGGATAAAATAGGACCTGAAAAGGTTATTGCAGAGCTCCAAAATTCTCAAATAGGCTATAAATGTGTGAAATTATTCAACGAAATTTTTGATTTATCTGCTTCAAACTCTTCTTTAATAGATTGGTTAGAACTAAACCTAAAAGATTCAGAAATTGGTCAAAATGGTATTAAAGAAGTAAAAAGTATTTTTAATTACCTCAAGCATTTAAATCTATCCTCTAATTGTAAGCTAAACTTAACACTTGCTAGAGGGTTGAATTATTACACGGGATCTATAATTGAAGTGAAATTAAAAGATTCTAATATTGGAAGTATTGTCGGTGGTGGCAGGTACGATGAGTTAACCAGCATATTTGGCTTAAAAGATGTTTCAGGGGTTGGAATTTCTTTTGGTGCTGATAGGATATGTGATGTCCTTAATGAGCGAAATCTTTTCCCTGCATCAGTGTCTAGCAATGTTGATTTGTTACTTGTTACACTTGATGATGCTGATGTTAATGCCTTAAAATTAGCGAGTTATTTTAGAGAAAATAATGTTTCTACAACCGTATATCCTAGTGGAGCAAAATTGAAAAAACAAATCAAATACGCTAATCTAAACAATATACCATATGTTGTTTTTCTCTCAAAAGAATCTTCAATGGAAGGTGATTTAGAACTTAAAAATATGCATACAGGTGAACAAACTTTTATGAACAAAAAAGAAATTTTAAAAAAAATTCAAAATTAATGAGTAATCAAACTACTTACGTAATAACTGAAACTGCTATTGAAATTGGTGATGTTAATTTTATTATTTCTAATAATGCAATATTATCTCTTGATGATAAGGTAATTCAAAAAGTAAAAAAGTGTAGGGATTTTCTGGATGCTAAAGTTCAGGACAATAGTGCTGTTTTTTATGGAATCAATACTGGTTTTGGTTCTCTTTGTAATAAGGTTATTTCTAAAACTGATTTAAAACAGTTACAGACTAATTTAGTAAAATCACATGCCTGTGGATCGGGTGATGAAATAGACCCTGTTATAGTGAAGATAATGATTCTTTTAAAGATTAAATCTCTTTCTTTAGGTCACTCTGGAGTTACAATGAATACGTTAAATAGATTGGTTTATATGTTTAACAACAACATACTACCTGTAATATACGAAATGGGTTCGTTAGGTGCTTCAGGTGATTTGGCTCCTCTTGCGCACCTTTCTCTAGGCTTAATTGGAGAAGGGTATGTTGATTATAATGGCAAAAGACAAAAGACAATAAATGTTTTGAATGAACTTGGTGTTGCTCCAATTGAATTAAGTTCTAAAGAGGGATTAGCACTGTTAAACGGTACGCAGTTTATGAGTGCATTTGCTGCATACTCATTAATGAAAATTAATAATTTATATTCATGGATTGAGAAAATATCTGCTATTTCTATAGATGCTTTTAATTGTAGTTTAGATCCATATAATCCTCTTATTCATCAAGTTAGACCTCATAAAGGTCAAATAAAAGTAGCCAAAAAAGTTTTAGAATTACTTTCTGATAGTTCTATTTCAAGTACAAAAAAAGACAATGTTCAAGATCCTTATTCTTTTAGATGCATTCCTCAAGTTCATGGAGCTTCAATTGAAGTTGTTGAGCGTGTTTCAAAAGTTGTTGAATTAGAAATTAATTCTGTAACGGATAATCCTACTATTTTTCCAGATGAAAATCTAATTTTATCTGCTGGTAATTTTCACGGTCAACCTTTAGCGTTAAGTTTAGATGCTTTATGTATTGCTGTAGCTGAGTTAGGTAGTATTTCTGAAAGAAGAATCTATAAATTGATTTCAGGGCAAAGAGACCTTCCTGATTTTTTGGTTGCTAACCCTGGTTTAAATTCTGGATTTATGATACCTCAGTATACTGCTGCTAGTATAGTTAGTAAAAACAAAGTTTTATGCCACCCCGCTAGTGTAGATAGCATTGACTCTTCAAATGGTCAAGAAGATCATGTTAGTATGGGATCTATTGCTGCAGTTAAGCTACTATCTGTTGTTGAGAATGTTGAAAGAATAGTAAGTATTGAATTGATGACATCAACGCAAGCTATTGAATTTAGAAAGCCCCTTTTAACTTCTTTAGAGTTACAAAAATTAATAGTTGAATATAGAAAGTTTGTGAATTACGTTGATCAAGATGTAATCTTGCATGATAACATGCAAAAATCTCTAAGCTTTATTTTAGATAACTAATAATGGTCTTTTGTAGTACTGTTACCCTGCTCATCAAAATTTGACCAGGTTCCATATTTAGCGTAATCATAAATACCCATGTCATATTTTATATGACCTTTAAGTTTCATTGACCCATTTGGGTAATATTCTTGATAAGTGTAAAGTAACTTCTTCTTATTTTCAAGGATTAACTCATTTTCAATTTGTCCATCTTCATAATATGCTTTTTTGTCCAAATGATGACACTGATTTTTATGGTACTTTTCGTAGTATTCAATTTGTCCATTTATATAGTAGTCTGTCCACTCCATAGCAAAGTCATTAGAGTAAAGTACTTCGCTTTTTAAATTTCCATTTTCAAAATACAATAAAGCCTTTGACCTGAATCCGTCAATAGATTTAAAGTTTCTTTCTAAATTACCATTGGGATAGTAGTTTTTATAAACTTTTAATTGACCTTTAATATAATATCCTTTATGCAATAATTGTCCATCTTGATATTTATCCTCTTTCCATCCGTTTACTGCGTATCCACCTTCCATTCTTGTTGAATCCGACCTTGTAAACATGTTTAATGGCTCATAAAGTAAGATCCCATAAGTAGGATCTATAATGTCAGCCGTATAAACCGGTTTATTTAATTGTTTTTCAAAGTTAAATTGTGCTTTTAAACTCGAACTGATACAAGTTAAAGAGAGCGTTATAATTGATATGTTGAATAAAGTTTTGATGGCTATTTAAATAATTCTACGAATTTACATTTTTGAAGGACATAATACTTCCATATTATACTTGAATTTAAAACTCCTTTCATTTTGTTAAAATACTTGAGTTTACTGTTCTCTCTAAATGTGTTTAATTCTTTAATTTTTTTGTAATAAGCAAAGTGTGCTTTTAATATGCTTTTGATAAAATGAGGCTTTCCACTTAAAGTATATTTAAAACAAGCTAATCCATCCAAAATAAGTCTAGATAATATGATTGCTGTTAAAGGTAAATTGCCCTTGAAGTTTTTGTGAATCATGTAAAGGTTGTTTCTATGATTTAAGAAAACCTTTTTGGGGCTGTTGTAGTTTAATGTACCTCCACCAACATGAAACACTGTTGATTCCCCACAGTAAACTATTGATTTTCCATTGTTTTTCCATCTCCAACACAAGTCAATTTCCTCCATATGAGCAAAAAATGTTGGATCAAATCCTTTTTGATTGAAAAAGTCTTTTGCTTTTACAAACATACATGCTCCAGATGCCCAAAATATTTCAGTTGTATCGTTGTATTGATCATTATCTTTTTCAACAGAATCAATAACCCTTCCTCTGCAAAACGGGAAGCCAAGCTTATCTATCCAACCCCCAGCTGCACCTGCATGTTCAAATTTATTTCTTTCATGATAAGATTTAATCTTAGGTTGAACAGCAACAATATTTTCGTTTGATTCTAATATTTTGATGTTTGGTGAAATCCAATTTTTTGTTACTTCAATATCAGAATTTACAATTACAAAATAAGTGTAATTAAGTTCTTTTAAGCCTTCGTTATAACCTCCAGCAAAACCAAGGTTTTTTTTAAGTTTAATTAGTTTTAACTCAGGAAATTTATTGTTTAGAAATGCAACAGAATTGTCGGTTGAACCGTTGTCAATGATGACAATATCTGCTTCTTTACTGTTTAAAATAAAAGTTGGCAGAAATTTTTCAAGCCAATTTTGACCATTAAAGTTTAGTATAACTACAGCTGTTTCTTTCAATTCTAAGGATTGTTGAAAAAGGTATTACTATTACTTCCCCAATGATTAAAATTGCCTTCTTCTTGAGAGTCAATGTTTCCTCTAGGTGTATTTCTTTTGTGTAAATCTGCTTGCCACTTATTGTTTGAATATTCACCTTGAAGAGTAGAGTGTAAAATAATGTATTCGTTTGTTATTAAATCAGGCATATAGAATATAAATCTTTTATTTTTGAATTTCCCAATTTTGTAATAATGCCATATTTGATATGGATAAGCACTAGGTTCATTGGCTCTGTCTGTTACTGTATTTGGGGGGCCATATTTTAAATAAATTCTTCCTCTATCGGTCTGATGTCCTTTTCTAACTTTAGTAGAAAATAATTGGTTTACTTTTTTTACGTTTCGTTTGTAAATCTCCCATGCTTTTTCTGGCTCATTTGGGTCTCTATTATACCAGAAACTATATATAAATTGTCTTTTTAAAGTGTCGTTTATGTCGTCAATTTTATTATCAATAATATTTAGTTCTAAAGTTGAACTGATAGGGGTCAAACATTGCATGAAATCTTTAAGGGAATCTTCAGGCATTCTAACGGCAAACGTGTTGCTTATGTTGACTGAGTTTAATCTATCTATTTTAATGTTGTTGACAAAACTTGTCCTCTGAAATGGTACATTTTCACTTATTATTAACTCATTCTTAGAATTTATTAATTCTATTTCAAGAAGATAGTTTCCAGTTGGTAAAGATTCAATATTGAAAGAGTTAATAACAGGAACTATAGAAGCACTTTTGTATTTTTTCAATTTATTGAATTGACCAGCAATTTCTCCAGATTCAGCAATTCTAATGGATTGAGTCAATAAAAACGCTTCACTAGTATCTATAGTTTTGTCAATCCCGTAAATCTCAAAATAGTAAGCTATTTTGCTGAACTCTGGTGAGAAATAGTTAGATATCAGAGGAATCATAGCTATACCTGATTTACTTAATTCTGAATTGTCTTCATCTTTCCAATAGCTGTCTAAAAATTCAATATCAGATAACTCCAATTGGTCTGAAAAAGAAATAGTTAATTTTTCAGTATGTTTTTCAATGTTATTACTATTATTTAAGTCGGTAATCTCAATTGTTATGTCATACGTGCCGTTTTTAAGAGCAAAACGTTGTAAATCTATTATGTCGTTGAAGTAATCATCAAATTTTCCCTCATTAATCTTATATTTTTTATGCGAAACAATGTTGTTGTTTTCGTCTTCTATATACTGAAGTATTTCTACTCCTTTTGTTTTTATATTGGTGTCTGTGTTGTCATGAAGAGTAGAAGAGTAGATCTGTAAATACGTTTCAATATAAGGAGACTCACTAGTATTAAATTTCTTATAATCAAAAATAGCTTCTAATTGAGTAAATGAATTACAGTAAATAAGTAGCATGATTATTGTGTAGAATACTTTCATATTGCAAATTTAATTTTTATTAAGGTTAAAATTTCCTAAAATTTAAATTTTGATGTATTTATATTTGAAATCTATTTATATTTTTTAAAAAATAAAGTTGATTCGTTTAATAATAATATTACATATCCTTTTATTTACTTTATTACAAAGTAGTTGTTGTTATTCTCAAAATGACAGTCTAGATTATTTGATTCTTGATAGTGTTAGTGGAATATTTTTACCAGACCATGAAGTAAGGACTTCTAATAAAGAATACCTAAAAAAATGGAGAAGGACAAAGTATTTTGTACAATCTGTTTATGATTATGCTGTGATTTCATCGGCCATGTTAAATGCTTTTGAAGATACTTTGTCTCAAATATCAAGTAATAGAAAAAAGTCTAAATATTTATCAAAAGCGAATAAAGTTTTAAAAAAAGA
>JAQWRG010000077.1 GCA_029243855.1 Flavobacteriales bacterium | reverse complement strand
AACTAATGGTAAAACAACATCAGCAACTTTGCTTTATGATCTATTTAGATTGTTGGGTTATAAAACAGGTTTAATATCAACAGTTTCTATAAGAATTCTTCATCATACAATTGAAGCTACTCACACAACTCCAGATGCTATTGCTATAAATAGAACATTAAATGAGATGGTTGAGAAAGGGTGTTCTCATGTATTTATGGAGGTAAGTTCACATGCTGTTCATCAACAACGTATTTCCGGTTTAAATTTTAAAGTAGGTGTTTTTACTAATATTTCTAGAGATCACCTTGATTATCATTCCACTTTTGATAATTACATACAAGCCAAAAAAATGTTTTTTGATGGATTATCTGAAGAAGCTTTTGCGATACTAAATTATGACGATAAACATGGAGAAACTATGGGCTTGCATAGTTCTGCCAAAGTTAAATCGTATGGTTTAAATGGCGCTTTAGACATTAAGGGGAAGGTTCTTGAAAATCATTTTAGCGGACTTTCTCTTGAGATTGATGGTAAGGAAATGGTTTCAAGGTTAATTGGCGACTTTAATGCATACAATTTATTAGCAGCCTATGGAGTTGCCTCTTGTTTGGGAGAGGATCAGCTTACGGTACTTACAACTTTAAGTAGTTTGAAAGCGCCTGAAGGAAGGTTTGAATATTTTACATCTGAAAGCAAAGTGATTGTTGTTGTTGATTATGCTCATACACCAGATGCTCTTGAAAATGTTTTAAAAACATTGCATACCATCAAAAAGGGTGGAGAATCTATAATATCTGTTTTTGGATGTGGAGGTGATAGAGATAAAGGTAAAAGACCGTTAATGGGTAAAATCGCTTCGGACTATAGTAATAGAGTAATTGTTACATCTGATAATCCAAGATCAGAAAATCCTGAAAAAATTCTTGAAGACATAAGTAAAGGAATAGTTGAGGAAAAACAAGCCAATTCTCTTTCAATTTCCAACAGAAGAGAAGCTATCAAAACAGCATGTAGTATGGCAAGAAGTGGAGATATAGTTCTAATTGCTGGAAAGGGACACGAAAAATATCAAATCATCGGAGATCAAACAAGTCATTTTGATGATATGGAAACAACAATAGAAATTTTAAACCAAATGAAGAAATAATGTTATATCACTTATTTGAATACCTAGATTTTAATTTTGACTTTCCTGGTTCAGGGCTGTTCTCGTTTATTTCATTTAGAGCCGGTATGGCGGTCATTACATCTCTTTTAATAACGCTTGTTTTTGGGGGTAGGTTAATACGGTTTTTACAAAGAAAGCAAGTAGGAGAAAGTATAAGAGATCTTGGTCTTGAAGGTCAAATTGAAAAAGCTGGTACTCCTACTATGGGAGGTGTAATTATTATAGCTGGTATTATAATACCAACGTTGTTGTTTGCTAAACTCAACAATGTTTACACTTTGTTAATGCTTATTTCTACCATTTGGTTAGGCACAATAGGTTTTATCGATGATTACATAAAGGTCTTCAAAAAAAACAAAAAAGGATTAGCTGGAAAATTTAAAGTTATAGGTCAGATTGGAGTGGGGTTAATTGTTGGAATAACAATGTATTTAAGTAATGATTTTGACTCTTTAAAAACAACGATCCCTTTTATTAAAAACAATGAGTTTGATTACTCCTGGTTGTTAACATGGATAAATGAAGATTTTGCACAATATGCTTGGTTAATTTTTATTCCTCTAGTAGTAATAATTGTAACAGCAGTATCCAATGGCGCCAACATTACGGATGGATTAGATGGTTTAGCTACAGGTTCAAGTGCTATAATCGGAACTACGTTAGCGATTTTTGCTTACCTGTCTGGTAACATAGTTTTTGCCGATTATTTAAATATAATATACATACCAAATTCTGGAGAGTTGGTAATCTTCATCAGTTCTTTTGTTGGTGCATGCATAGGCTTTTTGTGGTATAACTCCTACCCAGCAAAAGTTTTTATGGGAGATACAGGTAGTCTTGCTTTAGGTGGAATAATTGCCGTTTTTTCAATAGCTATTAGAAAAGAATTGTTGATTCCAGTTTTTTGTGGAATTTTTCTAATTGAAAATTTGAGTGTAATTATTCAAGTAGCTTATTTCAAGTTTACAAAACGAAAATATGGAGAAGGGAAAAGAGTTTTTCTCATGGCTCCAATTCATCATCATTTTCAGAAAAAAGGAATTCATGAAGCTAAAATAGTTTCAAGAATGTGGATCATAGGAATTCTTCTTGCTGTTTTATCAATAGTTACACTAAAACTTAGATAAGAAATGAGTAAAAAACAACTTGTTATAATGGGTGCTGGTAAAAGTGGATATGGCGCTGCTCTTTTGGGTAAGAAAGAGGGTTATAACGTGTTGGTTTCTGATAGTAATTCTATAAGTGATGGTAGTAAGGAGGCCCTAAATAAAATTGGAGTTGAATGGGAAGAAAATGGCCATAGTCAAGATAGAATTTTGGCGTCAGATTTGGTAGTTAAAAGCCCAGGTATTTCTGATGAACAAGCTATAATAAAATCATTGGATAAAAACAAAATTCCAGTTATCAGTGAAATTGAATTTGCTGGAAGGTACTGTAACGGTTTTAAAATCTGTATAACTGGAAGCAACGGTAAAACAACTACTACATTAATGATTCATCATATTTTATCTAATGCAGGGTTAGATGTAGCTGCAGTAGGTAATGTTGGTTATAGCTATGCTCAATCAGTAGCAGAAAACCCCAAAGATTACTATGTGATTGAGTTAAGTAGTTTCCAATTAGATAGAATGTATGAATTTAAAGCAGACATAGGTTTGCTTTTAAATATTACTCCAGATCATTTAGATCGTTACAATAATAGCTTTAAATCATATACTCACAGTAAGTTTAGGATCTTACAAAATCTAACTCCTTCAGAACACTTCATCTATAATCAAGACGATGAAGCAATCACAAGTTATCTAGAAAAAAATCAATCTTCCGCAACAAATCATCCGGTTTCCATTTCAAAAATCAATCAAAAAGGAGCATGGATAGAAAATGAAAATATTCAAATCAATATAAACCAAAAAAAACAATCAATTATGTCAATACATCAACTAGCTCAGCAGGGCAAACACAATTTATTTAATTCTATGGCATCTGGAATAGCTGCACGTGTTTTAGATATTAGAAAAGAAATAATACGAGATAGTTTATCCGATTTTCAAAATGTAGAACATCGTTTAGAGCATGTAGCGAAAATTCACGGAATAGATTTCATAAACGATTCAAAAGCAACTAACGTAAACTCAACTTGGTATGCATTAGAAAGTATGCAAAAACCAACAATTTGGATTGTTGGAGGTGTAGATAAGGGCAATGATTATTCTATGTTAGAAGGTTTGGTAAAGCAAAAAGTTCTTGGCATAGTATGTTTAGGTACTAAAAACGATAAAATAAAAAAATCATTTAAAAACATTGTAGAGCCAATTCATGAGGCTAAATCAGCTTCTGAAGCGGTCAGATTAAGTTATAGAATAGCAAAAAAAGGATACAATGTATTGTTGTCTCCAGCATGTGCAAGTTTTGATTTGTTTGAAGATTTTGAAGACAGAGGTCATCAATTTAAAAAAGCAGTTCGATCACTTTAAAAATAAATTAAAATGAATAAGACAATTAAAATAGTTGAACAAAACGCATTGTTGAAAAATAGAAAAAGAGCGTTTAATGAATATAGTTCAATTGCTCATAGATTAGAATTGGTTTGTTCAAAAAACAATAATGATTGGATCAATGATTCAAAATCAACAGATATGGGTGCTGCAAGTTTCTCTTTAGAGCAAATAAAAGGACCTGTAATTTGGATAGTGGGTTCTAATGGCTCACATAGAGATTTAGGGTTAGTAAATGATTTAGTTATTGAAAAAGTTAAAAAAATCATTTGTTTTGGTGATTTTGAAACTGATTTAAAATATGCATTCGGAGGCAAGGTGCAATATGCCTACAAAAAAGATTTAACGGAAGCCATACAAGTTGCTTATGATTGTGCAATGGTAAACGCTACTGTTTTATTTTCACCGGCTTGTTCAAGTTATCGCAATTATGCAGATTTTAGGGAAAGAGGAAATCATTTTAAATCAATTGTAAAGGCATTATAATTCGTGCAAAATCTGATTGATAAATACATCAAAGGAGATAAAGTAATTTGGACAATTATTATAATTCTGTCCTTATATTCTATTGTAATGGCCTATAGTTCCAGTTCCAATTTAGCATTTAGAATTGCTGGTGGAAACGTTACTCCATATTTAATGAAGCATGTATTGATAATGGTGATGGGTATTTTGTTGATTATTTATTTACAATTTTTCAATTTTCGTTATTTTTCAAGATTGTCACAGATCGGTTTATATGTTTCAATGATTTTATTATTGGTGACACTAGTTTTTGGAGTTAATAAAGGAAATGCTTCTAGATGGATTATGGGTTTTCAACCCTCAGATTTAGCAAAAATTATTTTAATAATATATGTTTCAAGAATGCTTGTTTTTAAACAGGTTGTAATTAAAGATTTCAAAATTGGATTATTGCCAATATTGTGGCCAATTGCCATTGTTTGTGCATTGATTTTGCCTGCAGATTTTTCTACGGCAGCTTTATTATTTGTTGTTTGTTTCACCATGTTGTTTATCGGTAGGGCTAAAGTAAAGCACTTAGTTTCTATAGTTGGAGGAGCTGTGTTTTTATTTTTATTTATGATTTTACTCAATCTTGCATTTCCGGGCTTATTACCAAGAGTGGATACTTGGCAAAAAAGATTAACTAGCTATGAAACGGGAACAAAAGCTGAGAATTATCAAGCAGAAATGGCTAAGAGAGCCGTTGCAACAGGGTTTTTATTTGGTAAAGGTCCAGGAAAAGGAAACGTTAAGAACGATTTGTATTCAGCACAGTCAGATTTTATTTATGCGTCTTCAATTGAAGAGTTTGGGTCGGTTTTTGGAGGTATTGGTTTAGTAGTTCTTTATTTGATTTTATTTTTTAGGTCAATTAGAATCATGAATAAAACAGATAGTAAGTTTGGTGCTTATACGGTTTTTGGATTGAGCTTTTTGTTGGTTTTTCAGGCTATAATTAATATGGGTGTTGGCGTAAACTTATTTCCTGTAACTGGTCAGCCTCTACCTCTTATAAGTATGGGGGGAACATCTATATTGTTTACTTGTGTGGCCCTAGGTATAATTTTGAATATAAGTAGAACAGTTTATAAAGACGATGTTAAATGAAAAACCCTAAAGTCATAATTAGTGGAGGAGGAACAGGGGGACATATTTTTCCGGCTTTAGCTATAGCAAATGAGTTAAAAGCTAGATTTCCAACTATTGAAATTTTATTTGTAGGGGCGAATGCTCGTATGGAAATGACAAAGGTTCCAGAAGCTGGATATGAAATTATTGGTCTTGATGTTGTAGGGTTACAAAGAAGAATTACCTATAAAAATCTTTTCTTTCCTTTTCTCTTATTGAAAAGTTTACGAAAAGCAAAATCAATTGTAAAGTCATTTGATCCAAATGTTGTAATTGGAGTTGGGGGATATGCAAGTGGACCAACATTGAAAATGGCATCAAAACTCGGTTATCCAACGTTAATTCAAGAACAAAACTCTTATGCAGGTTTAACAAATAAACTGCTGAGTAAAAAAGCAAAATCAATTTGTGTAGCCTATGAAAATATGTCTAAATTTTTTCCAGCTGATAAAATTAAATTGACTGGTAATCCTGTAAGGGATGACATCTTAAACATCAATGATAAACGAGCAGAAGCGAATAAACATTTCAATATTGAAAGTAATAGAAAAGTTGTTTTAATTTTAGGAGGAAGTCTTGGTGCTAAATCAATTAATGAAGGGGTATTAAAAAATATTCAAAGTATTAATAATGATAAACTAACAATTCTTTGGCAAGTTGGTTCAAAATACATTGATACCATCAAAGAAAATATAAATAGGGAAAAATACCCAAATATTATTCCTTTGGCTTTTATTAAAAGAATGGATTTAGCCTATGCCGCTGCAGATGTAATTGTATCGAGGGCAGGAGCTTTATCTATTAGCGAGATTGCTATTGTTGGTAAACCTGCTATTTTAGTTCCTTCTCCAAATGTTTCTGAAGATCATCAAACAAAGAACGCCATGTCGTTAGTCAATAATTCTGCAGCGATAATGGTTAAAGATGCTGATTCAAATAGTAAGCTTATTCCTCAGTTACTTAACTTAATTAACAGTGAGGAAAGTTGGGCTGAATTTAAAAACAACTTGTTTAAAATAGCAAAACCTAATGCTTCAAAACATATTGTTGATGAGGTTGTTAAAGTTGGTGGGTTGATATGAAATTAAGAAACATAAATAGAGTTCACTTTATTGGAATAGGAGGGATAGGGATGAGCGCTTTGGCTAGGTTTTTTTTATTCAACGATAAAGAAGTGTCAGGGTACGATAAAGTAGCTACCAATTTGACCAAAGAACTTGAAAAAGAAGGTGCACTCATAAGTTATGTTGATGAAATAGACTTGTCATTAAATGATGAGACTATAGATTTGGTAGTCTATACTCCTGCCATCCCAAAAGATTCAAAACAGTTTCAGTTTTTTATAAAAAGTGCAATAAAAATGGTAAAACGTGCTGAGCTTTTAGGGCAAATAACCAAAGATTTTTTCACAATTGCTGTAGCTGGAACTCATGGTAAAACGACAACCAGTTCAATAATTGCGCATGTTTTAGAAGAATCTAATCATGGAGGAGTGGCTTTTTTAGGAGGAATAGCTTCAAACTATTCTTCAAATGTAATTTTAAATGCAAAAAATAATGTTGCTGTAGTAGAGGCTGATGAATTTGATAAGTCATTCTTGCAATTGTACTCTGATGTTATAGTGCTTACCTCGATGGATCCTGATCATTTAGATATTTATGGAAACCAAGAAGCTTTGATAGATAATTTCATTGCTTTTACAAATACGTTAAAAGATAAGAACTCCTTAATTGTTCATGAAAATATTAGTAGCTATTTCCAAAATCCAAAAACTTACGGAGAATCAGATAGCAATAACCTGCAACTTGTTAATGTGTCTATAAAACATGGGGCTTATCATTTTGATGTTTTATATAAACAACATTTAATAAAAGACTTTGTACTTAATTATCCAGGAAGACACAATTTAACAAATGCAGCAGCAGCAATATTGGTAGCAATAGAAATGGGTGTGTCAGAAACAGCAATTAAGAATTCTATTTCGTCATTTAAAGGCGTTAAAAGAAGATTTGAAATTCATGTTCAAAACAAGCATCACATATATGTAGATGATTATGCACATCACCCTAAAGAAGTTGAGGCTTTGGTTTCATCTGTAAGGGAGTTTTACCCAAAAATGGAAATTACAGGAATTTTTCAACCTCATTTATTTTCTAGAACAAAGGACTTTATGAAGGAATTTTGTGAAAGTTTATCAAAGCTAGATCATCTGATTTTAATGGATATATATCCAGCTAGAGAAAAACCAATAAAAGGAATTAATTCTACAGTTTTATTAGAAAATACGAATTGTAAAACAAAAAGAATTTTAAGAAAAGGAGAGAGCTTATCCAATATGTTGAAATTAGAAAACGATCAAGTGATTTTAACTATTGGTGCTGGAGATATTGATTTAGAAGTCCCAAAGCTTAAAAAGTATGTTGCCAATTATTCAAAGAATGATTAAAAAAATATTTAAAATATTAATGTGGTTTGTTTTGCTGGGGGCATCTCTTTTCCTTTTAAGCTTTGTTAATTCAAAGTACGATCAAATTATATTAAAAAAAATTAGTGTTGATTTTAACGCTGACTATAAACATGACTTTATTACTAAAAACGAAGTAAAAGAACAACTTTCTGACATAGGATTACAAATTGATAAATCTCTCAAAAAGGAAATTGATTTGAATAGAATTGAAAACATCTTTTTAAATCATCCAGGTGTAAAAAAAGCAGAAGTATTCTTTGTTAATAACGGACATTTAAAAATTGAAATTGAAAAACGAGTCCCAGTTGGTAGAGTCGTTAGTTCATTTATTGATAAGAATTATTACATTGATGACAGCGGTGATATAATGCCATTGTTTATGTCAAATCCAGCTAAAGTTCCTGTTTTTACAGGAGCTATTAAGCATGCTTCCTTTCAAAAAAATAGCAACTCAGATACCAATATGTATTATCAACCCATTGATGTTTTGTTCGCCATGAGTAAATTAATTAACAATGACTCGTTCTTAAAATCTCAAATCTTACAAATTCACATTAATAATTATGGCTACTTTGAACTCATTCCAAGAATAGGAAATCAAAGAATACTGTTTGGGAATGCTGAAAATATGGAAGAAAAATTCAGAAAAATAAAACTTTTTTATGCTGATGGGCCACACCCAAAAGAGCTAAATGTGTATGATACACTAAATGTGATGTACTCAAATCAAATAATTTGTTCAAAAAGAAATAATTAATATGGATGCACCAGAAATTGTAGTAGGATTAGATATAGGAACAACAAAAATTGCTTGTTTAGTTGGAAGAAAAACGGAACACGGTAAAATAGAAATTTTAGGAGTTGGAAAAGCTCCAAGTTTAGGGGTTTCAAGAGGTGTTGTGTCTAATATTGAAAAAACAGTTCAATCTATTAGAACAGCCGTTGAAGAAGCTGAGGCTAAATCAGGAGTGGAAATTAAAGTTGTAAATGTTGGAATTGCTGGTCAGCATATTAAAAGTTTACAGCATAGAGGTATGATTACTAGAGATACTATCGAAGAAGAAATAGGTCAGAAAGATATTGATGAGCTAATTGAAGATATGTATAAATTGGTGATGATGCCAGGCGAAGAAATTATTCATGTTCTTCCACAGGAATACATTGTTGATAGACAACCAGGAATTAAAGATCCAATAGGGATGTCCGGAGTGCAATTGGAAGCAAATTTCCATATTATAACAGGCCAAATTGCTGCTGCAAAAAACATTTTCAAGTGCGTTAGAAAAGCTGGATTAGAAGTTGCAGAATTAATATTGGAACCTTTAGCCTCTTCTTCTGCTGTAATTAGTGATGAAGAAAAAGAAGCAGGTGTTGCATTGGTTGATATAGGTGGAGGAACAACGGATATTGCAATTTTTCAAGACGGTATTATCAGACATACCGCTGTAATACCTTTTGGTGGTAATGTTATTACTGAAGACATTAAAGAAGGATGTACGATTATGCACCGACAAGCAGAATTGTTAAAGACAAAATTTGGTGCAGCTTTAACGCAGTCTAGTCAAGAAAATGAAATTGTTTGCATACCAGGACTAAGAGGAAGAGATCCAAGAGAGATATCAGTTAAAAACTTATCTAATATCATAAGTGCAAGAATGGCTGAAATTATTGAGCATATATATTATGAAATTAAAAACTCAGGTTTTGAGAAAAAGTTAATAGGTGGTATAGTTGTTACTGGAGGGGGGTCTCAATTGAAACACATCAATCAGTTGTTTGAATACACAACGGGCATGGATTCAAGAATAGGTTACCCAAATGAACATTTAAGTTCTAATACCAATATAAATATTACCTCTCCTTTATTTGCGACTGGAGTTGGTTTAGTAGCTAAAGGATTTGAACAATTTGAATTATTAAAAGCAAGAAATGAAAAAATCAGTACAAGAACTCACTCTGATAAAAATAGAGCGAGTTTCTTTGATAAGATTAAAACATTTTTTGATGAAAAAGTAGATTAACAATAAACTAATAAGTTATGATGAAATTTGATATACCCAAAGAACAATCTTCAATTATTAAAGTGATTGGTGTTGGAGGTGGAGGAAGTAATGCTGTTAACCATATGTTCCGTCAAGGCATTAAAGGAGTAGACTTTATTGTTTGTAATACCGATCATCAAGCGCTTGATGTAAGCCCAGTTCCAATTAAAATCCCATTAGGTCAAAGTTTGACAGAAGGTAGGGGTGCAGGTTCTATTCCAGATGTTGGAATGAATGCAGCTATAGAAAATTTAGATGAGATTAAAGCTATTCTTGAAAAGAATACTAAAATGATATTTGTTACTGCCGGAATGGGAGGTGGTACCGGAACAGGTGCAGCTCCAGTAATTGCTAGCGCAGCAAAAGAGTTAGGCATTTTAACTGTTGGAATAATAACAGTTCCATTTAAGTTTGAAGGTAGAAAAAGAAGATCACAAGCAGAAGAAGGTATTGAGAAAATGCGTGAAGCTGTAGATACATTGTTGGTTATCAATAACGATAAGCTTAGAGAAATGTTTGGTAATTTATCTTTAGTTAACGCGTTTGAGCAAGCAGATGATGTGTTGGCAATTGCAGCCAAAGGAATTGCAGAAGTGATTTCTGTTACAGGCCAAATAAATGTTGATTTTAATGATGTTAATACTGTAATGAAAGATAGTGGAGTTGCTATTATGGGTTCTGCTGAAGCTGAAGGAGACGATAGAGCACAGAAATGTGTTGAGAACGCATTGCTTTCTCCTTTGTTAAACGACAACAATATTGAAGGTGCAACCTATGTGCTGTTGAACATTACCTATGGAACTAAAGCAGTTTTAATGGATGAAATTTCTGAAATAACAGATTACATACAAGATGAAGCTGGAAGTACGGCTGATGTTATATGGGGTCATGGGTACGATGAAAACTTAGGAGAAAAACTATGCGTTACTATTATTGCCACAGGCTTTAATACTTCTCCAAATACGGGTATTCCAATGAGGCAACCTGAAAAAATTAAAATTTCTTTAGAAGACGAAAGACCAACTATTATAACACAGGAAATAGAAAATCCTGTGCAAGAGAGTCCAGTCCAAGAAAATGTTGTAAAGCACCAAATGGAGGAAGAAGCGCCTTTAACTAATGAAGTTAAAAGGTATGTTTTAGAAGAAGAGCAGGTAGATCAAGTTCAGGATTTTACAAACGAGCCAAAAGAGGTTGTAAATGAGCACACAGAACAAGAATTCGAAGCTAATGATGGTAAAATAAGATTCATGCTTGAAGATGATGAAGAAACAGAACTTTCAACGCTTGATCCCTCAACTGAAATGGTTTCTAAAATACACGATGTTGATCCAATTCAAGAAAATGTAAATGAGCATACTGATGAGCTGGATGTGGAAGAACGTTCAACTGAAACTAAAGAAATGTCTGAGGACAGAATAAATAGAATAAAATTAGCTACGCAGAAATTAAGGTCACCATTAGGACTAAATGAAATGGAAAATGAACCTGCATTTAAAAGAAGAAATGTTGAATTAGATGATGTTAAAAAGTCTACCGACTCAAATATATCAAGATTTACTTTGTGGGAAAATGAAGATGAAAATGGGGCTAAAAATACAGGTTTAAGTGATTCAAATAGTTTTCTTCATGACAATGTAGATTAATGAGTATTTCCGATAAATTAAATGCTGACATCAAGTCATCCATGTTAGCTAAAAATAAATTAAGATTAGCTGCTTTAAGAGCAATTAAATCTGCTTTTTTGATTGAATCATCAAAAGGTGTTTCAAATGAAATTTCGGATGATATAGCTCAAAATATTGTTGTTAAATTACACAAACAACGAATAGAAGCTTCTAAAATTTATTTAGAACAAAATAGAGAAGACCTTGCGAATGAAGAAACAGATCAAGCTAAGGTGTTAGAAGATTATCTCCCTAAAAGGTTGTCAGAATCTGAAGTTGAAGCTGTTTTACAATCAATTATTGATAAAGTTGGGGCAACTAACCCTTCTGATATGGGGAAAGTTATGGGTCCAGCAATGGGGCAATTGAAGGGGAAAGCCGATGGACAATTTATTTCTTCCATGGTTAAGAAGCTTTTGAACTAAACAATGGATTTTATAGATAGTGAAATAGAAAAGTATGCTCTTTCTCATTCTTCAAAAGAGAGTGAGTTGCTATATGATTTAAACCGTCAAACACATATAAATGTTCTTCAGCCAAGGATGTTGTCTGGGCATTTACAGGGTAGATTTTTAAGTATGATTTCAAAAGCTTTGTCCCCTGATGCAATCCTAGAAATAGGTACTTATACTGGCTATAGTGCACTATGTTTGGCTGAAGGCCTTTCTGATGTTGGTTTATTGACAACTATTGATAAAAACCCAGAATTAGAAATCTTTGCTAAAGGTTATATCAATAAATCCTCTTTTAATTCAAAAATCAAAATGCTTATAGGAGATGCTATAAATTTAATTCCAACTTTAGAAAGTTCATGGGATTTGGTTTTTATTGATGCAGATAAAGAAAATTACTCCAATTACTTTGATTTAGTAATTGATAATGTTCGTCCTGGAGGTTGGATTATTGCTGATAATGTATTGTGGAGTGGTAAGGTATTAGAAGATACTAAACCTAACGATTTAGAAACAGAGTCGCTTAAGTCTTTCAATGCTAAAGTTCATGAAGATAATAGGGTCACTAATTTGTTGCTTCCAATACGTGATGGTTTAATGATTCTTATCAAAAACTAGGAAATCTTTTTCTAGCTGTATTTTGTTATCTATTTTATTTTATTTTTGGCATGCTTTTAGCATAAATGAATTTTAAAATATATAAAATGAAAATTATCTCAAAATTATTCCTGTCGCTGTTTTTACTGTTAAATGTAATTGTTTCTAAAGCCAATGAAGGCATGTGGTTGCCTATGCTTTTAGGGGATGCTACTTATAAAAACATGGTTGAATGTGGAATTAAATTAACTCCTGAGCAAATATACAATGCCAATAATTCAAGTTTAAAAGATGCGATTGTTGCTTTGGGTGGAGGCTTTTGTACAGGTGAAGTAATCTCTGATCAGGGGCTTATGTTAACCAATCATCACTGTGGTTTCGGTACCATTCAAGCAAATAGTACTACAGAACACGATTATTTGACGGATGGTTTTTGGGCTATGAAAAAAGCTGATGAAATTCCAGCAGATTTTGGGGTTTGGTTTTTAAACGAAATTGCTGATGTAACGGATAAAGTATTAAAAGGAGTAACTGATGATATGACTGAAGATGAAAGAAATGCAGTTATTGGGAAGAACATGTCAGATATTAAAAAGAAATTATCTGAAGGAACTGGAGACGATTTCAAAGTTCAGGTTAAGTCATTTTATTATGGAAATTTATATTATTCATTTACATACAATGTGTTCAACGATGTGAGATTGGTTGGAGCACCGCCTAGTTCTATAGGTAAATTTGGTGGAGACACTGACAATTGGATGTGGCCAAGACATACAGGAGATTTTACTATGTTCAGAATCTACGCCAATAAAGAAAATAAGCCAGCTGAATACGCTGAGAGTAATGTTCCTTATTCTCCAAAGCACTCTTTGCCAGTTTCTATTGCAGGAATTGAAGAAGGTGATTATGCTATGATTATGGGTTATCCGGGTAGTACAGATCGTTATCTTACATCATGGGGTGTTCAAAAAGCTGTTGATGTTGAACAACCGGCACGTGTTAAAATCCGAAGAATTAAGTTGGATATAATGGAGGCTGAAATGGAAAAGAGCCAAAAAGTTCGTATTCAATATGCTTCTAAACATGCTAGAGTAAGCAATTACTGGAAATACTTTTTAGGCCAAAGTCAACAATTGGTTAAAAATAATGTTGTAGAGAAAAAACAAAAAGTAGAAAATGATTTTTCTAATTGGTATAAGTCTAATAAACTAGAAAGTACTTACAGTCAGGCTCTTGAATTAGTAAAAGAATCAGAAAAGAATACTGAAAAGTATACACTTCCGGGTGTTTATTTTCAAGAAGCAATTTTTGGATCTGAAGTGCTGGTTTTTGTTGTAAGAAATTTAAGTGAACGCTCAAAAATTTATCAAGCATTGGCGTCAGGATCAGAAGATGATATAAAACAAGCAAAAGCATCTTTATTAGCTTCTGCTAAAGACTATTATAAAGATTACAACGCTGTTGTTGATGAAAATACTCTTGGTGCAGTACTTGATTTGTATTATAATGATGTTCCAAAAGAATTTCATCCTGAAGCATTGAGTAATTTAGGAGAGAAGTACAAAGGAGATTTTAAAGCATTTTCAACAAAGTATTTTAGTAAAACACCTTTTAGTTCTTATGAGTCTTTTGAGGCTTGGGTAGAAAAAGGAATTTCTAAAAAATACTTAGATAAAGATCCAATTTTCATATTACAAAAAGATTTTATTACGCTATATAGGAACGACATAATGATTCCTCAATCAGCTATGGAATCTGACTTCAAAAAGGGCATGAGGCTGTATGTTAATGGTTTAAGAAAAATGGGAATGAACAAAGCATCTGACGCTAATTCAACAATGAGATTTACTTATGGGAATGTGTTGTCTTATTCGCCCGCTAATGCAACACATTACGATTACATTACAACCTTAGAAGGTGTAATGGAAAAAGAGGTAAAAACAGAAGATAAAAATCATGAGTTCTATGTTCCTCAACGTTTAAAAGACTTATATGAGGCTAAAGACTTTGGCCCATATGCTAGAAAATCAGATGGGAAGCTTCCTGTTGGATTTTTATCAAACAACGACATTACAGGTGGAAATTCAGGAAGTCCAGTGATTAATGCTTATGGTGAATTAATCGGAACTGCTTTTGATGGCAACTGGGAAGCGATGAGTGGCGACATTTATTTCGAGCCAAATATTCAGAGAACAATATCAGTTGATATAAGATATACGCTTTTTATTATTGATAAATATGCTGGGGCAAAGCATTTGATAGATGAAATGAATCTTGTGACAGACCGACATGTTGATGCACCAGTAGAAATGACTCCATTAAAGTTGGTTCCAGAGGAGGAGTTAAAATAAATTATTCAAAGCTTCTTTGAAAATCTATTTTGATTTTCTTTAAAGCTATTTCTGAAGGTGTTTCTTTTTTCTTTGAAATCAATTCAAATATTTTAGAACTTAAATCTACTGTTGTTCCATTTTCAGCAATTGAATTCATGGCCATGTTTATGCATTGGACGGTTTCTTCTTTGGCTTCTTTTAACTCTTTCCAACTTTTGATTGAGATGTATATTTGTTGAGACATGTTATGTGTATATTCATCTCTAATGGTTTTTATTAATTCACCATGAAGTGCTTTTGAACTCATTCCATTTTTGTACACTCGCATAATCAAGTTGTTTGGATCAATTCTTTCTAAAAATAAAATAGCTCTTTCATAGGCTTGCATTTTTAAAGGCAAATATTCTTTGTTTTTTAGAGAAACAATACTTTTATTTTTTTCAGCAATCTCTTTATCTAAATAGTGTTTTAGAAGCAAGTAAGAAATAACCAACATTCCTATTATTGGTAGTGATATAATTAATATTTCTTTCATCATTATTGATTGAATATTGTTATTTATTACGAATAAAAGTAATACTTGTTACAAAAGTGAATAAAGTGTTCATTAATTTTTTAAATTTTAAATATCGGAACATACAAATAATTACTTTTGCGACATGAAAGTTATAGATACTCCCAAAGTTTCTGATAGAATAAATGCATTGTCAGAATCGGCTACAATAGCCATGGCTAGAAAAAGTAGAGAATTGAAATCTCAAGGAATAGATGTAATCAGCTTGAGTTTAGGTGAGCCAGATTTTAACACTCCTGATTTCATTAAAAAAGCAGCTATTGAAGGAATCAATCAAAACTATTCAAAATACATGCCTGTTAATGGGTATGAAGATTTGAGAGAAGCCATCTCTCTTAAGTTTAAAAGAGATAACGATATAAACTATGCTGCTAATCAAATTGTTGTTTCAACTGGAGCACAGCAATCTATTGCACACGTTAT
>JAQWRG010000075.1 GCA_029243855.1 Flavobacteriales bacterium | reverse complement strand
TCACATGAAGCACCCATATTATAGGCTATGTGATAACCTAAATCATTATGGATGTATTTAAGAAATATTGGATCATCATTATATACTAAATAGTTGAATTGTTTTTCATTGTAAAATAAGTCATTTATAAAACCTGTAATAAATATTTCAAATTCATTAAAATCATTTTCAGTCATTTTTAAAAAGTCATCTTCATTTTTAATGATATTTACTTTCGCGGACTAAAAATCCGGTTTAATGATTTTTAGTTGAAGTAAATATTGTTGCGTGTTGGATTGTCACCCGATGGTGACATAACGTTTTGGCTAAACTGTGTTTTAATGCAGTTTAGGTTTTGTTAGGCACTTTTTAGTTATTCGTTTCATGTCCTACCTTTTTAAAATAATTGAAAAACTCTTTCATCTGTTTGTAACTTGAAACTTTTATTCTTTTTTTGGATATATAAGCCCAATTCGTAATGACAAGCTATGTCTTTCAAGGTTAAATGAATTTGAGTGCGAAAAGAATATATTATAACCATAGTGAAATGATACAAATTGAAATATAGAAATACCTATCTCTGGTTTTATATAGGCTTGATACTTATCAAAATCAGTAGAACCTGCCAAAGAAAGTTTTCCTGAAAGAAAAGTAATAAGAGTTCCTTGGACACCAATACTATTTGAATAAACTTTATCATTTGAATTGCTACTCATCCCAATCTCAATATGGACACCATAAGTTTTTGAAGGAGTCCACATAAAGCCATCATGAGGCCACTTTAAAATCGAGCAGCCAATTGAAAAACTTTGAGAAGATCTAAAATCATATCCAATGGAAGGGCAAATCATTGTACTTGTATCCGTGTTTTGACTAAAAGATAGAAGTGGGATTATTAAAAATACAAATAAGCTAAAGAAAGATTTCATATAAATAGGTGTGTTTTTGCTATCCTAGTTCAAATTTTTCTATAGTATATGGTTCTATAATTCTCTTGTGGTTTAATTGCAAAAAAGCTAATGTCATATTTCTTTTATTGTGTCCTAACGAGGGAATATACGTATTACGTTTATTTCCTATATGTTCTAAGTTATCAATTAATTCAGAAAAGAATTAAACCTACAAAGAAAATAACTAACCCAACCATCATAAGAACAAAGGTGTAGGGGAGTATGTCTTTTGCTTTTAACCCCGTAATTCCTAACAAAGGAAGCGCCCAAAAGGGTTGCATCATATTGGTAAGTTGATCTCCATAGGCTAGCGCCATTATGCTCTTTTTTAAGGGTACTCCCATTTCAATGGAAGATTGAATAACTAAAGGGCCTTGTATGTACCATTGTCCACCACCACTTGGTACAAAAAAGTTAACCATTCCAGCACTTAGTAACGTATACAATGGATAAGTAAATTCAGTTGATATGGTTTGAAAATAAGCAGCTATATCACTTATCATTCCTGTCTCTTTAACTACACCCATTATCCCAAAATATAAAGGAAATTGTATTAAAATGCCGGCAGTTCCACCAATAGCTTTTTCTACTGATTTTATAAAGCTGTTAATGCTTCCGTGACAAAGTAACGCTAGGCCTAATAAGCTTAGATTTAAATAGTTTGGGTTAATGAACTGAAATGATTTTGTTGATGGGTGGTTAAAAGCTAAAAACACACAAAAGACAACAATTGCTATGCCTATAACCATTCCAGCAAATGTAGATTGATCCAATTTTTCAGCTCCAATAAACCTTACCTCCTCTTTCCGTTCTTCTTTTTGTTTTACTAATTCAGGAATTTTAACTGGAGTTCTTTTCCCTAAAATATACATGGTTAACGGCAACAAAACTAAAAGAGATAAGGTGATTGTAATATTCATTGAAGAAAAAACGGTTTGAGAAAAATCCATTAACTCTGGAACTATTGATTTTACACTTTCAGGGGCTAAATCTTTTAAGTGTCCAGATTCTGAAATTTTAACCAAAGAGGAGCCTGATATTCCTCCATGCCAAATCATGAGTCCAGAATATCCAGCAGCCCCAATTAAGCCCAGGTTTAATGCTATTGATGATTTAGCTGCATAATCCATTATTTTTTTGCAGAAAATAGCTCCAAAAACCAACCCAAGTCCCCAATTAAACCAACTTACAAGTAGAGTGAAAAGCGTGACCAACAATGCACTTTTAGCGTTGTTTTTACAAAAAGGGAGTAATTGGGTAATAAGTTTATCAATTGGTTTGCTGAGTGCTAAAACATGACCCAATAACAGCATCAGCATCATTTGAATGGCAAAAGCAAGTCCTTTTGTATTCCACAAACCATTGTTCCAATAGGTTAAAACGTTAATGGTTTTTTCACTCCATAAAATATTTGCTGATGCACCATGACTTGGCCATAAAACACCAAGAAAAAGCGTAAAAATGGTTAAAACAATGGCTATTGTAAAAGGAGAAGGCAGTAAAAACCTTACTGCCTTAATGTATTTGTCAAAAAATGACATTTTAGGATTTATGTGCTAAAAAGGAAGATCCTCATCATCTTCACCTACTGGTTCAAAATCAGTATCTGGTGGAGGAGTATTTTGAGGGACATCATTTCCTTTTGTGATTTTCCAAGCTTGTAAATTCACATAAAACTTTCCGTTGTATTCGTTTCCTCTTAAATTAAAGGATACTTCTATATCTTCCCCTGGATTAATACCGTTTAATAAACTGGTTTTATCCTTGATACACTCCAATTTAATATCTTGTGGGTATTGTTCGTTAGTTGTGATTACAAATTCTCTTTTACTGAATCCTGAATCCCAGGACTGTAAATCCATTAATTGTTTTAGTTTGCCGTTAATTTTTAATTCCATTGGTGTTTATTAATTATTGAACGAAAGTAATGTTTTCCAAGCATTTTCAAGTTCATCTTTCTCTAAATATTGTTTTGATTTTTCATGAAGAAGTGTCTCAAGTTTTTCCGCATCGTCTTCATAGGTGATAAATAAATCACTTAATTCCATCAATTTAAATTCATTGACTTCAGTTTCATCTGGTAATTGCTCAATTCCTCCTAGTTTACCTAAGTCGTTTCCACTTAGAATTGTGCTGCTAATAATTTCTTCAGGTATGTTGTCCCAGCCAATTCCACAAGTTGTAATTGGTTTCTTAATTTCAAACATGGAGTTTTTATCGGTTCTACAATACCAGTCTCCACCCATTCTTGCAACAAGATCAATTTTTTCTTGATCAATCATTTCCTTGTCGTTTAGTATTTCTTTTTTAATGTGAATTTTAACAATTTTGCATATTATTAAGTTCCCTGCTCCGCCTTGGTCTCCCAATTCCTTTACTTCAATTACCTCGCATTCCATTTGAACGGGAGACTCCTTTACCCTAAATGGTTTGATGTTTTCCGATTCAATAGGTGTGAAACCACTTTTGGTAAATTCATTTATTTCTGGATCATATGGAGAACTGGCTAAAGACATCTGCTCTACCATTTTGTAATCTACCAAGTTAATAACTACTTCAGCTACTTTTTTTACATTGTGATAAGTATCTTTTTGTTTTCCTGTTCGACCACTCCTCGCAGGAGAGAAAATAGCAATGGGAGGGTTAGAGCTAAAAATATTAAAAAAAGAAAAAGGGGCTAAATTTGGAACGCCATTCTCATCAATAGTACTAGCAAAACATATGGGTCTTGGGCCTACAGCACCAAGCAAATAATGATGAGCCTTTGGTAAACCCATTTCTATGGGGTCAATAGTTAACATGGTCATAAATCAATAAAAGTGCAAAGTTAGCAGAAGAAAAACACATGTTGAACTTTTCTATTTAATAAAATTGAATAAATTTGCACACTGCTATTGCAAACGAGCTTTAGGATACAGTTTAAAATGCGGATATGGTGGAATTGGTAGACACGCTAGACTTAGGATCTAGTGCCGCAAGGCGTGGGGGTTCGACTCCCTTTATCCGCACTGATTTAAATGGCATAAGCAGACTTATGCCATTTTTAGTTTTAATAAGTAAAAAACACATCAATATAAATTTAATATGGACGTAAAAGTTAAAAACATAGATGCATTGAATGCAGTTATGACCGTCAAAATTTCAAACAATGATTACAAAGAATCATTTGAAAACTCTTTAAAAAGTTACAAAAAACAAGTTCAACTTCCTGGATTCAGAAAGGGGCATATTCCAACAACCGTTATCAAAAAGAAATATGGTCCATCTATATTGGCTGAAGAGATTGATAAACTTTTAAATGAAACCATTTACAAGCACATCACAGAGAATAAATTAAATATTTTAGGCAACCCACTTCCATTGGAAGAAGAAAAACCTGAAATTGATTGGAAGAACCCAGGAGATTTTGAATTTGCTTATGAACTTGGAATAGCTCCTGATTTTAAATTGGATTTACCAGGTAGGGATAAGCATACTAGATATAAGTTAAAAGTTGACGAAAAGTTGATTAAAAAGCAAATGACAGATTTTGCTAAACGTTACGGAAAATTAGTCGGTGTTGATTCGGCTTCTGAAAGCGATATGATTGTCTCCACTTTTCAAGAGTTAGACGATGCTGGCAATGTTGTAGAAGGTGGATTTAGTCACAGTTCAACCATTTCTTTAGAGTTTGTTGAAGACAAAAAAGTCAAAAAACAATTAATCGGAACTAAACCAAAAGATGTGTTGGTTGTTGATCCAAGAAAGATAAGTAGAGGAGATGCAGATATGGCTGCAATGTTGGGCATTGATAAAGAAAGAGCTATAATGTATACACGAAATGTTAAAATGAATGTAACAGAAGTTAAAAGTCTTGAACCTACCAATATTGACGTTGCTTTATTTGATAAAATATACGGACCAGGTGAGGTTAAAACGGAAGAAGAATTTAAACAAAGAATTCAAGCTGAGTTAGAAAAAATGTTTATTGCAGATTCGGACAGAATTTTCAAAAAAGAAGTGACAAAAACAATCATTAAAAAACTTAAACTTAAATTACCTGATGAGTTCTTAAAAAAATGGATTTTAACTTCTAACAAAGAAGCTACCAAAGAGCAAATTGAAAAAGAATACGATATGTATTCTGAAGGCTTAAAATGGCAATTGATAGAAAACAAAATCATTAAAGAACAAGAGATTAAAGTTGAGCATGAAGAATTGATTAATCATACAAAAGAACTTATGGGAAGTCAGTATGCGCAATATGGTATGATGGTTCCTGCTGAAGAAGAGTTGATGAAAACAGTACAAAATGTATTGTCAAATAAAGAAGAAGCAAGGAAAATCAACGATATGATTTACGATAACAAGGTAATGGACTACCTGAAGTCAATTTTAAAAATAAATGAGAAAGAGTTGGTGCATGAAGATTTTATTAAGAAGGCTTCTGAAGTCATGAAATAAAATTTATTAACTTTAATTTCAAATAATTTAAACCCTTATATGAACCCAAATAGCAGCGAAGAATTTAGAAAATATGCAACAAAGCATATGGGAATTTCAAGTCTAAGTTTAGATAAATACAATTCAGCCATATCAAATGTTCCTGTAGGAATGACTCCAAACATTATTGAAGAAAGGCAAATGAACATTGCTGTTATGGATGTTTTTTCAAGATTGATGATGGATAGAATCATTTTTCTTGGGACAGGAATTGATGATTATGTGGCAAATATAATCACTGCTCAACTGTTGTTTTTAGAGTCTATTGACGCTAAAAGAGACATTCAAATTTATATCAATTCACCTGGAGGTTCTGTTTATGCAGGACTCGGTATTTACGATACCATGCAATATATTAACCCAGATGTGTCTACAATTTGCATAGGAATGGCTGCATCAATGGGAGCTGTTTTATTGTGCGCAGGAAAAGATGGAAAAAGAACTGGATTGAAACATTCTAGAGTAATGATTCATCAACCATTAGGAGGTGCTCAAGGTCAAGCTTCTGATATTGAAATTACTGCTAGAGAAATTCAAAAACTGAAAAAAGAGTTGTACGAAATAATTTCTGTACACACTAAGAAAGACTACGAAACTGTTTGGAAAGACAGTGATAGAGATTATTGGATGACCTCTCAAGAAGCCAAAGATTACGGTATGATTGATGAAGTATTGTTAAGAAAATAAAAATGGCTAAAAATCAAGACGATAGTATCAGATGTTCTTTTTGCGGTAGAGAAAAAAAAGATGTTCATGTACTAATTGCTGGTATTACGGGTCACATTTGTGATTCTTGTATTGGACAAGCCCATCTTATTGTTCAAGAAGAAGTAGGCGCTAAGTCAAATAAAGATTTAGAAAAATCACTTAAGCTATTAACTCCAAAAGAAATAATTGATCAATTGAACGATCATGTTATTGGGCAAGATGATGCCAAGAAAGTACTTTCAGTAGCTGTATACAACCATTACAAAAGATTATTACAAACAACAAAATCTGTTGATGACGTTGAAATTGAAAAATCAAATGTTATAATGGTTGGTGAAACAGGAACGGGTAAAACGTTATTGGCAAAAACGATTGCTAAACTTTTGAATGTACCTTTTTGTATTGCTGATGCAACTGTTTTAACAGAAGCAGGTTATGTTGGGGAAGATGTAGAAAGTATTCTTTCAAGATTATTGCAAGCTGCAGATTACGATGTTAATGCTGCAGAAAAAGGAATCGTATTTATTGATGAAATAGATAAAGTGGCTAGAAAAAGCGATAACCCTTCCATAACTAGAGACGTTTCTGGTGAAGGTGTACAGCAAGCCATGTTAAAGCTTTTAGAAGGCGCTCAGGTTAGTGTTCCTCCTCAAGGTGGAAGAAAGCATCCCGAGCAAAAAATGGTTCAAATCAATACCAAGGATATATTATTTATTTGTGGAGGAGCATTTGATGGTGTAGCTAAAATTATTGAAAGAAGAGTTAAGTCTCAAGCTATTGGTTTCAATGCCTTAACTCAAGAAGAATTAGCAGAAGACAATTTGCTTTCTTACGTTAACCAATTGGACATCAAAAAATATGGATTAATTCCCGAACTAATTGGTAGATTTCCAGTACTAACCTATTTGAATCCACTTACCAAGGAAACGTTGACTAGTATTTTAACCGATCCTAAAAATGCGCTTACCAAGCAATACGTCAAGTTGTTTGAATTGGATGACATTAAACTTGAATTCTCAACTGAAGTTTTAGATTTTATTGTAGAAAAAGCATTTCTTTTAAAACTTGGGGCTAGAGGACTTCGTTCTATTTGTGAAGCTATTTTAACAGATGCCATGTTTGAGGCACCAAATATGGAGGTGAAAGAATTGAAAATTGATTTGGCTTATGCTGAAAAGCAGTTTTTAAAATCTAAAATCAACAAGCTAAAAGTAGCCTGATTTTTAAATTTATTTTTCGTAACACACCACATCAAAATCATGAGGATTTTCTGAATTTGCTATGTGGGAAAAGAGGTTTCTTTTGCTCCATTTTTTCCAATCTACTTTTGGAAAAAAAGTGTCGCCATCAAAATCTGATTTTATATGTGTTATGTACATTCTGTCCACTAAGTTTTCTTCTAAAGACTGTCTGTAAATTTCACCACCACCAATAATAAAACACTCTTTTTCATTATTTTGTTCTGCAATTTCTATGGCAGCTTTAATACTGTGGGTAACAAAACAGTTTTCAGCTTTATATTCCGTATTTCTTGTTACGATAATATTGGTTCTGTTTCTTAAAGGACGGTACTTTTCAGGAATACTTTCAAAATTCTTTCTACCCATAATAATATTATGTTCCATAGTAGAGTCCATAAAAAATTTCATGTCTTTTGGTAAATCCCAAATAAGCTGATTGTTTTTGCCAATAGCTCCATTACTTGGTACTGCTGCAATTAAAGAAACTATCATATTGAAACGGCAGCTTTAATGTGCGGATGTGGATTGTAGTCAACCAATTGAAAGTCATCGTATTTAAAATCAAAAATATTTTTCACATCAGGGTTGATAATCATTTTAGGTAGTGATTTAGTATCTCTTTCCAGTTGAAGTTTTGCTTGTTCGATATGATTGTTGTAAAGGTGAACATCTCCGAACGTATGAACAAAATCTCCTGGAATTAAATCAGTTACTTGTGCAATCATCATGGTGAAAAGAGCATAAGAAGCAATGTTGAAAGGCACACCTAAAAACGTATCGGCACTTCTTTGATATAGTTGACAAGACAACTGCCCTTCACTTACATAAAATTGAAAGAAAGCATGACAAGGAGGTAAAGCCGCTTTACCATTGGATACATTTTCAGAAAAACTTTTTGATGTGTCAGGCAATACACTTGGATTCCAAGCTGAAACAATCATTCTTCTGCTGTTTGGATTTGTCTTGATTTGATGAATCAAATCTTTTATTTGATCAACTCCATCGCTATTCCAGTTTCTCCATTGATGTCCATATACTGGACCTAAGTCGCCATTTTCATCGGCCCATCCATCCCATATTTTAACTTGATTTTCTGTAAGATATTCAATGTTAGTGTTCCCTTCAATGAACCAAAGAAGTTCATGAATAATTGATTTTAGGTGAACTTTTTTTGTGGTTAAAAGAGGATATCCTTCGCTCAAATTAAATCTCATTTGATAACCAAAACAACTCAATGTTCCAGTACCAGTTCTATCCCCTTTTTGAACACCATTATCAAGTACATGATTTAGTAGGTCTAAATATTGCTTCATTTATTTACTAATTTTCGGCTAAGTTATAAGTTCTTTTTAGCTATCAAATAGATGGTTGAAAAATAAAAATGAAAGTTTAAAAGTAGTGGTTTGTTATAAGGTC
>JAQWRG010000067.1 GCA_029243855.1 Flavobacteriales bacterium | reverse complement strand
CAAATAAATCTTCATCTGATGGATCTATTTCATCAAAATCTATCTCCATTTCCTCTTGCTCAGGCTCAGATTCTAACTCTTTCTTTTCAAGAATTAAAATTTCCTCAATTTTAGCCTTTGCTATAGAAATGATGTTTTCCTCTTCAGGTCCAGAATAATTATCTATAATACTTTGAAGACTATGCTTTGCGTTAAAATAATCTTTAGCCACAACAAAATTATCACCCAATAAAATGATGGCTTTTGCTAACCAAAAATCGTAAGATGGCTTTTGTTGAACCATTTCCATAATCTGTTTTTCACACTCGTTGTTTTTCTGCTGATCAAATAATATCTCACAAATACCATATTTAGCCTCTGCTGCTTTTATGTTGTTTGTTATTTTTAATACTTCATTATAAGCGAAAATAGCTTTTTCAGAAAGTCCCATTGCTTTAAAAGAATTACCCATAAATAAATAGGCATCCTCCATGACATTTGGCTTAACATCGTTAGCAGACAATACTTTTAACGCATAGTCAATTGTAGATTGGTGATTTGATTGGTAATTGAAACAGTACATTTGACCTCTCATGGCAAAAGATAAATCTTCATCGGTTACCCCTACTTTTTCTAATGTTGAAAAATATACCAAGGCTTCTTTATACATTTCATTTTCAAATGTCAGTTCTCCTGCAAAATGCAATGCCTCGGTGTAGTAATTGTTGTTAGGTTTTGATGCTACAAAATTGTAGTGATACAAAGCTTCCTCTTTTTTACCCTGGGTGTAAAAACATGTTGCCATGAAATAATGTGCAGATATTTCTCTAGATGGATTAACAACATTATCTAAATAAATGGCTGCTTTTTTAAGTTGTTGCTCACAATCTCCATTATCTCTTGCTAACTGAACTGGTCTCCAAAAAGTAGAATCCTGTTCTTGTTCACTAATCTCAATTCCTCTATCCGTAAGCCAATTGTAATACCCTGGTAAATTGTCCTTTTGAACATAAACTTCTTTCATTAAATCAACTGCTAGTTGATTTTCAGATTCTGCATCTGGAAATTGATCTAAAACAAATAAAAGATATTTTTCTGCCTCTTGTGTGTTTGACTCTTTTAAATAAATACTACCAACTTCAACGTACGCTGTTGAAACGTAATTGTTATGAGGGTATTCGTCTATGAACTTTAAATACGTCTCAATAGATTGTAAATTCATAGACTGATCGTTGTACGTTTGAGCCAAATCTAGAAGAGATAGCACTTGATATCTTGAATCAGGGTATTCATCTGTTAATTTTTTAAGCGTAAGGGTTTTACCTTCATAATCTTGAATTAAACCTTGAGAAGTTGCTTTTTGATATAATGCATAGCTATTTTCAAAACCTGTTAATGAAATGGCCATTTCATAATTTTCAATTGCTTTTAAATCATTTTTCTGTAAAAAATAGCCATCAGCAATTCTTAGTAAGGCTTTTCTATACTTTGAAGAGTCACTAGGAGGTAATTGATGAATATAGTTTCTAAAGAAACTTATGGCCTCTGATAAATTCTTTTGTTTTTTCTGTTCTTCATTGTTCTTCAACCTAACATATGGGTTGGCATTTTCAAAATAAGCATACCCAACATGATAATCCAAATCTTTAAATACTTCTGTCAATACAGCTCCAGATGTAAATCTAAATTTTTGATAATTTGCAATGGCTTGTTCAAACCTTCCCAAATTAAAATCACATTCACCTTTCCAAAATTCGCTCAAAGCATTTAATTCTTTATCAACTGGATATTTGCTAACCATTGAAAATCTGTTTTTTGCTTCTTCATACTTACGGTTGTGAAACAGTTCAACAGCACGATTGAAAACTATTGATTGATAAGCCCTTTGCATTCTAGGATCTTTGTTTTTAATTTTTTCAAGAGATGATAATGCTTGATCGTAATTTTTTGTGGTCAAATAAACTTTCAATAAAAACTCGTAAGCTTCTTTTGCGTCTTCTGTATTTGGATACTCTTCAATAAAATCATGAAATGCATTAATAGCTTCATCGTATGGATTATAACTTTGTTCATAGGCTAATTTGGCATAATTAAACAATGAATTTCTCTTAATATCTTCATCAAAAGACAAATCACTTGCTGCCTGAAATGCATTTCTAGCATAATCCTTCTCATTAATTTTTAAATACGAATCTGCTAAATGATAGTATGATGTTTGAGTTAAAATATCTTTTTTGGTGGCAACCCTTGCAAACAATGGAATAGCTTTTTCATAGTCCTGTATACTGTAGTAGGAGTAAGCTATTTGATAATTACTTTCGCGATCTGCTCTTGATAACTTTTTAAATATTTTATAATAATCTATGGCTTGTTGATATTTCTGGTTTTGATAGTAAGAGTCCCCAATTAATTTTGCAAACTCCCCTTTTCTTTTTTCCGTAATTGAATCCATATAAGTAGGAGCATACTCAATAAGCTCATCAAATTTGCTTTGTTTGTATAAAATTTGAGTTAAATAATATGGGATTATCGATTTAAACATTGGGCTTTTATCAATCGACTTGAACCCATTTAATGCCGTTTGATATTTGCCTTCTTCATAAGCAATATGACTGTAATAGTACGTTGCAGGCTCTTTATATTCAGATTCACGCTGTAAAACTTCATTGAAATGCACTTTTGCCTCTTTGCGTTTTTTTCTGATAAATTTTGAATACCCTATTTTAAATAAATATTCGTTCCATTCATCTCCCGTTAAATCGTATTGATCAACCTTATCAAAGTAAACAATTGCTTTAGTGAATTTTTTAAGCCTATAATAATGTCTTGCCAGTTGAAAATATACGTTTTCAGATTTTGGATGATCTGGATGGTCCAGCACAAATCTTGTTAAAAGTATTTCAACATTTTGATGAAATAAGTTTAAAGCGCAAACAGCAAAATAGTATTCTGAATTGATTCTAACCTCATCTTGCTTATCTGAAACCTCATCAATAATCTGTTTGAAATAAGCTTGCGAAGAACTAAATTTACCTTTATCAAACAGTTCTTGAGCAATTTTATAATCTTTATACTTATCGCTATGAACTAAAGTTTGTTGTGCTTTAGCTTGAAGCAAAAGACATATAAATAGAATTGAAAAGATGTATTTTAATTTGCTAATTATCATTAAGCTTTTTTTATAAGTCTATAACTTTGAATTTTTTAAAGATAAATAGGCTTCAGGTACATGTTTATCTTAAAACTTATTATTTTCAACCATATTGTGTTAACATTAAGAAAGAGATATGCCAAACATGTTTATTTCAATTTATAATTTTAATACTTTTTAATAACGCTATCTTAGTAGAAGAAAATGAGTGACTCAACAATAATAGAGCTTAAAGATGTTCAAATTGAACAACAGAAAACTGTTGTGCTAAAAGATATTTCGCTAAAAATAGAAAAGGGAGAATTTGTTTATTTTGTTGGCAAGACCGGTAGTGGAAAAAGCAGCCTACTTAAATCACTGTATGGTGATGTTTCTATAAACAACGGCTCTGGAAGCGTACTTAATTGTGATATAATTAAAGCCAAAAGAAAAAAAATACTAAGCTTAAGAAGAAAAATAGGGATTATATTTCAAGACTTTGAATTATTAACCGACCGTTCTGTTGCTGATAATTTAAAATTCATAATGAAAGCTACTGGATGGAAAGGAAAACAAAAAATCAATGATTCAATAACTGAATTATTAGAAAAAGTTGGGATGAGCGATAAAGCAAATTCTTTTCCTCATTTAATGTCTGGTGGTGAACAACAACGAATTGCTATTGCTAGAGCATTAGTTAACGATCCTCAATTGATATTAGCTGATGAACCTACAGGTAATTTAGATCCTGAAACAAGCATTCAAATCATGAATCTTTTAAATAAAATTGCATCCAATGGTAAAACGATTGTTATGGCTACTCATGACTACAGCATAATTGAAGCATTTAAAGGACGAGTTATCAAGTTTGAAAATCAAAACATTTCAGAATAAATGAGCTTTGCTTAGCATTTGTATTCCAATATATCAACATGAAGTTTACAACCTTATAAAGGAATTAAATAAACAATGTGGACTTGCTTCAATACCTTATGAGATTATCTGTATAGATGACAATTCTGATCATTTATTCAAAAAAAAAAACAGCAAGATTGAAGAACTTGAAAAGGTCAGTTATATTGAACTTCAACAAAACATAGGAAGGTCAAAAATTAGAAACTTATTTATTGAAAAGGCTACATTCAACTCACTTCTTTTTTTGGATTGTGATTGCTCAATTCCTGGAAAAGATTTCATTAAAAGATATTGCAAAAATATCGACAACAATATTACATATGGCGGAAGAAAGCACTTTAAAAATAAGCCTTCAGATAATGCGATTATTCTAAGATGGAAATATGGAAGGGAAAGAGAAGACTTATCTTATAATGAAAGATTGAAATCACCATTTCTTAGTTTTAGATCAAATAATTTCATGGTTAAAAAAGAGGTTTTGTCTATTGTTGCTTTTGATGAATCAATTACAAAATATGGACACGAGGATACCTTGTTTGCTCTTCAGCTAAAAAAAGAAAATTTCAACATCACCCACATTGAAAACTGTGTAATTCATGAAGGGTTAGAAAATAACGTTGAATTTATTAATAAAACAAAAGTTGCTGTTGAAAATCTTAACGAGCTAATAAAAATTAAAAAATTAAAACCTAATGAGGTTAAACTTTTCAAAACTTATCAAGTACTAGAAAAAACCAAACTAACTTTTATCATGAGTATGTTTACTTCTTTTTTCCTAAGAGTATGTTTTAAAAAACTCCAGTTAAAAAACCCTAAAATTTTCTGGCTTGATGTTTTTAAGTTGTTTTATCTAATTAAAGTCCGGGAAAATGTATAAGCTTATCAAAAAAGCATATTTATTTCTTTTGCCAAGAAAGCTTCATTACCAATTAGAACCATTAGTAAGAAGGGTAATGTATCACTTGTTTTACAAGGGAAATACTTTTTACTGTCCGATATGTAATAGTCATTTAAAAAAGTTCATCTCTATTCATTTTAAATTGGAGACAGATAATTCGTGCCCAAGATGTGGTAGCTTATCAAGAACCCGAACCCTATATTACTTCATCGACAAAGAAATACCCAAAGACAACAACTCAATTCTTGACTTTTCACCTCACAGAAGCATTTATAATGTACTATCAAAAACAAAACAAAATTATATTGCAAATGATTTTGACAATCAATTTCATGCTGATACCCAGCACGACATAACCAATCTGCCTTTTGAAAAAGAAAAATTTGATTTAGTCATCTGTTTTCACGTCCTAGAACACATTCCTAATGACAATCAAGCCATAAATAATTTATACAACGTGTTAAAAAAACATGGCAATCTATTGATTCAAGTCCCTATCAAGGAAGGGGATACAGATGAGGACTTATCTATAACTGACCCTAAACTAAGAGAAGAAAGGTTTGGACAATCTGATCATGTAAGAGTTTATGGTAAAAGTGATTTGAAAAATAAATTAGAAGCGGTTGGTTTTAAAACTGAAATTATAGATTATGCTGAAACATTATCAACTGAAAAATTAACCTATAATGGGATAAAAAAAGGTGAACTAATTTTTCATTGCATGAAATGAATCACCAAATTTTCCTATAAACTTCAAGCAATTCTTTTGATTCTTTTTCCCAACTTAATTCAGCAGACGCTTCGTTAAAATTATTTTTATAGTTCTTGTCTTTTTGACATTCCATTAGATGTTCTAAACCACCAATAATGGTTTTTGGTTTCAAATCATTGATAACATATCCAATATCAAATTTTGATATAACATTGGAAACTTCAATAAGGTTGGTAGCTAGGGTTGGAATTCCTGCTTTCATGTAATCAAAAATTTTATTTGGCAAACTAAATTTATGATTGATGTTGGTATCCTTATCTAAACTTACTCCAATATTGCTGTTTAACGTATACTGCATCATTTGTTCGTAGGGCAGTTTACCAATAAATCGCACTTTGCCATTCAAATCAGAATGCAAACATCTCTTTTTCAATGCTTCAATAACATCTCCTCCACCAACAATACACAAAAAAAAGTTATTTGAAAGAGCAACTGCCTCAATTAGCTCTTCAGAACCGCGATCGACATTAATTCCTGCTCCTTGCAAGATGACAACAACTTTATCATCAGGAAGGTCTAAATCTTTTCTATTTTTTAACTTAATTATTTTTTGATTGAGAGGTAAATTTCTCATTACTATAGGTTTAACACCGTAGTCTTCATTATACAAATTGGCAATGGAATGGTTAACTGTAAAGACGTGCTTTAATCTAGGGAAAATCAATTTTTCAATGGTTTGCCAACTCCATTTAATAAAAGGATTGTGCTGGATTTCAGGAACACCTGTAAAGTATTCATGAGTGTCATAAACTATTTTCTTTCTTCTTAGTTTAGCTGAAAGCCAATTGGCTAATAACGTATCTAAATCATTAGAATGATATACATGTGTTGTTTTAAATAGCAGATAAAAAAACAACCTTAAGTTAAACTCAGCATAAAACAAAAACCCTTTATTAAACAACAATTTAATCCTGTGGGTTTTATAATCTCGTTCTATTGGCTGAGAGTTGCTCAACTTTCTTCCTACCAACAACACATTATATCCTTCACCATGTAAAGAACTACAAACTTTAGCAACGCGTTGATCGTGACTTAAATCATTAGAAACAGAAACTATAATTGATTTTAAATTCAAAAAATTTTTTTATAAAAATAAACTTTGATATCATTCCAATGAAGAAACTTGTAAATTATTTATTAATTGAATGATTACGCTCTGAATTTATTTTTAGGTTTGTTACAATGAATATTATAAGAAACCAATCGCTTAAATCATACAACACTTTTGGCATTGATGTTAAAGCTGATTTTTTCTATGAACTTAATTCAGTTCAAGAACTAAATGAAATTTCATCCTCTGAAGTATTTCAAAATGAAGATTTATTAATTATAAGTGGGGGCAGCAATCTTTTACTCACTAAGAACTTTAAGGGTTTTGTTTTAAAGAATAATATTTTAGGTATTGAACTTGTTAAGGAAGATGAAAATGATGTTTTCTTAAAAGTTGGTGCAGGTGAAGATTGGCATGAGTTAGTAATGTATGCCGTTGGAAATAATTGGGGGGGTATTGAAAACCTAAGTTTAATTCCTGGGAATGCAGGAACTGCACCTATGCAAAATATTGGAGCCTATGGAGTTGAGCTAAAAGACACTTTTGTTTGTCTGGAAGCTTTTGAAATAGCTTCAGGGAAAGTACATTCTTTTACCAACAACGATTGTTGTTTTGGATACAGAGAGAGTATTTTTAAAAATACTCATAAAGGGAAATACATCATCACAAGCATTACTATTAAACTTTCCAAAAAACCTTTAATAAACATTAAATATGGGGATATAAAAAATGAACTTCACAAATCAAACATTGCTAACCCTTCTATAAGAGATGTAAGTAATGCTGTTATTAAAATTAGAAAAAGTAAACTTCCTGATCCCAATGAGATAGGAAATAGTGGAAGCTTTTTTAAAAACCCTGTTATTACTAAAGCTAAACTAGAGCAGTTATTAAAAACACATCCTGACATTGTCAAATATCCCTTAGATGAAAATAAATTTAAAATTGCTGCTGGTTGGTTAATTGAAAAAGCAGGATGGAAGGGAAAGACGTTTGACAACTACGGGGTTCATAAAAAACAAGCTCTTGTTTTGGTGAATTATGGCGGAGCAAAAGGAAATGACATCAACAAGCTGAGTGAACTTATCATTGAAGACATTAATGCTAAGTTTGGAATAAGACTTGAAAAAGAAGTTAACGTTATTTAATTATTCAATAATTACCACCATACTATTTTCCGCAATTGCATCCAACCCAATAAGTACGGTATGCCCAATATTAGTTTTAATAGGTTTTGGTTTTAAGGCAAATTTCTCCTGATTACTATCTGGGAAGTCAACCCTTAATGGCTTATTTATTGGTATACCTGCAGCTGAGAAACTAATTTGGTTAACACCACAAAAATTATTAACACCGTACTCAACAGGAACACCTTTTCTAAGGTTAATGTTTTCTAATGCATTATAAAAAAAAATTGGCTCAACAGTTTGATTCAAACAGAAAGTAGACCCAAACATGTTTTTTGATTCTAATTGATCTGTTTTAAATGGACATCCCCAAACATAATTTCCATTTTTATTAAACTTAATACATATAAAGCCTTTCCTATTAATGTAACGTTCTTCCTTAACTGTCTTTTTACCATAGTGCTCTGCCATTAAAAAATGGTTGCCAGAAGTATCCTGCTTAAAACTTGTAATATAAAAGTGTGTTAAACCATAATCACCTTCTTTAATCTGCTTTGAAGTTCTAAAAGCGTTAATTATTTTCTGGTTAATAAAGTATTGATTTTTATGAATCAAATTAAGCTCTTCATCGAATTTTTGAAGAAAATAACCTTCAAAATTATATTTTTGAGGAGACGAGAAAAAACCAGAAATTACCAATTCATTTTTTTTATTAAATAAGTAATCTATTGCTGCTATATTTCTTGATTTCAATTTTAATTCGACTTCTTTAATAACAGACTCACCAAGTTTATAGATATAAAAATTATTAATCTTATCCCAATATTTCTTCATAAGTAAAACTTCACCACTATTGGAAATGATTAAATCATTTTCTTTTTTTGGTTTACATATTAAGTCTAATTTATTGTAATGTTCATCTAACAATTGTAATTGATTGTTAAATTTTAAGTACCTAACCTCTTCTTTGGTTGATGGCTGAAATGGGAGTTCTACAAGGACGTGTAACTCTTGATTAACAACTTGATTGGCTAAAATATAATTGGCTTTGTATCCTTGTTTATTGGCTTCTTTATGTAAGATCTTAGTTAACTGAAAACCTTTTGAATTGTCATACAAATAAGCCCTTAACTCCTCATGTTTATTATTTGTATATGAAGTAAATAAAACTACCTGACCTAGAAAATCAATAATATCAATATATACATGACCTTCAAGAGAAAATTCACGTTTGGATTCTGTTTTTAAATATGAATTAAAAACATGTATTATAAAGTCACAATTTTTATTGGTTTTTTTTTGAAAAAGTAATTTTTCACCACTTTGTTCAAAAAAACCAACAGCAGAGTATTCCGGATTATAATTGATCTTTTCTCCAAACTTTACAGTTAAAGATTGAGATAGAGAAACATTTATACTGAGTATAAAAAAGAGAATATATAAATACCTTGCGTACAAATAATTTAATTAGTTATTGATTTCGTTATGAAAAATACAACTAAAAAATCTAAATTAATTTATCTATAATATATTCTTTAAAATTTTGATGACTTATTTTATCTGCAATTTCACCGATAAAGCCTTCAAGAAGTAATTTTTTTGCTGTGTTTGAGCTGACTCCTCTTGATTTTAAATAAAATAAAGCTTCTTCATCAAGTTGGCCAGTAGTACTACCATGACTACACTTAACATCATCAGCGTAAATTTCAAGTTCAGGCTTGGCAAAAATCTTTGAATAATCACTCAACAAAATATTATTATTATTTTGATATGCTTGGATTTTTTGAGCGTCTTTATGAACTATTACTTTTCCGTTAAATACACCAACTCCTTTGTCCTTTATAATCCCTTTGTAATTTTCATGAGATTGACAATTTGGCTGGATATGATTGACTAGAGTATGATTGTCTATGTAGTCATTGTTATTTACAGTAAAAACCCCGTTAAGTTCAGTATGACAGTTTTGCCCATCTACATCAACATTTAAACCGTTTCTGATTAATTCTCCAGAATAAGAAAAAGTATTGATTGTAAAACTACTGTTGGAATCCTGATGGATATATTCAGAAACTAAATTAATTACATCCTTATAATCTTGATGTTTATTAATGTGTAAAGAAGCATTTTCTGATAAATGTGCCTCTGTTACATGATTGACAAAACTTGAAGAAGAATTAGGTCCAATAAAACTTTGTAATACTGTTAATTCAGAAAATTTTTCTAATTCTAAATTTAATCTTGAGTTAACAGCTACACCTGAATTAGTCACAACATTTACAATGTAAATAGGTTGAGTTATTTTGGTATTTTTCTTGACTTTTATATAAATCCCTTCATTTAAAAGATAGCTATTCAGGCAAGTAAAAGCATCTTCATATTTTGAAGTAGTATGATTTATTTTAGACTCTATTTCCGAACTATTAGAAGAAAAAAATGATATCTCTAATCCGTCTGTTTGATCAACACAAGTTAGATGCTTATTAATTATTCCATTTTCCAACACAATAGTTGATGCAGAAATATTGGGCAATTTTGATATAGGAAAAACTTTTAAATCAGCAGATTTAGGGTCAGTAAATTTCTTTTTGTAAAGCTTACTTAATTTGGTATACTTCCAATTTTCAGAATTTCTATTAGGGAAACCAATTGTTTTTAATTTCTCCAATTCTTTTTCTTGATTTGAAGGAAATATTGAGCTTTGAGTTAAATTTTCAAAAGATTTGAGCACTTCTTTTTCCATATCAAATTCTATTTCAACACTCATACTGGAACATCTGTTTTTAACCAATCGTAACCTTTTTCTTCTAGTTTTAAGGCAAGGTTTTTATCTCCCGACTTAATTATTTTTCCATCAGATAAAACATGGACAAAATCTGGGACTATATAATCTAATAATCTTTGATAATGAGTAATAACAATTGTTGCTTTTTCTGAAGATTTAAGTTGGTTTACACCATCGGATACAATCTTTAAAGCATCAATATCTAAACCTGAATCAGTTTCATCAAGTATAGAAAGCTTGGGCTCTAACATTGCCATTTGAAAAATTTCATTTCTCTTTTTTTCACCTCCAGAAAAACCCTCATTGACAGACCTGTTTTTTAGTTTGTTATTTAACCCTACTAATTCCGATTTTTCTTTAACCATTGCTAAAAAATCTTTAGCACTAATTTGTTCTTTTTCTAAAAACTTGTTTCTTTCATTTAAAGCTGTTCTTAAAAAGTTCACATTACTCACACCAGGAATTTCAACGGGATACTGAAAAGCTAAAAAGAGTCCTTTCCAAGATCTTTCTTCAGGGCTTAGTTCTAACAAATCATTTCCTAAGAAATCAACTGTTCCAGATGTAATTTCATAATCCTCTTTTCCAGCTAAAACAGAAGAAAGTGTACTTTTTCCAGAACCATTAGGCCCCATAATAGCATGAATTTCACCTTTTTTTACTTCTAAGTCTAAGCCTTTAAGTATTTCTTGACCTTCAACTTCACATCTTAAGTTTTTAATCTTAATAATAGTATCACTCATAATTTGTTTTTTATCCTACTGATCCTTCTAAACTAATTTCTAATAATTTTTGTGCCTCAACAGCAAATTCCATTGGTAATTTATTCAACACATCCTTAGCGTATCCATTAACTATTAAGCTAATGGCTTTTTCTTCAGAAATACCTCTTTGCTGACAATAAAACAATTGATCCTCACCTATTTTAGAGGTAGTCGCTTCGTGTTCAATTTTTGCTGATGGATTTTCACATTCAATATATGGATAGGTATGAGCTCCACAATGATCTGTCATTAAAAGAGAATCACATTGCGAAAAATTTCTTGCATTTTTAGCACCTTGACCGATTCGAACTAAACCTCTGTAACTGTTGTGGCTGTTTCCTGCTGAAATACCTTTTGAAATAATAGTAGATTTAGTATTCTTTCCAATA
>JAQWRG010000039.1 GCA_029243855.1 Flavobacteriales bacterium | reverse complement strand
TCTTTTAAAATCTGTTTGCGTTGTTTGTTTAAAATTACATAAGTTGAAATACTGTTTCATTCCTTTTTTCAGAAAGTCATCTCCAATAACATAGCCTAGCTGTGAAAGAAAAACAGCTCCTTTATTATATGCGCTTATACCATAAACATAGTTTCGTTTGTAAAAATCTGCATGAGTAGAAAGAGGTTCTTGATAATCTGAATTAGCCAATCTAATATAACTTGAATATTGTCTCCCAACAGGATTTAAAACCTTTCTACCGTATAAATAATTGAGTGTCTCGTATTGTACATAAGTACAAAAACCTTCGTCCATCCATTCGTATTTGGCTTCATTTGTTGCTAATAAGCCTTGAAACCAACTGTGAACAGACTCATGAACCGTTACGCTAATCAAATCTTTCAAACTTCCACCTGCAGAAATTAATGTACACATTGGGTATTCCATTCCTCCATCACCCCCTTGTATAATAGAATAGTTGTCGTAAGGGTATTCTCCATAATTGGCATTAACATAATGAAAACACTTTTTTGCATAAGACTCTAATTCCAACCAGTTTTGATTTAATGAATCGTCTTTATGTATAAAATGCAAGGTCATTCCATTATTTAGTTGTGTGGTGTGATGAATGAATTCTTTATCCGCAGCCCAAGCAAAATCATGCACATTTTTTGCTTTAAATTCCCAAGTTAATTTATCGCCTTTTGATTGTTTTAGAGGTTTATTAGAATCTTCGTATCCAAATCCAATTTCTTGAGGGTTTTGAAGAGTTCCTGTTCCTCCAATCATAAAGTCTTTGTCGATAGATATATTAACATTGAAATCACCCCACACTCCGTGAAACTCACGACCTATGTAAGGATTTGAATGCCATCCTTCTATATCGTATTCACATAATTTCGGATACCACTGTGTCATAGAATAAGCAACACCCTCCGAATTATATCTTCCTGTTCTACGAATCTGAACTGGAATTTGACTTTTAAATTCTATGTTAATTTTAGTTGACTTTCCAGGGTTTAAACTGTTATTTAATTTCACCTCCATGATGGTGCCATCTATGTAATGTGAAAGTTGATTCCCTTTTTTATCTGAAATAGAAAGTATCTCATGATATCCAATTTCACTTGGCTCTAATTTTGATATTCTATCTTTAACTCTAGGATCAGGATCTTCAATAGTTCTCGACCGAACATCCATCATTGATCCAGGTTGAAAAGCATTGTAATAAAGGTGAAAAAAAACTTTATTTAGTTTATCAGGTGAATTATTTGTGTAGGTAATTTCTTGGTGACCAGAAAATTGATGCCGTTTAGTATCGATATCAATATCCATATTATACACCACTTTTTGTTGCCAATAACCACCCTGACTAAAATGAACGTTTGCTGTTGTTGCTAAACAAATAAGTAATACTAACTTTCTCATTATATAAATTGTTCTTTTTTTAAATCTAGCCACTCCAATGTGCTGTTGCAAAAAATATCATCTACAACACTGCTTTCTAATTTCATTTCTTCAATGAATGCCCCAATTTCTAAATCACCTAATGGAAAAGGATAATCACTTCCTAAAGTTACTCTTTTAGAGCCTTGCATTTTTAAGATGTATTCCAACATAAGTGGATCGTGCGTAATGCAATCGACCCAATATTTACCACAATATTCTCTTGGGTTTATTGGATTGTCTATAGCTACTAAATCTGGTCTACAATTAAAACCATGCTCAATTCTACCTAAAGTAGCCATAAATGAACCACTAGCATGACAAAAATTAACTCTTAATTTAGGGAACTTATCAAAAATGCCACCGAAAATCATAGAGCACATTGCCCTAGATGTCTCCGCAGGCATTCCAACTAACCATGGCAGCCAATAACGTCCCATACTTTCTGCACCCATCATGTTCCATGGATGAACCATTACAGCTAATCCAAGTTTTTCACAAGCTTCCCAAACTGGATAAAATTCAGGTTCATGAAGGTTCTTATTTTCAATGTTTGAACCGATTTGAATCCCTACAAGACCAATTTCTTTTATTCTATGCAATTCTTTGACAGCTAATTCTGGATCTTGCATTGGTAAGGTCCCTAAGCCAATGTAGTTTTTTGGATGTTTTTTAACTAATTCAGCTAAATCATCGTTAAGAAACTCAGCTACTTCAAGACCATGTTCTGGTTTTGCAAAATAAGCAAACAATACTGGGATGGTACACACTACCTGAACTGAGGTATTAAAAGCTTTGTATTCTTCAATTCTTACTGTGGGATCCCAACAGTTTTCATTGATTTCACGAAAAAACTTATCTCCTTGCATCATCCTTGCCCAGCCTTTTCTGTGATGATCAAGCCTTATAAACCCATCATATCCAAATTTCTTTTCCCAGTCAGGTAAGTTTTTGGGCATAATATGAGTATGCATATCTATTTTGAGCATTCTATTAAACTTTATCTTTTTCAGGAACAGGATCGTAACCATGACCGCCCCAAGGATTACACTTAATTATTCTTTTAAATCCTAAATATATACCTTTTATAGCACCAAATTTTTCTATTGACTCAATACTATAGTGAGAACATGTAGGAGTATACCTGCAAGAACCTGGAAATAAAGGAGATATTACTTTTTGATAAACTCTAATCAAAAAAATAAATACATGCTTCATTAAGGTTCAATTTAAAGACCTAATTTCTTTTTTAAATCTTTAGATAAGGCATCTTTATGAATCATGATGTTCATAGTTTTGTATTTAACATAAGGAAAAGATGCATAAAAATATCCATCACAATCGTTTCTATCGTCTCCCCATGAATTTTTAACTATAAAATATTTAGTTCCTTTTTGGTCTTTAACTAAACCAGTAATGTGCATTCCATGATCATCAGTTGTAGTTTGAGAATCATACCCTTCTTGTCTAATTTCTTGAGTAATTACTTTTTCTTCAACCGGTTCGTCAAAACAATTGGCAATTTTTTCAGCCCCAGCATCACTAAAATGCTTGTTATCTCTTCCTTTTGACTTTATAGTTGATTCGTCAGCTGGAACAATTGCTAAACCGTCTCTGAATGAAAATCCTTTTTCAGAAACGTCTGCTCCCCATGCGAATGAATAACCATCATTTATAGCATTTTCCATAACGCTCATAAATTCATCTAAAGGAACGTTGTAACATTGTTGCATAGCCCAATTATCAGGAACTTCTAACATAAAAGAAGAATAAAAAGGATGATGAGTATAAGAAGTCAACGAAATATAATCGTCCATATTTAGTCCTAAAAAGTCAGCAAACGAATTTGGTGTATACTCCTTGCCTTCAAAGTTAAATTTAAAATCTTCTGTATTATCAGGTAAATCTCCTAAATAGGCATCAACTACACCTGTATAAGCGGTTTTCCAATTTGGTGTTAATTTATCTTTTTGAGGCTTACCCTTTAAAACTTTCAACATGGCTTCCAACATACCATTCATTTCTGAATGATTGTGTGTTTGCTCTCCATATTCAAAGCCTTCATAAGCTTTAATTGGAACAATTCCATGTCTTTTAATTACCCAAGGAATATCATGAAATGCACCACCAGGTCCAAAATTGAAATTTCCATACATTCTAAGGTAATTAACTCCTTTTCCTATGTAGGCATTACGAACAATATACATTGGCGACAAATCAACTTTAGGACCACCCATTCTAATTACTTCAGACTCCATAAAAGATAAAGCCGACCAACTCCAACATGTACCTGTTCGGTCTTGACTTTTCACACTTGTTGCTTCTAAATCTTTGAGTACAGTAAATTCATACTTACCGTCTTTTTTATTTGAAATTTTTTCTTGAGCGAAAAAAGTTGATGTAATCGCAATTAACGCGAAAGCTAATAGTTGTTTTTTCATTTTAATTTTAAATTTATTCAATAATTATTTTCTTTTCAATCGAACCATCACTATAAGTATTTATAATGATAATATTTTTTTTGTTAGATACACTTCTTCCTAAAATGTCGGACGAATTTACAATAGTTTTGGGATTTTCTTGAAATTCTATCCCAACACTATTGTTAATATTAGATAATTGTATATCTAAGTAGGTTGGTGAACCATCGATTATTGCCACACTTATAGTCTTGGATTTGTACCCAGATTTACTATATGTAACCTGATAATTACCCTGTATTAAATAGCGATGGTAATTACCAATAGGAAGGTCAGAATACACATGAGAACTATCAACATCAAATCCAATTATTTCAACTTTAGCTTCAAGAGGAACACCAGTTATACTATCCGTAATAACACCTCTTAAACCATAAGTAGATTGTTCAATGTAATTAACTAATGAAGGAGCATTTGCATTCCAATAATAGGGCAATAAACTTCCAGGAGGAATTTTATTAGATGACAATTCTAAAGTAGCTTCTCTACAAAACTTAAAGTAATTCATGAAATCTTGCCTTCCCCCATTTATTTCATACCAATCCCATCCATTTGTAATTCCATTATTTAAGTCGTTAAAATATCCATTTGAAGAATTGTCCTGTGCAGAATCGGCATATTGAGCAGAAACATATTGCTACCAATCATCATCAGCAGCTAAGTTGCTCCATCTATCCCAAGGATAATTAAACACTTCTGCTCCAGTGTGTAAATTACAAGACAAATTAAAATGTACTGAATCAGCTAAGTCTAAAAAAATTACAGTTTCTTGTTGCCAAGAATTACCGTCTGGATTGGGTCCATCAATTATATCTGGATAATTCCGATTTAAATCAACTGAATTAGCGTTATTCCTAGTCGCACCAGAAACAGAATTATTACCTGAAGCATATGCTCCATCAGGATTAGCTAATGGATTAATCCAAATATCAACTTCATTGACTAAATATGTATAGGAATTATTAGTTCCATACCCATTAAGTATTTCATCTATAAGTCTAAGCATTAACACATATCCAGTTAATTCATTACCGTGCATGGAAGAGGTGTATAAAAAGGAGGGCTCATTTTCATCTAAGCCAACATTATCTGAAATTTGAACGGCTAAAATCTTATGCCCTGAACTTAATGTTCCTAAATTATGCAGTTGACAAATTGAAGGAAATGAATCTGCAAAAGCTTGCATCATAGATTCATATTCAGCATAAGACGGATAATAGTCCCATGTGGATCTTGTTGAATTATTAGGCTTATAGATAGCTTCTTCCTCAATTTTATAATCAATTTCAAGTTTTAAAAATTCTGAAAATTCTGTTTTATTGGCATAAGCATAAATTTTTTCCTTAGAAGATTTGTGATCAATGGAAATAAGTTTAGAAACCATATCCATTTTAGATTTACTATTAAAATCAAAACTAAAATATATCTCTGTTTTATCGCCAAATATATTTTCAATTTTTTGAGCCGAAAAACACAATGGGAAAAACAATAATATGATATATTTAACAAAAAATTTCATGCTTATTTCACAGCAAAAGTTGTACCATCTTTCCCATCCTTAATGGTGATTCCAAGACTTGTAAGTTGATCTCTAATTTTATCAGACAGAGCATAATCTTTATTAGTTTTAGCATCAGCTCTTAGTTTAATAACCATTTTAATTAATTCTTCTGTAAGATGGGCATTTTCAGGCCCAACCAACTCTAACCCAAGAACATTTTCAATGAATCCATTCATTGTATTTAATAAATAACTATAAGTTTTAGAATCTATAGTATTTAACCTATTACTATTAATTATTGAAACCAACTCAAATAAATTAGCAATAACTTTAGGCGTATTAAAATCATCTTTCATGTTCTTGTAGCATGAATTACAAATAGATTGAATTTTATCACTCAAAGGCAAATCAACATCTTTTTGGTTGTGATCAAATTTTGTAAGATTATTTAATGCTTCCATTAATTTTTTATAGCCTTTTTCAGAAGCCATTAAGGCTTCATTTGAAAAATCAAGCACGCCTCTGTAATGAGATTGCATCATAAAAAACCGAACAACTGCAGGTGAAAATGCTTTATCTAGTAATGGGGAATTACCACTAAAGAGTTCTTTTGGAAGAATGGTATTGCCTGTTGTTTTAGACATTCTCTTACCATTTAATGTCAACATATTTCCATGCATCCAATAGTTGACGGGCTTAGTTGATCCTGCACCAATTCCTTGAGCAATTTCACATTCATGATGAGGAAATTTTAAATCCATTCCTCCACCGTGGATGTCAAAACTTGACCCTAAATATTTAGCACTCATTGCAGAACATTCTAAATGCCAACCAGGGAACCCTTTACCCCAAGGTGAGTCCCATTGCATGATGTGAGATGAATCCGCTTTTTTCCATAATGCAAAATCATTTGGTGATTTTTTATCGGATTGCCCATCTAAACTTCTTGAACCAGCAATTAGTTCATCTACTTGTCTACCGCTTAGTTCACCGTAATTATAACCTTGACTGATGTATTTATTGACATTAAAATAAACGGAGTTGTTCACAACATAACCAAAACCATTATCAATGATTTTTTCAATCATGTTAATTTGTTCAATAATATGTCCTGTAGCAGTTGGTTCAATATCTGGAGGCAAAGCATTAAATGATTTCATTACATCATGAAAATCATTCGAATACTTTTGAGCAATCTCCATAGGTTCTAATTGCTCTATTCTAGCTTTTTTAGAAATTTTATCTTCCCCTTCATCTGCATCATTTTCTAAATGACCAACATCAGTGATATTCCTTACATACCTAACCTTATAGCCGAGGAAGTTAAAGTATCTAACAAGGGTGTCAAAAAAAACAAAGGTTCTACAATTGCCTAAATGTACTTCACTATATACGGTAGGTCCACAAACATAAATCCCAATAGTTTCTTTATTAATTGGTATGAAAGTATCTTTTGACCCTGTTAGAGAGTTGTATATTTTAATGTCTTTTTCCATTTATTTAGAAGAAAGTAAAGTTAAAAATTCATTTTTCACAGTTGATTCTAAAAATTTACCTGAAAATTCAGCAGTTGTTGTAAGGCTTGTTTCATCTTTAATTCCTCTCATGCTAACACATAAGTGTTGAGCTTCAATAACGCATGCAACATTTTCAGTTTCAAGAACTTTTTTTAAATAATTGACTATTTGAACCGTAAGTTTTTCTTGAACCTGTGGCCTTTTTGAAAAATAAGAAACAATTCTATTTATTTTAGATAATCCTATTATTTTTTCATTAGCTATATAAGCAACATGAGCTTTGCCAATAATAGGCACAAAATGATGCTCACACATGGTATACAATTGAATGTTTTTTTCTAATATTATTCCCTTATAGTTATAACTATTTTCAAATTTTGAAACGACTGGTTCATTATTTTTGTTTAGTCCAGAAAATAATTCGTCAACATACATTTTTGCTACCCTATCAGGTGTATCTATTAAACTATCATCAGAGAGATCTAAATCTAAAACTTCCATAATTTTTTTGAAATGGTAAGCAATTTTTTGCTTTTTACCTTGAGAAGATGACCCGTTTTTTGATTTGTTCAAAATCTCTATATCCTCTTTAACTTTGTTCCACTCACTCATAACTTTGATTTATTTTTTTTTCCAAATAAACTTTCCTTTTTCATTAATATATCCTTCAACACCTGTTTTATAATCACCAATTCTAACATAAGCCAAATTATGTTTAAAGCTTTTAGCTCTTGAAAAAATAAAATTTAATTTAACTTTCCCAGTTGAATCAATGAAACCATAACTTGAAGCTTTACCTAAACCTTTAGCTACACTAGCTAAACCATTTGAAAAACTCATTGCTCCATCATAAATTGATGGAATAACTTGCATACCAACAGAATCTATAAATCCATAACTCCCTCCTTTAAAAGCCCCTTTTCTAAAAATAGCTCTTCCTTCAGAAAAAGGATAACATTTATCAAAAGTAGCAGGAATTATAATTTTGCCTTTAGAATCAAAATAGCCCCATTTTGAGCCCAAATCATTTGAGTTTTGAAAATTACACCTACCTTCAGAAAACTGACCAATTAGAGCATATTTAAACGGTATTATTTGCTCATTTTTTGTGTCAATAACCCCCCATTTTCCATTCTTTTTAACACTTGCTAATTCTTCAGAAAAAGAATGAGCCTTTTCATAAATTGCTGGCACTATTAACTTTCCAGTAACGTCAACATATCCATAATACAACCCTTTTTGAATCATTGCCAAACCATTAGAAAATTCGTATGCATAATTACAATCAACTTGTAAAATAATTTCATTACGCTGATTGATGTACATCCATTTATCATTTAATTTAACAGCGGATAAGCTTTCTTGAAAATTTGTTGCTCTTTCATAAATTGCTGGTATAACAATTTTTCCAGTAGAATCAATAAAACCGTAAAGGTTATTACTTTTAAATTTTGATAATGATTCATGAAACTCTCCAAAAGATTGACAAACGGGTGTGTTTATAGGTTTTCCTTTAGAGTTTATAAAACCGGGTGTTCCCTGATTACTGATTTTATACAACAATTGAGCATCAGCATTATTAAAAAACAACAAACAATAAATAACTAAGTAAAACTTGAAAACGTATTTCATATTTATCAAAAGACAACTCAAAATTAATAATTTTAACCCTTCAAAGCATAATTAATCTTGGCATTAGTTAAAATTCATAAAAATATAAACTATGAGTATCAGTTATGGGAAACGGATACTGACTTAACTTCAGATGAAGATGCTTTCAATCTTTTCCCTAAATACCACCCAAACATTTGTTCATACAAGAGTCATTATAGAGTCAATCAAATACTAAATACCAGACACATAATAAAAAAAATGGTGGATGAAAATATTGAATTAACTCAAAATAGCTTTGGCAAGCCAATGTTAAAAGGTTCTAAAAAACACATTTCAATTAGCAACCATAAAAACTTAATTGCCATAATGATAGCCGATTTTTACTGTGGTATTGATTTAGAAAGTTTCAATAGAAACCTTTATAACATTAAACACAAATTTATTAATAATACAGATTTTTCATCATATGGAAAAAACAGATTTTTAACTGAAATTTGGTGTGCAAAAGAAGTTTTATATAAAATTCATGGAATTCCAATAATCAATTATAAAAAACAATTATTTGTTGAAAAGAATAATGATCAAATAATTGTAAGATGAGAACACGATGATATATCTTTCAAGGCAAAATTAAACTTATTAAACTACGATAATACTTTATTAATGTTTAATACCAATTACCAAGAATAAACATAAATGATTGACGTTGAAATAAAAGAAAGAGTAAAAGAAGGTGAAAAAATGTGGGCCATATTAATTGATCCTGACAAATTACCTCTAGAAGATATTACTGATTTTATTTTAATGGTAAATAAATCAACTTGTGATTTTATTCTCGTTGGAGGAAGTTTAATAAATCATGGAATGTTTAATGAATATGTCAAAAAAATTAAAGAATTAACTTCAAAAAAAGTCATCATTTTCCCGGGTAACAATTTACAATTATCAAATCACGCAGATGGCTTGTTGTTTTTAAGTTTAATAAGTGGTAGAAACCCTGATTTGTTAATTGGGCAACATGTTAAGGTAGCTCAACAAGTAAAAGAATCTAATGTTTGTACTATGCCTTGTGGTTATATTTTGGTTGAAAGCAACAAATTGACTTCAGCAGTATACATGAGTGAATCCTTACCCATCCCAAGAGATAAACCAGATATTGCAGCTGCAACTGCTTTAGCAGGAACCCTTCTTGGTTTACAATTTTTATATCTAGACACTGGTTCTGGTGCTGATGGAAATGTTCAAACCAACATTGTGAAAGCAGTAAAAGAAGTAACTGAAGTGCCCTTATTTATTGGAGGCGGTATTTGTAATCAACAACAATTGGAAAGCGCCTGGAAAAGCGGTGCTGACATTGTAGTTGTTGGAACTAGTATTGAAAAGCATTACAACCAAATGTTTGAATTCAAAAAAGATGTGGCATGGAGTTAATGGTAATGACAACGCCTGATAAATTTCATAGTGAAATTTATATAGTTATTAAATTATTTGAAAATGGCCTTAACACATTGCATTTAAAAAAACCTAAGTTTTCAAAGAGTCATTTTAAAAATTACATTAATCAAATTCCTAAAGAATATCACAACAGAATAATTATACATCAATTTTTTAGTTTCGTATATAAGTACGATTTAAAAGGGTTTAATTCATCAAAAAAAAACAAGGCTTCAAAGTTGTTTATTACTATTACTAAATTTTTAAGAAAAAAATTAGTAAGCACCATTTCTTGTCATTCCATATCACAATTAAAAAGTATAAAAATTAGCAACTACAACTTCATACTTGCTGGACCGTTATATAAAAATGCAGAAGAACTTAAGACTATTAACAGTAAATTCAATGATGATAAAATTAAAGAAATCATCTTTTCATATCCAAAAAAAATTGCTTTTTACGGAGGCATAAGCGCAGAAAATTTACTTTCATTGAACAACAATCATTTATACGGACTAATAATTCAAGGGGCAATTTGGTATAACAATAATCAGCAACCATTAGATGTTTTTTTAGAATATAATAAAAGGTTAAATAATACATCATTGCATGTCGAAAAGAATAATTAAGGCCTTTATTTTTATTTTTATTCCTTCTCTATTTTACGCTCAACAAGCAAATAATAGTAGAGCAGATTATATTAAAAAATATGCTGATGCAGCTGTAAATCAGATGCTTAAACATCAAATTCCTGCCAGCATAACTCTTGCGCAAGGAATTCTTGAAAGTGGAAATGGAAATTCACATCTATCTGTAAAAGGGAAAAATCATTTTGGAATAAAATGTCATAAAGATTGGGGCGGAAAAAAAATATTTCTTGATGATGACAAAAAAAATGAATGTTTTAGAAGTTATAAAAGTGTTAGTGAATCTTATGAAGATCACTCCTTATTTCTTACCAAATATAGTAGATATAAATTTTTATTTGATTTAAAAATTACCGATTACAAAGGATGGGCTAAAGGTTTAAAAAAAGCTGGTTATGCAACAAATCCAAAATACCCAGAACTGTTAATTAAAATTATTGAAGAAAACGAGTTGTATTCATATGATAAAGAAACTAAGCATAAAAACATCAATGAGGTTAAAACAAATGAAAAACAAACAATTCTAATTCATGATAACAACATAAAATATATAATTTCTTTGCCTGATGAATCATTGTTAGATATTGCTAAAAAACTTGACATGGGTCTGTGGCAACTTTATAAATACAATGATATTTCTAAAAACAACGAAATTGATAAAGAAAATCAAGTTGTTTTCTTACAGCCTAAAAGAAATAAAGCAAAAATTAAATATCATACTGTGTTGGATGATGAAACATTATGGGGAATATCTCAATTATATGGTATTAAATTGAAAAAATTGAAAGCAAAAAATAAAACTCTGCTTTCTAAAGAAATAAAATCTGGTGATAAACTAACTCTCAGATAAACAAAATTTAATAAACTTGTATATAAATTATGATATCACACGAACAACTTAAATCTTTAGGTGATCGCTTGCAAGCGTTAAGGGGGTATCTTTGACATTGATGTCAAAAAAGAGGAAATTAAAGAAGAAGAACTAATAACTCAAGACCCTGAGTTTTGGAACGATCCAAAAGAAGCTGAAAAAACACTTAAGAACATCAAGAAAAAAAAGTTTTGGGTTAATCAATATGAATTAATTCTATCAAATTTTGAGGATACTCAAGTATTAATTGACTTTTTCAAGGAGGGTGAAGCTTCAGAACAAGAAGTTGATGACCAATCTGATGCCCTTATTAAAAACCTTGAAGAACTTGAGCTCAAAAACATGTTATCTAGTGAGGAGGATCACTTGGATGCTGTATTACAAATAACCGCAGGTGCCGGAGGAACAGAAAGCTGTGATTGGAGTGCTATGTTGATGCGTATGTACTTGATGTGGTGTGAAAAAAATAATTATAAAGTAAAAGAACTCCACTTACAAGATGGAGACGTAGCAGGGATTAAAACAGTAACATTAGAAATTACTGGAGATTTTGCATTCGGATATTTAAAAGGTGAAAATGGAGTTCATAGGTTAGTAAGAGTGAGCCCATTTAATGCTCAAGGAAAAAGAATGACTTCATTTGCATCAGTTTATGTATACCCCTCAGTAGACGACACCATTGAAATACATATTAATCCAGCAGATATAAGCTGGGATACTTTTAGAAGTGGTGGTGCAGGTGGTCAAAATGTAAATAAAGTAGAGACTGGGGTAAGAGTTAAACATGCTCCAACTGGAATTGTAATCGAAAACACAGAGTCAAGATCACAATTAGGAAATCGAGAAAAAGCATTACAATTATTAAAGTCGCAACTTTATGAACTTGAGATTAGAAAAAGACGTGAAAAACAAGACGCTATTGAAGCTGGCAAAATGAAAATAGAATGGGGTTCACAAATTAGAAGTTATGTTTTGGATGATAAAAGAGTAAAAGATCACCGAACTAATTTTCAAAGCAATGACCCTTTTAAAGTATTGGATGGAGATTTACAACCGTTTTTAAATGCTTTTTTAATGACTTATGGAAAATCATAAATAATAAAAATGAAATATTATCATAATCCAAGATGCAGAAAAAGTAGAGAAGGTTTAACATTACTAAACACCAAAAACATTCAATATGAGATAATTGAATACTTAAAAACCCCTCTTAAAAAAGAAGAATTGATTGGACTATTATCCTGCTTAAATATGGAACCTATGGATTTAATCAGAAAAGGGGAAAGTGTGTATAAAGAAAAAGTCAAAGGAAAAAACCTTAAGAATGATGAAATAATAGAGATAATGATCGAGGAGCCTAAATTAATTGAAAGACCTATATTATTAAATAAAAATACAGCTATAATAGGAAGACCTGCTGAAAACCTATTAAAAATAATAGATTAGACAGGATCTATTAAACCTCTTTTAGCTAGTTGAGCTTTAGTAATAGCAACTAACCCCCATTGAACCCAAAGACCAATAAAACCTGAAAGGAATAAAAGAATCCAAAAAGCCATTCCGAAGAAAATAAAGAAAAGTGTAGTTCCTAAAGTCATAAGTGTTAATTTTGATTTCAAAACAAATTTAGTAATAATTAAATTAAGATGGATTACAGAATTGAAAAAGATACCATAGGTGAAATAAAAGTAGCTTCAGATAAATATTGGGGAGCCCAAACCGAACGTTCAAAAAACAATTTCAAAATAGGTAATGAAGCATCCATGCCAAATGAAATTATTAAAGCGTTTGCTTATTTAAAAAAAGCCGCTGCCATTACAAATAATAACCTAGGAGTTTTAGAAGAAGGTAAAAAAGAATTAATCGCTCAAGTTTGTGAAGAAATTATTGACGGGAAACTTGACGACCAATTTCCACTGGTTATTTGGCAAACTGGATCTGGCACACAAAGCAACATGAATGTCAATGAAGTAGTAGCTAATAGAGCTCATGTTATTGCTGGCAATAAACTAGGAGAAAAAAATGACACACTCAAAGCAAATGATGATGTAAATAAATCACAATCTTCAAACGATACTTTTCCAACTGCAATGCATATCGCATGTTATAAAATAATCATTGAAAACACACTTCCTAACATTAAAAAACTTAGAGATACGCTCTATGAAAAATCGAAAAAATTTAGTGCTGTTGTAAAAATTGGAAGAACCCATCTAATGGATGCAACTCCATTAACTTTAGGACAAGAATTTTCTGGCTATGTTTCTCAACTTGATCACGGCATTAAAGCAATTAATAATACCCTTGAACATTTAAGTGAATTGGCTCTTGGTGGAACCGCTGTTGGAACTGGTCTTAATACGCCAAAAGGTTATTCGGAAATGGTGGCAGATGAAATTGCAAAACTAACAGGACTTCCATTTATTACTGCCGCTAATAAATTTGAAGCATTAGCTGCTCACGATGCCATTGTAGAAACTCATGGAGCAATTAAGCAAGTTGCCGTATCGTTAAATAAGATAGCCAACGACATCAGGCTGATGGCTTCTGGACCAAGATCAGGAATAGGTGAATTGATAATCCCTGCAAATGAACCAGGATCTTCTATAATGCCTGGTAAAGTAAACCCAACTCAGGCAGAAGCGATAACTATGGTTTGTGCACAGGTATTGGGAAATGACGTAGCAATAAGTGTTGGTGGAACTCAAGGACATTACGAACTAAATGTGTTTAAACCAATGATGGCTCATAACTTAATTGAAAGTGCTAAATTAATTGGCGATGCTTGCGCTTCTTTCAATGAGCATTGCGCAAAAGGTATAGAACCAAACGAAAAGAACATTAAAAAACTATTAAACAATTCTTTAATGTTGGTTACTGCACTCAATACAAAAATTGGTTATTATAAAGCTGCTGAAATTGCCAATACAGCACATAAAAATGGGACTACCCTAAGGGAAGAAGCTGTAAATTTAGGATACGTTTCTGATGAAGAATACGATTTATGGGTTGACCCAAAAAAAATGATTTAACATGGATAAGAATAAATACTATTTGAATGTTATTTTAAGCATTGCTTTAGTAGCTTTGCTGCTAATTTTAACTTTTAAATTTGTCATAAAAACAGGACCAATAATTAAATTATTAGCATTATTAGTAGATGCATTAAGTGTTTTTTATGCCTATAAAACAATAAAAAATAAACCAATAAATAAAAACAACAACAATGAGTGAAATAGAAATTGAACCACAAAAAATTTTAAAAACAGCTGTTTTAGGAGGAATAGTTTTATTACTTGTCTCCTTATTTTTCATGTCTTGGACAGATGTAAATCCAGGTGAAGAAGGTTTTGTATACAGGCCATATACTGGTGGTATCGACCAAGAAAATGTTTATACAGAAGGAACGGTCTTTATAGCTCCTTGGAATGAAATGATAACTTATAATATTCTTCAACAAAGTAGACAATACAGTTCTAAAGTAATGGAGAAAAATGGAATGGAAATAGGTATTGACGTTACCGTAAATTACAATCCAATGCAAAAAAGCTGTGCTAAACTTCACTTAAAGCATGGTAAATCATACGAAAGCTCTTTTATTGATGCAAAAGTAAGAGGTGTTATCAAGGATGTAATAGGAAGATATACTTATGAAGAAATTTATTCAACCAAGAGAGAAGCGCTAGAAACTGAAATGGATAATTTATTTCAATCTGAATTTCCAGTAAATTTCATCAGCTATAATTTCTGTGAAATTGCCGATGTAAACTTACCTGATAATGTAAAAATAGCTATTACTGAAAAGGAAACACAGAAGCAAAGAAACCAAAAAGCCAAAGAACTAGAAGAAGAACAACAATATTTAGCTAATGCGGAAATTAAAAAAGCAGAAGGTGAAAAAACTGCCGCTATTTTAAGAGCTGAAGGTAGAGCTGAAGAAATAAGATTAGTTCAGCAACAACTTACCCGTTCACCTAACTACATTGAATTGGTTAAGTGGAAAGGTTATGCTGACGGAAAAGGATCTCCTTATGGTCAAGACAATGTTTTTGGAGCAGGAACATCTGTTATCAAAGGACTCAAATAAATTGATAAACTCTTTTTTTAAAAGCCCTCAATGAGGGCTTTTTTATTTTATAAAAAGAAAATTAATGTAGTATTAATAAAAAAGGCTCATTTTTCAATGAGCCTTTTCTTTAACTAAAGATGAACCTTTCAACGATTATGATCCGCATGAAATACAATCGTCTGGATCTTCTAATGAACAATTTATTTCAGCCACTCTTTCTTCTTCTGTTTTAGCAACAGGTTCAGTCATAGCTTGCTTATCTAATGTGAATTTAATGGCGTCAGTAGCAGCTTTTGTTCTTAAATAATACATTCCCGTTTTAAGACCAGCTTTCCATCCGTAAAAATGCATTGAAGTCAATTTAGCAAAGTTGGCATTTTCCATGAAAATATTCATTGACTGAGATTGGTCGATATATGCCCCTCTATCAGCAGCCATATCAACTATACTCTTTTGAGATATCTCCCAAGCTGTTTTGTAAAGCTCTTTGATGTTTTCTGGTATTTCATTGATGTTTTGAATAGAACCATTTGAAGCCATTAATTTATTTTTCAATGAATCGTTCCAAATTCCTAACTTAACTAAATCTCTTAGCAAGTGCTTGTTTACAATGATGAATTCACCAGAAAGAACTCGTCTAGTATAAATGTTTGAAGTATACGGTTCAAAACATTCGTTGTTACCTAAAATTTGAGCAGTTGATGCAGTTGGCATTGGAGCTAACAATAATGAATTTCTGACACCATGCTTTATTACTTCTTCTTTTAGTAAGTCCCATTCCCATCTATCTGTTGGCTTAACATTCCACATGTCAAATTGGAATGTACCTTCAGAAATTGGTGAACCTTTCCAAGTTTCATATGGTCCATTTTCAATGGCAAGATCTTTAGAAGCAGTTACTGCAGCATAATATATTGTTTCAAATATTTCTTTGTTAAGGAGTTTTGATTCTGGTGAATCAAAAGGATATCTCATTAAAATAAATGCATCTGCCAGGCCTTGAACACCAATACCTATTGGCCTATGTCTCATATTGGAATTTCTTGCTTCTGGGACTGGATAATAATTGGCGTCAATTACCTTGTCAAGATTTTTGGTCACCCTGTAAGCTACATTGAATAACTTTTCATGATCAAATTTACCATCTATAACAAATTTAGGTAATGCAATAGAGGCCAAATTACATACAGCTACTTCATCAGGTGCAGTATATTCTAAAATTTCAGTACATAAATTTGATGATTTAATAGTACCTAAATTCTTTTGATTTGATTTTTCATTCGCAGCGTCTTTATATAACATGTAAGGCGTACCTGTCTCAATTTGACTCTCTAAAATTTTAAACCAAAGCTCTTGAGCTTTTATTGTTTTTCTTCCTTTTCCTTCTTTCTCATATTTTTTGTAAAGTTTTTCAAACCCTTTACCATAAGTATCAGAAAGGCCTGGGCATTCGTGAGGACACATCAATGTCCAATCACCATTTTCCTCAACCCTTTGCATGAATAAATCAGAAATCCATAAAGCATAAAATAAATCTCTTGCTCGTTGTTCTTCCTTTCCATGATTTTTCTTAAGATCTAAGAAATCAAAGATGTCAGCATGCCAAGGTTCGATATAAATAGCAAAAGAACCTTTACGTTTCCCTCCACCTTGATCAACATATCTTGCTGTATCGTTAAATACTCTAAGCATAGGAACAATTCCATTTGAAGTTCCATTGGTTCCTTTAATATAAGAACCCATAGCTCTAATATCATGTATAGACAAACCTATTCCTCCAGCAGATTGAGATATTTTAGCACACTGTGTTAAGGTATCGTAGATTCCTGCAATACTATCTTCTTTTGTTGTCAGTAAAAAACACGATGACATTTGTGGCTTTGGTGTACCTGAATTGAAAAGTGTTGGTGTGGCATGTGTAAACCAACCTTCACTCATGTAGTTATATGTCTCAATAACTGAATCCAAATCTTCTTTATGGATTCCAACAGCGACTCTCATTAACATTTGCTGTGGCCTTTCTGCAACTTGACCATTTAATCTCAATAAATAAGACCTTTCTAAAGTTTTAAACCCAAAATAGTCGTATCTAAAGTCTCTATCATATATGATAGTTGAATCTAAAACGTCTGATTTTTTTTTAATGATTTCATATACTTCATCAGAAATTAATGGTGCCTTCTGCCCTGTCTTAGGGTCAATATAAGTATACAAATCAGTAACTGTATCAGTAAATGATTTTTTAGTGTTTTTATGCAAATTTGAAACTGCAATTCTTGACGCTAAAAGAGCATAATCTGGGTGAGTAATGGTATTTGTTGCCGCAACTTCTGCTGCTAAATTATCTAATTCACTAGTAGTAACACCATCATACAACCCTTCAATAACTTTCATAGCAACTTTTTCGGGTGTCACTAATGGATTTAGGCCATAGCATAGTTTTTTAATTCTAGCAGTAATTTTATCAAATTTCACTGCTTCTCTACGTGCATCTCTTTTTATTACGTACATATAATATGTATTATTTAATCAATTATTTAAAAATCAGCATCAAGGCTGAAGCTATTGTTTTCATTGCTGTTTAAAACACCTGCTTTTTGATACTCCCCAACTCTTTTTTCAAAGAAGTTAGTTTTTCCTTGAAGATTAATCATGTCCATAAAATCAAATGGATTTGATGTATTGTAAATTTTTTCGTTGCCTAATTCAGTTAATAATCGATCGGCAACAAATTCAATATACTGTGACATTAAATCAGCATTCATTCCGATTAACCTAACAGGTAGTGATTCTGTAACAAATTCTTTTTCAATTTCAACTGCATCAGCAATAATTTTTTTAACCTGTTCTTTGGGTAATTTATTTACTAAATGATTGTTGTAAAGCATACAAGCAAAATCACAGTGCAATCCTTCATCTCTTGAAATCAACTCATTAGAAAAAGTCAAACCAGGCATTAAACCCCTTTTCTTTAACCAAAAAATAGAACAAAATGATCCAGAAAAGAAAATACCTTCAACAGCAGCAAAAGAGATCAAACGTTCAGCATAAGATCCATTATCAATCCACCTCATAGCCCAGTCGGCCTTTTTCTTAACTGGTTCAAAAGTTTCTATTGCATTGAAAAGATAATTTTTTTCTTTGGTATCCTTAATATAGGTATCTATTAATAAGGAATAGGTTTCTGAATGAATGTTTTCCATCATAACTTGAAAACCATAGAAAAACTTTGCTTCAGTATACTGAACTTCACTAAGAAAATTTTCTGCTAGATTTTCATTCACAATACCATCAGAAGCAGCAAAAAAGGCTAGAACGTGTTTGATAAAAAAACGTTCGTCATCATTCAATTTATTTTCCCAATCTATTAAATCAGGTGAAAGATCTAATTCTTCAGCAGTCCAAATACTTGCTTCTTGTTTTTTGTACATTTCCCAAATATCATTGTGTTGAATAGGGAAAAGAACAAACCTATTTGGGTTCTCTTTTAAAATAGGCTCCTCAACAACTAAATTTTCATCTAAATCTTTATTAAGATTTACTTGATCTAAATTTTCGGCTTGAACTGATGATTTATCTTCCATATTTAAATAGTTTTTAATGTTTTTACTTTTTCCAACACCCCATATTAACAGAGGTAAATAATTGTGTTTATTTAATGTTAGGGACAAAAGAAGACACTCAAAAATTGGGTAATTTTTGAAAAATTTAAAAAAATTAAATCTTTTTTGGGTTCCTAACTAAATGTTTTAGGGGACTACAAATTTTGAAATTTTAATAGCTTTTTACAAGCTTATTTCATTCACAATTTAAATAGTTTTCAACATAGCTATTTAACAAGTTCGTAACTCCCTGAAAACCAACATTTTTTATTTTTATTAAAAAAAGAAAGAACTTTTATAGTACTTATAAAGTTACTTTTTGTTCTTTTTTAATTTAAAGCAAGTGGTTTGGTTTATCAAAACATGTGTGTTAAAAACAATAAAAAATTACTATTAAAAATGAATACAGAAGAATAAACTAAAAACAAACGCAAATGAGAATTTAAATTTCTAACTCTTTGCTTTTTTTTCAAATTCAGCATCTATAATTTCAAGCTGATGAAAAAACTCTTGACCCCAATGCCTTACTACAGCTTCTTTTAAAAAGCGATAAACTTTAACATTTAATTTTTCACCACAAGAACATGCTGATGAGCATATTTTCCAATCATCAATATTAATTGCTTGGAGTTCATCTAATTTCTTCACTCTTATTGGATACAAATGACAAGAGATTGGTTTATTGAAACCAATCTGTTTTTCTTTATATGCACTTTCAATAGAACATTTTGCAATATTATTATTATCAAAATAAACAAAAGCACATTCCTTTCCCTTAACTAAAGTTGTAACCGCTTCGTTTTCACTATCTAAATAAAAAACATCACTTTCCTCGATAGCGACAATTCCTTCTTTTCTCATGTACTTTTGAATTACAGGAAGATTTTTCTTAATGTTAATAATTTCAGATTCGGAAATAGGAGCTCCTGAATCGCCTTCAACACAACATGCCCCTTTACAGGCATTAAGATCACAAATAAATTTTTTATCTATAACGTCTTCCGAAATAAGTTTATCTTCAATTTGAATCATTTTAAATAGATTATAAATAAATATTTAGAATAAATAATCATCTAAATATAACTCTTTCGTGGGAAGTTCTATTTTTGCGTAAAATCAATTTTCTAAAATATCAATTAGAATGAATGAAGAACACTTTAAAAAAATAATTAGCCACTCTAAAGAATTTGGATTTATATTTCCTAGTAGTGAAATATATGATGGATTAAGCGCTACTTACGATTATGGTCAAAATGGAATTGAACTAAAAAACAACATCAAAAAATATTGGTGGAAATCAATGGTTCAAATGAATGAAAATATTGTTGGTTTAGATGCGGCCATTTTCATGCATCCCACAACTTGGAAAGCTTCAGGCCACGTAGATGCTTTCAACGACCCATTAATTGACAATAAGGATTCCAAAAAAAGATACCGAGCTGATGTCCTAATTGAAGATCATATTGGAAAAATTGAAGAGAAAAACAACAAAGACGTAAAAAAAGCTAAGAAACGATTTGGTAATGATTTTGATGAAAACACATTTAGAACCACAAATGGCAACATTCTAAGAAGAAATGAAGAAATCAAAACTATAGAAAGTAAAATGGAAGTGGCATTTAATGGTGACAACCTAGATGCTATTTATGATTTAATTATAGAATTGGGAATAAAATGTCCAGTTAGTGGCTCAAACAACTGGACTAAAGTAAGGCAGTTTAACTTGATGTTTAGCACTGAAATAGGATCTCTGTCGGACGATTCATCCAAAATATATTTACGACCAGAAACAGCACAAGGTATTTTTGTAAATTACTTAAATGTTCAAAAAACTGGACGAAAAAAACTTCCTTTTGGAATTGCTCAAATTGGGAAAGCATTTAGAAATGAAATAATTGCACGACAATTTATTTTTAGAATGCGTGAGTTTGAGCAAATGGAAATGCAATTTTTTATTAAACCTGGAAGTCAAAAAGAATGGTATAATCACTGGAAGGAAACTAGAATAGCATGGCACAAATCATTGGGTTTCAACAATGAAGATTTAAGATTTCATGATCATATAAAATTAGCGCATTATGCTGATGCTGCTTGTGACATAGAATTTAAATTTCCTTTTGGATTTAAAGAACTTGAAGGAATACATTCAAGAACAGATTTTGACCTGAAACAACATGAAGAACACTCAAAGAAAAAACAAAGATATTTTGATCCAGAATTAAATGAAAGCTATGTTCCTTATGTTGTGGAAACATCTATTGGGTTAGATAGAATGTTTTTAGCACTTCTTTCTCATTCATTAAAAGAAGAAGAGTTAGAGAACGGGAGTTCGAGAGTTGTTCTTTCAATTGCACCACCTCTTGCCCCAACAAAAGCTGCTATTTTACCTCTAGTTAAAAAAGATGGTCTAGGAGAAAAAGCAAAAGAAATTTACCATTCTCTTAAGCTTGACTTTCAGTGTTTATATGAAGAAAAAGATTCAATTGGTAAAAGATATCGAAGAAATGACGCCATAGGAACACCATTTTGTATTACCATTGATCATGAAACCCTTGAAGATAATAAAGTTACCTTAAGAGAGAGGGACACCATGAATCAAAAAAGGGTTTTAATAAAAGATTTATCTACAATTATAGACCAAAAAACCAACATGAAAACTTTATTCTAACTTGTGCTTGAACCGTTTTTTGATAAAACTTTAATTGAAGTTGGTTGTGATGAAGCTGGAAGAGGATGTCTTGCTGGACCGGTTGTTGCAGCAGCAGTAATTCTCCCAAAAGATTTTAAAAATAAATTACTAAACGATTCAAAAAAATTAACTGAATTACAAAGAAATAAATTAAGACCAATTATTGAAAGTGAGGCACTAAACTGGGCAGTAGGAATTGTCTCTCCAAAGGAAATTGATAAAATAAATATTCTAAACGCCTCCTTTAAGGCTATGCATTTAGCAATTGACCAACTCAAAAACAAACCTGAATTAATTTTAGTTGATGGGAACAGGTTCAACAATTACAAAGACATTAATCATAAGTGCATAATCAAAGGGGACTCAAAATACATGAGCATTGCTGCTGCTTCAATTCTAGCTAAAACATATAGGGACGACATCATGATGAAGCTTCATGCTAAAGAACCAAAATACCTGTGGGCAAAAAATAAGGGCTACCCTACCAAAGAACATAGAAACGCAATAGGAAAATACGGAGCAACCTATTATCATAGAAAATCATTTACACTACTCCCAAAGTAAATTAACTATTATTTAATAATAGTTAACCCTAAAATAAATCTTAAACACTTGTAAATCAGCTATTTAAAATAAAGTTCTTAAAATTGCCATACTTTTGGTTCACTAAACAACTAATTATGGAAATTTTAAAAAATATAGCGTATGCAGGGGTTGGCCTAGCTACAGTTACATCTGAAAAAGTTAAAGAAACAATTAACGACCTAGTTGAAAAAGGCATGATTTCTGACACTGAAGGAAAAAAAATTATTGAAGACTTCTTTGCTTCAACAGATAAAAAAAGAGAAGAATTTGAATCAAAATTCAAAGTTGCAAGTGACAAAATCACTGAAAAGTTCGATTTTTTTAACAAGGACAAAGAAATTCAAGAGCTTAACGATAAAATAAATAAACTTGAAATTGAACTTCAAAAAGCGAAAACAACAAAAAAGAAAACAACTACTAAAACAACAAAATAACAATGGAAACACTTAAAACATTAACATACGCTGGTCTAGGACTTGCTATGCAAACAAACGAAAAAATTAAAGCTGAATTTAATGATCTTGTAGAAGTTGGAAAGAAAACCGATCTAGAAGGTAAAAATATAGTTGGTGATTTTTTCAAAACTGTAGCATCTACAAAAGATGATTTTGAAAATAAAATAGAGAAAAACAAAACCATTCTTTTTGACAACCTACCATTCTTAAGAGATTTAGAATTAAAAATGAATGAAAAATCTGAAGAAGTTAAATCTACTTTTAAAGAAACTATAAATAAAGCAAAAGATTCTTTTTATTCAACAAACGAAACAGAAACAACTGAAGAAGAAATCACAACAGTTGAAGAAGAAAAATAAATCTAAATTTTACTCTAAATAAAAAAGGCATCTCATGCATGAGATGCCTTTTTTATTTGATAAACTTTTAAGTAATTTAAGAAGCCAACACAATCACTTGATTCTTTAGAACCTCAACAACTCCACCTTCAACATCAAAAAACTGATCATCACTTCCTTTTCTAACCTTAACTTGACCTTTTTGCATTGAGGAAACTAAGGGAGCATGGTTGTCTAAAATACCAATTTGACCATCAGAACCTGGGACTACAACCAAATCAGCAGATCCTGAGAAGATTGTTTTATCTGGTGTTATTATTTGAACTTCCATAAACTACTTAGCTTCTGCAATCATTTTTTCACCTGCTTCAACAACCTCTTCAATAGTACCTTTAAGATTAAATGCTGCTTCAGGATACTGATCAACATCACCATCCATAATCATAGTAAAACCTTTAATAGTGTCTTCAATACTTACAAACACACCCTTCATTACAGTAAATTGCTCAGCAACATGGAAAGGTTGAGATAAGAATCTTTGCACTCTTCTTGCTCTATGAACAGCTAATTTATCTTCTTCAGAAAGCTCATCCATACCAAGAATTGCAATAATATCTTGTAGCTCATTGTATCGTTGAAGTAATATCTTAACTCTTTGTGCACAATTGTAATGCTCGTCTCCCAAAATTTGCGGAGTTAAAATTCTTGAAGTTGAATCCAATGGATCAACTGCAGGATAAATACCTAAAGCAGCTAATTTTCTTGAAAGTACTGTTGTAGCATCTAAGTGAGCAAACGTAGTTGCTGGTGCTGGATCTGTAAGGTCATCTGCAGGTACGTAAACCGCCTGTACAGAAGTAATAGACCCTTTTTTGGTTGATGTAATTCTTTCTTGCATAGCTCCCATTTCTGTAGCCAACGTTGGTTGGTAACCAACTGCTGATGGCATTCTTCCTAGCAATGCAGAAACTTCTGAACCAGCTTGAGTAAATCTAAAGATATTATCAATAAAGAATAATATATCTTTTCCTTTTTCTTCTCCATCACCATCTCTAAAATCCTCAGCTAATGTTAATCCTGAAAGCGCAACTCTAGCCCTTGCTCCTGGAGGCTCATTCATTTGACCAAAAACGAATGCTGCTTGAGACTCTTTCAATGCTTCTTTATCTATTTTATCTAAAGGCCAATTGCCTTTTTCCATTTCTTCCATAAACTCATCACCATACTTCACAATTCCAGATTCTAACATCTCTCTTAACAAATCGTTTCCCTCTCTAGATCTCTCACCAACACCAGCAAATACAGAAAGACCTGCATGACCTTTTGCAATGTTGTTAATCAACTCTTGAATCAATACTGTTTTACCAACACCAGCACCACCAAATAAACCAATTTTACCACCTTTTGCATAAGGCTCAACAAGGTCAATTACTTTAATACCTGTAAATAAAACTTCTGTTGAAGTAGATAAGTCTTCAAACTTTGGTGCCTCTCTATGAATTGGCAATTTTGTTTCAGTTTCACACTCACCGATACCATCAATAGCATCTCCAATAACATTAAACAACCTTCCCTTTACAGCATCACCTGTTGGCATACTAATTGGCTTCCCTAAAGAAATTGCATCCATTCCTCTTCTAAGACCATCTGTTGAGTCCATTGCAACAGTTCTAACACTATCTTCACCAATGTGCTTTTGACATTCTAGAATAACTTTTGCGCCATCGTCTTTTGTGATTTCGATAGCATCCATTAAGTTTGGTAAAACACTTGCATTTTCAAAGCTAACGTCAATTACCGGACCTATAACTTGAGAGATTTTTCCCTTAATTTGAGACATAATGATTTGTTTTTAAAATTAATCGATGCGAAAATAATATAATTTATAATAAAACCTCTGCTATGTTAATAAAATCGTCACTTTATGAATTACAATTTTTGAATTTAAACAAACACGTAAAATTCACAATTAAATGTACCTTCGTTTAATTATTTAATAAATGCAAGTCCACTACGGAATCTCCTCATATAAAAACATTAAAAACCCAGTAATTACAGTAGGGACATTTGATGGGGTTCACTTTGGACACCAGAAAATAATAAGTCGTCTGTGTAAAATTGCAAATACAATAAATGGGGAAAGTGTTTTATTAACTTTTGACCCACACCCAAGATCTGTACTTTTCAAAAATCAATCGATTAAATTAATCAACACTTTAGATGAAAAAATTAAACTTTTAGAGCAACTTGGGCTAAACCACTTAGTAGTCTACCCATTTACAAAAAGTTTTTCTAAAATGAGCGGCACAGACTATGTCAAACAACATTTAATAAAAGAATTAAATGTTCACACGTTAGTAATTGGATACGACCACCACTTTGGAAACGACAGAAGCGGAAATATTGACCTATTAAGATCAATGCAAGAAAAAGAAAACTATCAATTGGAAGAAATTGCTGCTCAAGAGATTGACGAAATAAGCATTAGCTCAACCAAAATAAGAACTGCAATAAATAGCGGCCAACTATCATTAGTTAAAGATTTCTTAGGATATAACTATTTCATTACTGGAGAAATTAAACATGGTGACGGAATAGGTAAAACATTAGGTTTTCCAACTGCAAATATTTCACTTTCTAACAACGACAAAATCATTCCCAAACATGGCGTTTACGCTGTTAAAGTAAATATTGAAAACAAACTATTGGATGGCATTATGAATATCGGAACAAGGCCAACATTAAACAATATTACCAACGAACTTAGACTTGAAGTACATTTATTTAACTTCAATGAATCTATTTATGGAAAACGTATTCAAGTTGATTTGATTGATATAATAAGAGATGAAATTAAATTTAACGATATTGAGACTCTAAAAAAGCAAATAGCCATTGATTGTGAAAAGGCAAAAAAAATATTACAAAAAAATCAAGTTTAATTCTAGTCACTTATTTACTACCCTAGTTTTTTGTTTTTTATGGACAACCACCTACTGTCAGGAATCCAAAAAATATACCGACTTACAAAATGCATTAGAAAATATTGACAGTGTCTTTATTTTAGATTTATCAGGGAAAAGAATCTCGTCACTACCAAAAGAAATAGGAGAATTAATCAATTTAAAGTCGTTAAACCTTAAAAACAACAAATTATCAAAACTCCCAAAAGAATGCCAACAATTATCTAATCTTCAAAGCATTGACTTATCTAAAAATAGATTTAAAGAGTTCCCATGCCTTCTAAGCTCCTTAGAAAATTTAAAAAAAATCATTTTAAATAGAAATCTTTTAAATCAGATTCCTGACAGCATAAATCAATTTAAAAACCTTGAATATTTAGACCTATGGTCAAATGAGATTAAATATGTATCTAAATCAATTGGAGAATTAAAAAACCTAGAAGAAATAGATCTGAGAGTAATTATGTTTTCCAAAGAAGAAAAAGCAAGAATTAATAAATTACTCCCAAATAGCGAAATACATTTTTCAAACTCATGCAATTGCGGATACTAGTTACACCCAACAATTACGCCACCCGTTAAGTTTGAAATACCTGTTACCTGATCAGCAGAGTCAGAACAAAATTTATAACCTGATGTAATACCTCCCCAACAAAGCTCAAGAACTGTACCATTGGTCAACTTACCAGTTATACTCTTTTGACATTTGCTTGCAAAAATCCCTAAGCCGTTATTGATGTTTGTAAAGGAAGGGCGCTCTGTAACAACTCCTGTTGCTGGCTCATTAACATCCATATATATGTTCAAGTCTTCATTTCCCGCTGTCACAATAAATTCTACCTTATCTATAATTCGTTTCTCAACAGAAGCTTCATCAGAATAGTTAGAAAGCTTACTATTAACCAATTCAAAAAATGCTAATCCATTGAATTTTTTATTTAATTCACCACCACCGTCAGAATTAATACTTGTTTGAGATCCTAAATTCCAAGATATTGATTTAGAAACAACTTGACCTGAATAGGAAACTTCATCAAAATAAAATTTCATCAACAATTCATATCTTTTTGCCTTTGGAGCTGTCTCCCAAAAAACTTGGTGATCATTATAAACAGCCTCAGTTCCTAAATCAACATCATTTAAAAGGTTGAATCCAAAAGTTTTTAATGTTAGCTTGTAAAGCAAATTATAATTTAAACCTGAACCATCTATCAACTCCGTTTTAGCGGTAACATCATCGTCAGATTCTGGAACATCTAAAAATAGCTTGTAAATGCTTTCATCATTTAAAAAAACAGTATCAGAGCCACTTAAAACTCCATCAGTAACAAAAAAATAAATCTTTTGTGAATCTTCATAAAATATTCCATCATCAATATTACTGACCCACATCTCTTCAAGAGGGTAACTATTAACTGGATTGATAGTGTCTCCAACATCATATTCCTTTACACTGGCCACTATACTTTGATAATGAGTACTATCGTTTATAGAGGCAGATTGGACATTATTTGCATCACCTAAATAGGACCTATTGATTTTAACAAACTGAGTATCTAAAGACTGGTCAAGTAACCCATAGATAATAGGAACTGACTTGTATGGTGCGTTTAGATCAAAATCTGAACTACACGAATTGAAAATCAACACAAATGAAAAAACAAGAATTAATATTCGATTTCCAGTTTTGTCAGCTACATTTTTAAGCATATTTAATTTTTAATGAATTTTGTAATCAATTTTCTTTCCTGTGAATCTATTTTTACAAAATAGAACCCTGAAGGGTATGAACTTAAATCAACGGTAAATTGATTATGTCCAATATTTAAAGAGGCGTTATTTATTGTTTTAATTTCTCTGCCCAGAGCATCAACTAAAAGTACACTAGCATTTGTTATTTGCGATAATAAATTAAAAGAAACATTCAATTCATTACGTGCTGGATTTGGAAATACATAAAAGTCATTGATTTTCTCATTATCTCTTAAAGACAAGGGTCCAGAAAGGTTAATGTCATCAATATATAAATCATTTCCTCCACCATTAACGAATTTAAATTTAAACCTAAAGTCATTTACTAAATATATAGAGACTAGACTTGGAACTGAAATTGATTTCCAATCTGAACCTGTTGGTGAAATATTTGAAGTTGTATTACCCATTGTTGCTATTGTTGCGGGACTAAGGGTTTTCCTAACAAACCAGTTTTCACCACAATCATTACTAACTAAAATTTGTAAATAATCTGTATTACTAGAACTTATTTTAGCGAAAGCATATTTAAAACTTAAAGTTGCAGAAGCTAAATTGGATAGGTTTACAGTAGAACTTATCAATTCATCAAATTGTAAATTTGCCCCGGACGAATTGTCTAATTTAACAGATTTCGAACCCCCTGAAGAGGCGTTGTTGGTAATTTCAAAACCTGGACCTCCTCCATTCACAACAGACCAATCTATATTTGGAATTGAACTTACATTTTCAAAACCTTCTTCTATTGGTGTAATTTTACCAGGAACAGGTAATGAATAAATATAATTAGTCATTGTTTTTGACTGAATGTTTCCTGATGGGTCATTTACTTGAAGGGTAACGTCAAACTCACCTGAACTTGTATAAGTTACTGTTGGGTTTTGACTTGTTGAAACTGATGGCGTTGCTCCAGGAAAACTCCAACTCCAACCCGAAGCGTTATTATAAGAAGCATCAAAAAACTGTATGCTGTTTCCCTTGCAAATCTCTTGTCTTTCGGCATAAAAATCAGCAGCACAAAGAGTTGGTGTAGCGTTTGCGCCTGTATAACTTAGGTTACTTGTAGACCAAAGGTTTTTTCTGCCAGTACTGTTTGAGTTTAAAGCTGATCTCATTCTATTTTTTTGATCATCTGTAAACATTTTAGAGCAGTATGAATAATCCATGTAATTCTCCACATTATCTACAACATCGGAACTCCAATAACCATCAACAGCATCATTTGAACAAGTATTAGAAGTTAAATTGCAAGAACTAACTCCTATACATCTAGGAGTATCGTCACAATTATCGTCATCATTACAACTCGAAGCATTTCCTGGATTGTTGTTGTCGCTCCATGTGTGATCTAAATTTAACCAGTGACCTACTTCATGAGTTAACGTTCTACTTGAGTATGGAGATGATGTCCCCATAGATCCTACATAATCATGAAGAACCCAAATACCATTATACATAGAACTTCCAGTAAATGCTGATGGATTGGTAGTATAACCTGCTGCTCCACCTATTTCACCACAAACAAAAATATTAAGATATCTATTGCCAGCCCAAGGATTATTGTACACGTTATTTCCAGAAATGATAGCAGAAACTTGAAGACTCCCATCACTTCCATTATTTGATATTGCATTTTGTGTTCTTGTAACACCACTAAAACATTGTCCATTAGGGGCCTTAGTCGCTAATTTAAATTCCAATTGAACGTCAGAAGGCATTCCTTGAAAAACCGATTGAACATTATTGGCATCTGAATTTTGAAGATTGTAATCTCTATTTAAAATAAACATGGCATCATCAATCTGAGCTTTTGAAATGTTTTCTGGACCACCATCATGTAAAACATGAAAAACTACAGGAATAGTATATACTACAGATTGTCTAGAACCACTTTTAATTTTCAATTCTTGCTCCTGCATTTCCATCTGGTCCTTTATAAAACCTTTCATATAAGCCGGGTTACTTTTTAGCTTATTCATAACATGATGGGTTCTGCAAAATTCTATTTTTTCACCACTTCTGCAGTTGGCAGGATCTATTTTATTAGAAAATTGATATTGAGATGATAAAGTAAGAGGAAAGAATAATGTGCTTATAAGTAGACTATAAAAGCAATTTTTTAAGTAAATCATCCTGCAATTTATAAAATTATACAGAACAAATTAATTAATTTATCAACTCATTGCATTGGTAAGATCACTAACTAAATCATCAGCATCTTCAATTCCAACACTTAACCTTATCAAAGAATCTTTTACACCAGATTTCAAACGCTCTTCTCTAGGAATAGAGGCATGTGTCATTGTAGAAGGATGACCTATTAGAGACTCTACTCCTCCTAAAGATTCAGCCAAGGTGAACAGCTTAGTTGAACTAACTATTTTTTTTGACTTTTCAATATCATCCCCTTTTAAAGTAAAAGAAACCATTCCTCCAAAGTTTTTCATCTGCGATTTAGCTACATCATGATTGGGATGATCTTCAAAACCTGGCCAATAAACTTCGTCCACCAAAGGATGATTTTTTAAAAATTGTGCTACTTTAACTCCGTTTTCACAATGCCTTTGAATTCTTAGGTGTAATGTTTTTATACCTCTTAAAACTAAAAAAGAATCCATAGGACCGCAAACAGCACCACTTGAGTTTTGGATGCGATATATTTCTTCAGCAATTTTATCATCAGCGGTAACTAGTGCCCCCATTACAACATCAGAATGGCCACCTAAATATTTTGTAACTGAGTGCATAACAACATCTGCTCCCAAATCTAATGGGCGTTGTAAATATGGAGTTGCAAAAGTATTGTCCACTCCAACCATAATGTTTTTGTTTTTAACTAAATCAACAACTGCTTTTATATCTATGATATTCATCATTGGATTAGTTGGGGTTTCAACCCAAATCAACTTGGTGTTTTCATTTATGTTGTTTTTTATATTCTCAACATCCAACATGTTTACAAAATGAAATTTTATCCCATATTTCTCAAACACTGTTTTAAATATCCTATAAGACCCACCATATAAATCGTTTGTTGAGATTACTTCATCACCAGGGTTTAACATTTTAATTATACAATCAATTGCTGCTAAACCACTACCAAAACAAGCACCATATTTCCCATTTTCAATTGCTGCTAGACTATCTTCTAATGCTGAACGAGTTGGGTTTCCAGTTCTAGAATATTCAAATCCTTTATGAACACCTATTTCATCTTGAACGTATGTAGAGGTTTGATAGATTGGAGTCATTATTGCTCCTGTTGCTGAATCAGGGTGAACACCTGCATGAATAACTTTAGTATTGAACTTCATTTTAGAAAATTTTAATATAGCTGGACAAAACTAATTATTTTATAAACTTTAACGACAAATGAGTAACATTACATTATTATTGTTTACTTAAATTGAGTTTATCTTGAAAAGTAACCGCTATTTTGCTCATTTTGCTTTATTTGGGGCCAACCTTATTTACGCTTTAAATTACGGATGGGCTAAAGATGTAATGGAAATGGACGGAGGCTATGTACCTGCTTTCGCATTTATCTTATTAAGAGGAATTGGTGGCGTTTCATTATTTTGGTTGGTATCCCTATTTATTTATGAGAAAGTTGAAAGAAAAGATCTAATTAGATTAAGCGTTTGTGGTTTTTTTGGAATTGCTGCCAATCAATTAATGTTTTTTTCTGGGCTTGACTTAACAACAACGATTCATGCTTCAATAATAATGGTAACTAGCCCAATAATTGTAAGTATAATGGCTTTATTTCTTTTAAAAGAAATAATAAACTTTAAAAAAATATTGGGAATTGGGATTGGACTGGTTGGTGCATTACTCATAATCACGAATAAAGAAGATGGTAATTCTAATTTTGGTCTATGGGGAGATGTTCTTATTTTTTTAAACGCAACTAGTTATGGACTTTATTTAGTTTTAGTAAAACCTATAATGCATAAATACCATCCAATAACCGTATTAAAATGGATTTTTACTTTTGGATTTATTATAATAATCCCTTTTGGTTTGTATGAGATAGGTGACGTAAATTGGGTAATGCCAAGTCACATAATTTTAAAAATTGGTTTTGTGGTTTTATTCACCACTTTCTTATGTTATTTACTAAATATATATGGCGTAAAACACGTAAGCCCAACAATAGTAAGCACTTATATTTACCTACAGCCTGTACTTACAGCTTTAATAGCTTTAATTTCTGGAAGAGAGGAGCTTGACTTTATGATAGTGTTGTCTACGTTTTTAATATTCATTGGAGTATATTTAGTAAGTGCATCACCAGTTAAAAAAATCAATTGATTACCTTTGAATTAAATACGTACTTATGTTATTATCCATGACTGGATTTGGCAAAGCCGAATCAATAGTTTCACAAAAAAAAATCACGATAGAAATAAAATCTTTAAACAGTAAATTTTTAGATTTAAACTTAAAATCTCCATCAATTTATAGAGAAATTGAACTTCCAATTAGAACGTTATTGGCAAAAAAAATAGTAAGAGGAAAGGTAGAGGTGTTTATACATTACGAGCAACTTCAACAACAAAAAAACATACAATTAAATGAATCTTTAATCAAAGAATACTACTTCCGTTTACAAAAAATAAACGAAGAACTTGACCCTGAAAATAAATACCCAACCAACCTATTAAATCAAGTATTTAAACTTCCTGATGTTATAATGAATGAAAAAGCAACTATAGAAGAGGAAGAAAAAAAGACATTACTAAAACTTGCAGAAGAAGCTGCAGAAAATTTAAATTCATTTAGATCAAATGAAGGAAAATCATTAGCTACAGAGCTAACTTCACAAGTAAAAATGATACAACAATTACTTTCAGACATATCACCATTTGAAAAAGAAAGAATGCCAAAAGTCAAGGATAAATTAATAACAGCAAGTAATGAACTTTTACTAAATGACAAAATTGATTCTGACAGACTTGAACAAGAACTCCTATATTATGCAGAAAAAATTGACATTACTGAAGAGAAAGTTAGACTTAAAGAACATTGCAATCATTTTTCAAAAACTACTAATGAAACTAAAGCTAATGGCAAAAAGCTTGGATTCATCACTCAGGAAATGGGTAGAGAGATCAATACCTTGGGTTCAAAAGCTCATCACTTAGAAATTCAAAAAATTGTAGTTTTAATGAAAGATCATTTAGAAAAAATTAAAGAACAAGTTTTAAACGTACTATGAATGATGCAGAAAATATTTATGGTAAAGCAATAATTTTTTCAGCACCATCAGGCGCTGGTAAAACAACTGTAGTTAAACATATAATTGAAAAAATTCCTGAACTTTCTTTTTCTATTTCTGCATGTAGTAGAAAAAAAAGAACAAATGAAATTAATGGAGTTGATTATCATTTTTTAGACCTTGAAGAATTCCAAAACAAAATAAAAGCTGATGAATTTATTGAATGGGAAGAAGTTTATGAAAACAAATTTTACGGCACTTTAAAAAGTGAAATAAATAAAATATGGAACATTAATAAACATGTTATTTTTGATGTAGATGTTGTTGGTGGAATTTCATTGAAAAAATATTTTGGAGGAAATGCACTATCTATTTTTATTGAACCTCCTTCAATAGAAGTACTTGAAAACAGATTGAAATCAAGAAATACTGACTCTAATGAGGATATAAAAACAAGAGTCAACAAGGCTATTGAAGAACTTAACTACAAAAATCAATTTGATCATTGCATTATGAATGATGATTTAAATGAAACGTTAAAAAATGCTGATAACCTAATTGTAGAATTTTTGAAAAAATGAAAAAAATTGGATTGTATTTTGGCACATTTAACCCGATACATGTCGGACATTTAATTATTGCTAATTATATGGCTGATTATACTGATTTAAACGAAATATGGTTGATTGTTAGTCCTCAAAACCCTCTTAAAAAGAAAGAATCCTTATTAGCAGATTATCACAGGTTAAATTTGGTTAGGGTTGGCATTGAGAAGAACAATAAACTAAAAGCATCAGATATTGAGTTTAACTTATCTAAACCTTCTTATACCGTTCACACGTTAATTCACTTAAAAGAAAAATATCCTGATTATCATTTTAATCTAATCATGGGAGCGGATAATTTACGCTCTTTTCACAAGTGGAAAAATCATAATGAAATAATTAAGGAACATAACATCTATGTATATCCAAGAATATTAACTGAACAAGAATTAAAAGAAAAAGAAACTATAGAACAGCCTCGCTTTGAGCATGAAAATATCATTCATTGTGATGCACCCATGATGAAAATTTCATCGTCTTTTATAAGAGCTGCTATTAAAAATAAAAAAGACGTTCAATATCTACTTACAGAACCCGTTTTTAAATATGTTGAAGAAATGAATTTTTATAAATAATTCTACCAACTAGATCTAACGTCTCCACTATTTCCTTTTTTCTTCAAAAAACAGACATAAATAGCGTATAAAACTGGTAGAAAAGCCCAAGTAGCACTTGATAGAATAATCATAGGGGCATATAATAGTAAATCATACCAAAATTGATCTCTAAAATCATATCTCCACCAAACAGCAACCGGTGGAAAAAGCAAACAAATTAACAATAAGACCAAATCACTTATGTCGTCATTTAAGGTTTTTATTGGAGAGGAGGTTTTAAAAGAAGAAGTATTAAATTGATTGGAAAACTTATTGGCGCTTATTAAATTTTCGATTTTTTTACTTAAAATATTATCGCCTAATTTATTATTGCTTTTACTAAAATTGGAGTCCTTAACTTTTAAAAAAGAACTTTTTGTTTCGCTAATGCTTAAATCAATTTCTTTAACTAATGTTTCAGCAAAAGAAAGATCCTTAACAATAGACTTATCATGATGAACGTTATTATTTTTTTTAGCAACCATCATCTTTTGAGCATCGTAATAGGGCGCCTCATTTTGATTAAACACTGTGTTCGCTCTTGGAACGCGTTGGTTACTTAAAAAATGCAACGGTCTGCCGTAATTTGTAAGTTTAGATGTTCCGCAAGAAAAAGAAGAAATGATTAAAAGAAGAAAACATGTTTTGTAAAACAACTTCATATTCAAATGATTATTTTTGTTAAAAGTAGTTTTTTTTGACAAAAAAAACTGAACTTATAAGCTTATATGAACAAACGATTAATAAACATATTATTGACCATAAGTTTTTCTCTTTGTATTGGAATTATCAGCGTACTTGTAATTGCACTCAATACTTCTAAAAAAAGATTAGAAAAACTAGGTGACATTGTTGATGAAATGGCCGTACAACATATCATAACCAATGTATCCATTAATGAAAGTATTCCGCTATCATCAGATATAACTGTTAGAGAACAAATAAGCGTTAATATTAAAATGTTTTTAGAAACAGAAATACCTTTTAAAGCAGAAATACCTATTTCAGAGAACCTTATGATTCCTTTTAAAATTGGATTAAAAGATTACATTGCATTAGATACTTTAATTGAAGTTACAGATCAAGTAAATATTTTAGTTGACGATACTATTCCGCTCAATCAAAAAGTTAACATGGCCCTGTTCGGGGGTAAAGGAATTAAAATACCTATTAAAGGTAACATTCCTGTTAACCAAAGTTTGAAAATTGGATTTAGTGAAAAACTTCCTGTTAAAACTGTAGTCCCAATTGACATGATTGTTGTTGACACCTTACCTGTTGGGTTATCTATGAAAGTACCTGTTGATTTAAATGTTCCCGTTAGAATCCCTTTAAAAACTACTGCTTTAATAAGTTTTGATGGACCATTACCTGTTGATGCAAAAATTCCAATTGAAATAACTGTTCCTGTAGACATCCCCTTAGAATCTACTACACTATCGGGTTATTTTAAACAATTAGCAAGTGGATTAAGAAATTTAACCTCTTTAGAGTTGAATGAAGAAGATGCTTCTGAGAATTAATTGCTAATAATTTCAAAAAGTTCATCTAATTTTGGAATTAAGACAACCTCAATTCTTCGGTTCTTTGCTTTATTTTCTAAATCTATTGGAATAAACTCTCCCCTACCAGCAGCACTAATTGTAACAGGATCCATTTTACTATTGTTAAGCATGATTTTAACAACTGATGTTGCTCTTAGCACACTTAATTCCCAATTATCGACTGGATGTGAACTAGATTTCATCTTATCTGAATCTGTATGACCCTCAACAAGTATTTCCAAATCTTCTTGCGTTTCTAAAACCTTAGCTAATTCTTTTAGCGCCTTAATACCTTGAGCATCTACTTTTGTACTTCCAGAAGCAAACAACAATTTAGCATCCATACTTACGTAAACTTTTCCATCTTTTTCTTCAACAGAAAGACCTTTATCTCTAAAGCCCAATAATGCATTAGCTACTTTATCTTTAAGTGCTTTAACTATAGCATCTTTATTGGCAATTATTTGTTCTAATTCATTGACTCTTTCTTCTCTTTTTTGCAATTCAGAAGACATGTTTTCAAGATCAATTTTTTTTGCGTTTAAGTCTAGTTCAAGAGCATTTAAATCGTCCTCTAATTTCAGCAACTCCATCTTTCGTTTTTCTAAATTAGCCATTAATTGCTGCTTTTCAATAGCATTTCCTTTTTGCAACATTTCCAATTGTTCCTGAATCCTTTCATTTAATACATTGATTTTATCGTATTGCTTTTCTTTCATTCGTAATGATTTTCCAAGCAAAGTGGTATCGGATTTAAGTCTTTTTGATTCTTCTTTCAAACGATCACTAATAGATTGCAATTCCGTGTTCTCAGTTTCTAACTCCGTTTTTAGGGTTTTCAAGGCTTTTAAATCCTTTGCACAGACTTCCTGTTTCTCTGCAATTTCTTCAAATTTCCTTGCAGGAACACAAGCTGAAGTCGTATATATAAGAACAGCCAAAAGGGCTAATTTGAAATTATTCATGATTTAAATTTTATTATCTAATACAAAAATGGAACCATTATTTAAATGATATAGCTTTTAATCTAATTTTTATAAACAAAACTATTTTAAAAGCAGTTTATTACTTTTTAGAAAGAAAAACTCTTGTGAAATCTCTGTATTCCAAAGCATTTTGAGGAAACCCATGAACATTATTTTGCAATAGACGAATGTAATGTTCGTAATAAATCGGCATAAAAGCAGCATCTGCAACAAGAACACTGTCTGCTTTATAATAATTTTCAATGGCAACTTCATCAGAGATTGCACTGACTGCTTTCGAATAAAAATAATCAAAATCATCATTTTTATATCTGGAAGGATTTGTGTAAGAAGGTTCTAAAACTACTTCTCCATTTTCATCAACAGTATTTTTAGGAACTGTACTTCCGTCAAAAAGTTGTAAAAAGTTTTGCGGATCTGGATAATCTGCAATCCAAATTGAACCCCATAAATCAGAAATACCATTGGTAAATCTTTCAATTAGCACTGTTAAAGAGGTATAGTCAATTTTTATTTGAACCCCTAAATTTTCCTTTAACATACTTTGAATGGCTTCTGCCACAATAGGGTTCAGGTAATTATTTTCACTAATTTCCAAAACAAGATTAGGAAAACCTTCACCGCCCGGATATCCTGCCTCAGCTAACAATTCTTGAGCCATTTCTGGATTGTAATCAAAACCTTTAACATTGCTGTTGTCGTAATTTCCAACTGTTGGAACCAGCCCGCTCAATGCTTCTGCTGTTTCACCTTGAAGACTATATTTTGTAATTTTTTCCCTGTCGACAGCCATATTTAGTGCTTTTCTAACCCTTATATCTTTAAAAATTGGTTTTTCCATATTGAAGCAATAAAAAACAGAAGAAAGTCCATTCTTTTTACTTTGGTATTGGAATTCAGGGTTTCCTCCAGACTTGGCTGAATCCAACGATACCAACACTTCTTGCAACTGATCAACAGGTATTTGGTATACCATATCTAAATTTGACTTTTTAAAATTGGTTAATTCTATTTTTTTATCAGAATTAAATGTCATTTTAATTACATCTAGGTAAGGAAGTGAATTACCATGTTCATCTGATTCCCAGTAGTTTTGGTTTCTAACCAATCTTAACTCATTTCCCTCAATCATATTGTCAAGCATAAATGGGCCTGTCCCAACTGTTTGGGTTCTCATTTCCATTCCATATTTTTCATATGCTTCTTTAGGGTAAACGACACATTGAGCATGAGATAAAATTTTAAGAAAGAAAGAACACGGCTGAGTTAAATTTATTTGAAGTGTATGTTCATCAATTACACTAATTCCTGAAACACCTTCTTCTGGGAAATTTCCGTTTGAGGTTGATTCAAAATGTGCTCTTGCTCCAACAATCCTATCTAAGAAAATATTAGACGAACGATTGCCTTCAACATCAGAGCAAATTAAATCGTAACAAAATTTAAAGTCGTTTGCTGTGAGCTTCCTTCCTTTCCCAGATTCAAAACATGCATCATCTTGAAAATAAACAGAATCTATTAAATTAAACGTGTAAAGTGTACCTTCTTCATTCATTTCAATAGATTTTGCCAGAAGATTTTCAACTTTCAATGTTCTTTGGTTTAATTTAACTAAACCTTGATAAATCTGTAAAGCTATTCTACTTGATATCGCATGATTAATTGATGGAGGGAATAAGTTTTTTAAATTTCCTGTTTCATTCAATCTAAAAACTCCGCCTGTGTATAATTTAAATTTTTTATCTCCTTCTTGATAAAATCCATTTGCTTCTCTGATTGTTCCAAAATCAAGGTTTTCATTATCCTTATTGGTATCATTACAGGAGAGTAAAAGCCCCAAAAACAATAAATAAGTGTATTTTAAGATTTTCATTAGTTATTTTGTTGTTATAGTAACAAATATAGAACAAATTTAATCCTAGCTTAAAATCAAGATTAATAATTATATTCAAAACAAATCATATTAATGTTCGTTTATAGAATAAACCATTTAAAAAACTTGTGATTTATGCGGTTTTCCATTCGAAAGAATATTTTTTTCTGCATATTAATTTTAGCTCCTATTATAAGTTGGGGACAACATAAAGAGAGTTCGTACAGATATTTGACCGTGACATCAGCCCTAGATTCAATTGTATTGGACACGGCCTCAATTAACCCTAACACTATTTCTATAACTACCAGTAATGGATCCACACTTCCAAAATCAGCTTATGAAATAAATCCAATAAAATCAACACTTTATTTAAAAGAACATCAAATAGGTAGCCTAACAATTAGATACCAATTGCTCGGTATAAATTTCATTAATGACTATTTTAAACACGATACTTTATTAATGAATCGGCAAGAAAAAGACGATTATGTGCCAATTAGAATCCAAACAAACACCATCAAAAATGATTTATTTAGCGAAACCCAGCTGAATAAATCTGGAAGCTTATCAAGAGGCATAATGGTAGGCAATAATCAAAACTTTTCATTAAACTCCAATTTAAATCTGCAATTATCAGGGAATATTTCTCCAGATTTAAAAATTTTAGCATCGGTTACCGATGCAAATATTCCTATTCAACCTCAAGGAAACACACAACAACTTCAAGACTTTGACCAAGTATTTATTAAAGTATTACATAAAAATTGGAATTTAATAATGGGCGATTTCTGGATGAACAAGCCAAAAGGATATTTTTTAAATTACAACAAAAGAGGACAAGGTTTACAAATTGAAAATAACCTAACAAATAGTAAAGGTTCTAAACTATCTTTTAAAAACAGCATTGCCATTAGTAAGGGTAAGTTTTCAAGAAATGTAATTCAGGGTATTGAAGGCAATCAAGGTCCATATCGACTAACTGGAAGTGAAAACGAATCGTTTATAATAGTTCTTAGCGGAACTGAAAATATCTACATAGACGGTAAACTTTTAAAAAGAGGGCAAAACAACGATTATACTATTGATTACAATACTGCTGAATTAAATTTCACAGCCAATCAATTGATAACTAAAGACAAAAGAATAATAGTTGAATTTCAATACAGTGATAAAAATTACGCTAGATCACTAATTGAATCTAACTCAACTTTTTCAAAGAAAAATTTAAAATTATTTTTAAATTTTTATGGAGAACAAGACAGCAAAAACCAACCACTTCAACAAGATTACAATCTAAACGACAGGGAATTGATGGTTAATATTGGTGATCAGATTAATCAAGCTGTTAGTTCTGGTGTTGACAGCATGGCGTATTATGATGGAGTTAACATGTATGAAAAATTTGACTCTTTAGGATATGATGTTTATCAATTTTCAACTGACCCTAACAAAGCCAATTACAGAATTATTTTTAGCCCAATAGCTGATGGAGACGGTGACTATATAATTAAAGAATATAATGCTTTTGGAAAAGTATTTGAATGGGTTTCACCTGACACAGTACAAGGATTAATCTCACACAATGGGACTCATGGACCGATAAGGCAATTGGTAACACCAAAAAAAAGACAGTTGTTAAATACTGGACTAGAAAAGACATGGAAAAACAACATATTGAATGTAGAGCTTGCTAGTTCAAATATGGATATAAACACCTTTTCTAATCATGATCAAAATGACAATATTGGCTTTTCAGGATTGGCTAAAATTAAGTCTAATTATAATTTAGGTAAATATTGGCTTATGGAACAAAGCTTTAGTTTAGAAGCTGTAAATAAAACATTCAATAGAATTGAACGATTTAGAGCTGTTGAATTTGAAAGAAATTGGAACATACAACAATTAGAACTCAATAAAGACCAATTGATTAGTAAAGCAAAATGGAAATTAATTAACCCCGAAAAAGGAAACCTATCCTACGACATTAACTCATTTATATTGGAGGATAAATACAATGGTTTTAAAAATAATTTAAACTTAAATTGGAGTGAAAAAGTAAATGCAAAAATAGATGGTAGTTATTTGATTTCTGAAAGTGACAACAATACTAAATTTTTAAGACATGAAAGTGATATAAATAAAAAATTTGGCCTAGTGAAAATGGGCTTTAAAGATATTCATGAGCAAAATGAATTTTACACCAACGATACATTAAATAATTCTAGTTATAGGTTTTATGATTGGAAAATATTTATTGAAAATGGCGATTCTACAAAAAATACTTTTCAATTATATTATCAAGAAAGATACGATTGGTTTAAAAATGAACTATTACTAAAAAAAGCAACTTCAGCCAAAAGCCCTGGCTTAAGAATAAATTTGCATAAAAATAAAAACAATAAATTAACCTATAATATAGCGTTAAGAAATCTTGAAACAGATACAAGCTTAACCAGTATTAATCCTGAAAACTCTTTAACAAGTAGAATTACCTACCAATTAAGGTTGCTTAATGGAGGTATTTACACCAACTCATTTATGGAAATTGGTTCAGGTTTAGAATTACAAAAAGAGTTTATCTATTTTGAAGTTCCTGCAGGACAAGGGATATATACATGGATTGACTACAATGAAAATGGAATTAAAGAAATTAATGAATTTGAAATAGCTCAATATACTGATCAAGCCACATATATTCGAGTCTTCACCCCAAACAGCAATTACATAAAAGTTTACAATTACCAATTTAGTCAGAACTTAAACATCGACCCTAAAAGGTTTTTAAATAAAACCTCAACTATAGGGAAAGTATTAAGTAAGTTTTACAACCAAACGGCTATAAATACTGATAAAAAAACAAATTCATTTGATTTCAACAAACTAATAAACCCACTTATTTCTCCAAACGATTCAAGCATTCAAAACCTCTCAAATTCTTTTAGAAATAGTTTCTTTTTTAACCGATCTGATCCTAAATACAGTTTTGAATTTACTACACAACTCTACGGAAATAAACAATTATTAATGAACGGTTCTGACTACAGAACTAAATACAACAATGAACTCAAAATACGTTGGAATATAACTAGAGAGATAATGTTTAATGTAAGCGCCAACAGAGAAATGAAAACTAATTTCTCATCTTATGCATCAACTAGAAATTACGAACTTAATATTGAAGATTTTAGTGGTAAGTTTTCTTTTCAACCAAACACACTATTTAGATTGAGTTTAGTTGGTAGATATGCTGAAAAAAAGAATTCCTATGACTATGGTGGAGAACAAGCCTTTTTAACCGATATCGGAGCTGAATTTAGAAAAAGCAAAAAGAACAAAGGTCTAATATCTGGAAGCATTCATCTAGTAAATATTCAATTTAATGGAGAAAGTAATAGCACAATAGGATTTGAAATGCTAGAAGCTCTTCAACAAGGGTTTAATACTACATGGACATTTAGTGTTCAAAGAAACTTAGCTAAAAACCTTCAACTTTCACTAAACTATAATGGAAGAAAGTCTCAAGAAAACAACCCCATTCACAATGGAGGTGTTCAATTAAGAGCATTTTTCTAAATCTAACTATCTAATTTTAGAACTGCTAAAAACGCCTCTTGTGGAACTTCAACTCTACCTACTTGACGCATTCGTTTTTTTCCTGCTTTCTGTTTCTCAAGTAATTTTCTTTTTCGAGTTATATCTCCTCCATAACATTTAGCAGTAACGTCTTTTCTAAGTGCTTTTACTGTTTCTCTTGAAACAATTTTAGCTCCAATAGCAGCTTGAATGGGTATTTCAAATTGTTGACGCGGAATCAACTCTTTTAACTTAAGGCATATTTTTTTACCTAATGTAAAAGCATTACTTCTGTGCACTAATGCTGACAAAGCATCAACTTGTTCTGCATTCAATAAAATATCTAACTTAATTAAGTCTGACTTTCTATAACCACTCGGTGAATAATCAAACGAAGCATATCCTCTACTTACAGATTTTAATCGATCGTAAAAATCAAAAACTATTTCAGAAAGAGGCATTTGAAAACTCAACTCAACTCTATCTTGAGTTAAATAAACTTGATTGGTTAACTCCCCTCTTTTCTCAATACATAAATTCATCACTGCGCCTACATATTCAGATTTTGTAATAACCTGAGCAAAAATATAAGGTTCTTCAATCCATTCTATTTTTGATGGATCAGGTAATTCCGATGGATTATAAACGATAAGTTCTTCTAATTCTTTTTTTAGAAAAACACTATAGGAAACATTTGGAACCGTTGTAATAACCAACATGTTAAATTCTCGTTCCAATCTTTCTTGAATGATTTCCATATGTAGCATACCTAAAAATCCACATCTAAAACCAAAACCTAATGCTGCCGAAGATTCTGGTTCAAATACCAAAGAAGCATCGTTCAATTGCAATTTTTCCATTGAAGCTCTTAACTCTTCATAATCATCAGTGTCAACGGGGTAGATACCTGCAAAAACCATTGGTTTAACATCTTCAAAACCTTTAATTGCTTGAGTACAAGGATTAGAAAGTAACGTAATCGTATCACCAACTTTTACCTCATTTGCTTTTTTTACACCACTTATAATATAACCTACATCGCCTGCCCTTAACTCCTTTAATGGATGAAGATCCATTTTTAAAACGCCTATTTCATCAGCATAATATGTTTTTTCAGTATTAAAAAACCTTACTTGATCACCCTTCTTTAAAACACCATTAAAAATTCTGTAGTAAGCAATTATTCCTCTGAAAGGGTTAAAAACAGAGTCAAAAATCATTGCCTCTAAAGGTTTGTTTTCACCTCCTTTTGGTGATGGAATTTTATTTATTATGGCATCTAAAATTTCGTCTACACCTAGTCCTGTTTTTCCACTAGCTGGAATTACATCAGAAGCGTCACAGCCAATTAGATCAATAATTTGATCCGTCACTTCTTCAGGCATGGCCCCTGGAAGATCCATTTTGTTTAGAATGGGGATTATTTCTAAATCATTTTCAAGAGCTAGATATAAATTTGAAATAGTTTGAGCTTCAATACCTTGTGAAGCATCAACAATTAATAAAGCTCCCTCACATGCAGCAATAGACCTAGAAACCTCATAAGAAAAATCAACATGGCCAGGTGTATCGATAAGGTTTAATCTAAAGTCAACTCCATCAACTTGATGATTCATTTGAATAGCATGGCTTTTGATAGTTATACCTCGTTCTCGCTCTATGTCCATATCGTCAAGAGCTTGATCTTTCATTTCACGATCAGAAATTGTAGCTGTTTTTTGTAACAACCTATCAGCCAATGTACTTTTACCGTGATCTATGTGTGCTATTATGCAAAAATTCCTGATGTTTTTCATCTCCGGCAAATGTAACATATTCCTCAACTAAATATTCTATCCTTTATCATAATTATTTATTTGGATTATTCTCCTAATTACATTCTTAAGAATACTTTTTCTTAAAATTGAGTTAATACTTATTGGATATAATTGTTTTAACGTGTTTATTTGTCTTCTTATTAATTATGAAAGTAACTGACTACATTAAAAATAGCAAAGAAACTATTTTTTCATTTGAAATTATTCCACCATTAAAAGGTAAGGGGATAGAAGACATATGTGCCGGAATTGATCCACTAATGGAGTTTAACCCTCCTTTTATAAACGTAACGTATCATCGAGAAGAATACGAATATAAAAAGATGGGAAATGGCTTATTGAAAAAAGTGTCCGTCAAAAAAAGACCTGGAACAGTTGGAATCTGTGCAGCTTTAATGAATAGATATAAAGTAGATGCAATTCCTCATATTATTTGTGGAGGGTTTACTAAGGAAGAAACTGAAAGTGCTTTAATAGATTTGAAATTTTTAGGGGTTGATAATGTCTTAGCTCTGAGAGGTGATCCAATGAAAAATGAAGCTACTTTTGTTCCCACAAAAGGAGGAAGTAAATATGCAGTTGATTTAATTAATCAAATTAAAGATATGAATAATGGTCAATACCTTTATGAAGAAACTAAAAACAGTCCTTCAAATTTTTGTATTGGCGCTGCAGGTTACCCTGAAAAACATTTTGAAGCTATGAATCTTAACAGTGACATGAAGCATCTTAAAAAGAAAGTAGATGCTGGTGCTGAATTTATAGTAACTCAATTGTTTTATGACAATGAAAAGTATTTTTCATTTGTAAAAAAATGTAGAGACATAGGAATAACCGTTCCAATTATACCAGGATTAAAACCGCTAACCACACTTCGTCATTTAAGTTTCATTCCAAAATTTTTTCATGTCAACTTTCCAGAAGAACTCTCAAATGAACTTGAAAAATGCAAAACGAATGAAGAGGTTCAAAAAATAGGGGTTGAGTGGTCAATAAAACAAGCTAAAGAATTAATTAAAAAAGAAGCTCCGGTATTGCATTTTTATACAATGGGTAAAGGTGAAGCCGTTAGAAAAATTGCTTCCCAAGTATTTTAATTTTTCAAAATAAAACACTCCTAGCCTTTTTAAATGAATTGAAATAATTATTTTTATTTCAATCAATCAACTATTATCTGTTGGATTAAGTGATTATGAGTATTAATAAGACCTTATTTACTGTTGTTTTTTTATGTCTATGTTTATATGGTATAACTCAAAAGCCTATAAAAGTTAAAACAATAATCGATTTAAATAGTTCTGATAATTTTCAACATAAATTAAAAGGATGCTCCGTGTTAATTTTTGAAAACTCTAAAAAGATTGACTCTGTATTTAACAAAGGACATGTTTTTAAATTCGAGATAAAAAAACGTTCGTTGTATAAAATTGTTTTTCAAAAAAAAGGGTTTGTATCAAAACATATTATTGTAAATACAACCAACTATCCTGAAAAAAAAATTAAACGATTTAAATTAAAAGCGGATTTAGGGCTTTTTCATTTTAAAGGCAATGAAAACATTAGATTTCTTGAAAGAGAACCAGTTTCAATAGCATATTATAATGAAATAAAAAAAGAGATAATGTGGGACTTTGAATACAATAGAAGTATTGTAGAAAAAATCATTCATGCTCAGATAAAGAGGTGATTTTTATTTTTTAATCTTAGCACTCAAAAACTCTCTATTCATTCTTGCAATGTTGTCAAGAGAGATTCCTTTTGGACACTCTACCTCACATGCTCCAGTATTGGTACAATTCCCAAACCCTTCTTCATCCATCTTGTTAACCATATTGATTACTCTCTCCTTGGCTTCAACTTCACCTTGAGGCAATAAGGCAAATTGAGAAACTTTAGCCGAAACATAAAGCATGGCTGAAGCATTTTTACATGAAGCAACACATGCTGCGCATCCAATACAAGTTGCCGCATCAAATGCCAAATCAGCATTTTCTTTACGGATAGGAATAGCATTAGCATCTTGAGTATTGCCAGAAGTATTAACAGAAACAAAGCCTCCAGCTTGTTGTATTCTATCAAATGCGCTTCTATCAACAATTAAGTCTTTAATTACAGGAAGTGCTGTAGCTCTAAAAGGCTCTATAAAAATAGTGTCTCCATCCTTAAATTTCCTCATATGAAGTTGACAAGTAGTAACCGCCCTATCTGGTCCATGTGCTTCACCATTAATATACAATGAACACATTCCACAAATCCCTTCTCTACAGTCATGATCAAAAGCAACAGGTTCTTCTCCCTTTGCAATCAATCCTTCATTAAGAACATCTAACATTTCTAAGAATGACATATGTTCGGATACATCTGATATAGGGTAGTCTACAATTTTCCCTTTATCGCTATTGCTTTTTTGTCTCCAGATTTTAAGATTTAGGTTCATAGTGTTGTTATTTATAAGACCTTACTTTTACTTCAATGTTTTCAAAATTCAAATTCTCTTTGTGCAATTCAGCATCAGATGGTTCTCCTTTATACTCCCAAGCTGAAACATAAGAAAAGTTCTTATCGTCTCTTTCTGCCTCTCCTTCAGGAGTTGCATACTCTTCTCTAAAATGCCCACCACAAGATTCGTTTCTATCAAGAGCGTCTTTAGCAAACAATTCTCCTAACTCAAGAAAGTCTGCAACTCTTCCTGCTTTCTCCAATTCAGGATTCAATTCATTTACTTCTCCAGGAACGCTTACATTTTTCCAAAAATCTTCACGAAGGATTTTTATTTCAGCCATTGCTTCTTTCAATCCTTTTTCAGTTCTTGCCATACCACATTTATCCCACATGATTTTGCCTAATTTCTTATGATAATAATCTACTGAATTTACCCCCTTATTATTAATGAGTTTATTAAGCGTATCGACAACCGTTTTTTCTGCTTCATCAAATTCTTTTGAGTCAATAGAAATTGGTCCAGTTCTAATATCATCAGATAAATAATCTCCAATCGTGTAGGGCAAAACAAAATAACCATCGGCTAACCCTTGCATTAAGGCAGATGCTCCTAATCTATTGGCTCCATGATCAGAAAAGTTAGCTTCCCCAATGGCATATAACCCAGGAACCGTTGTCATCAAGTTATAATCAACCCAAATTCCTCCCATAGTGTAATGAACAGCTGGATATATCATCATAGGAGTTTCATATGGATTTTCATCTACAATTTTTTCATACATCTGAAAAAGGTTACCATATTTAGACTTAACAATATCTTTTCCTAAATCAGTAACTGTTTTTTCGTTATTCACATCTAACCCTTTAAGAAGAGCTTGTTCTTTTCCATATCTATTAATAGCAGCACTAAAATCTAAATAAACAGCTTCCCCAGTTTGATTTACTCCATAACCTGCATCACACCTTTCTTTTGCTGCTCTAGAAGCAACATCTCTAGGTACTAAATTCCCAAAAGCAGGATACCTTCTTTCTAAATAATAATCTCTATCATCTTCAGAAATATTTACTGCTTTAATTGAACCTGATTTGAGAGCTTCAACGTCTTTTTTGTGCTTTGGAACCCAAATCCTACCGTCATTCCTTAAAGACTCTGACATTAGTGTGAGTTTGGATTGATAATCTCCAGAACGAGGGATACAAGTTGGATGTATTTGTGTGTAACAAGGATTCGCAAAATAAGCTCCTTTTTTATGTGCTTTCCAACCTGCAGTTACATTACTTCCCATTGCGTTAGTTGATAAAAAGTAAACATTTCCATAACCTCCAGAAGCTAAAACGACAGCATGTGCTGAATGCCTTTCAATTTTACCAGTAACCAAGTTTCTAGCTATTATACCTCTTGCTTTTCCATCAACAACAACAACATCAAGCATTTCGTGACGGTTATACATTTGAATCTTTCCACGTGCAATTTGTCTATTCATGGCAGAATATGCACCTAAAAGAAGTTGTTGACCTGTTT
>JAQWRG010000057.1 GCA_029243855.1 Flavobacteriales bacterium | reverse complement strand
GTTGACCCTGATGGAAAAGAAATACTTGGAAATGATGTACAAGGAAATTTATGCATTAAATATCCTTGGCCTAGTATGATTCGTACTACTTATGGAGATCATGAAAGATGTAAGCAAGTTTATTTTTCTACTTATCCTGGGATGTATTTTACAGGAGATGGATGTAGAAGAGATGAAGACGGTTTTTATAGAATTACTGGAAGAGTGGACGATGTAATCAACGTCTCAGGTCATAGAATGGGAACAGCTGAAGTAGAAAATGGAATCAATGAACATTCAAGTGTTGTTGAAAGTGCTGTAGTTGGATTTCCTCACGAAATAAAAGGACAAGGTATTTATGCCTATGTTATTTTGGAAGACATAAATACTGCTTCAGATCATTTAAGAACAGAAATACTTTCAACCATTACTAAAGAAATTGGACCAATTGCAAAGCCAGATAAAATTCAGTTTGTTTCTGGTCTTCCAAAGACGAGGTCAGGTAAAATAATGAGAAGAATATTGAGAAAAGTTGCAGAAGGCGATACGTCTTCATTAGGTGATACATCAACTTTGTTGGACCCATCCATTGTAGCCGAAATTATTGAGGGAAAAGTATAGCTCAAAAAAAAGGCCCATCTAAGATGAGCCTTTTAAAATGTGAAAATGTGATTTTTACATCATACCTGGCATTCCACCTGGCATTCCACCACCCATTGGAGGCATTGGCATTTCTTCTTCAGCTTCGTCAGCTAAAACACATTCAGTAGTCAACATCATTGATGCTATTGAAGCAGCATTTTCAAGTGCAATTCTTGATACTTTAGTAGGATCAATAACTCCTGACTTATATAAGTTTTCGTAGTTATCAGTTCTTGCATTGTATCCAAAATCATCTTTACCTTCTTTAACCTTTTGAACAATAACAGCTCCTTCTCCACCAGAGTTAGAAATTATAGTTCTTAAAGGCTCTTCAATTGCTCTAGTAACGATTTTGATTCCAGTGTTTTCATCTTCATTTACTCCACTGTTTTCATCTAAAGCTCCAGCAGCTCTGATGTAAGCTACACCACCACCAGGGATAATACCTTCTTCAACCGCAGCTCTTGTTGCTGCTAAGGCATCATCAACTCTGTCTTTTTTCTCTTTCATTTCAACTTCAGTAGCAGCTCCTACATAAAGTACTGCAACACCGCCAGCTAATTTAGCTAGTCTTTCTTGAAGTTTTTCTTTATCATAATCAGAAGTTGTAGATTCAATTTGTGCTTTTATTTGATTTGTTCTTGCAACAATATCATCCTTAATACCAGCTCCATTAATAACAGTTGTATTGTCTTTGTCAATTTCCACTTTCTCACAAGTTCCAAGCATATCTAAAGTAGCGTTTTCCATTTTATATCCACTTTCTTCTTATATAACAGTTCCACCAGTAAGAATCGCAATATCTTCTAACATAGCTTTTCTTCTGTCTCCAAAACCAGGTGCTTTTACAGCAGCAATTTTTAAAGAACCTCTTATTTTATTTACAACTAAAGTTGCTAATGCTTCACCATCAACATCTTCAGCAATAATCAATAGCGGCTTACCAGATTGTGCAACAGGTTCTAAAACAGGTAAAATATCTTTCATGTTAGATATTTTTTTGTCGTGAATTAAAATATAAGGGTTTTCTAAATCAGCGATCATTTTATCTGCATTGGTAACAAAGTATGGGGATAAATATCCTCTATCAAACTGCATACCTTCAACTGTTTTAACTTCAGTTTCTGTTCCTTTAGCTTCTTCAACAGTAATTACACCGTCATTTCCAACAACTTTCATTGCTTCTGCAATTAAAGAACCAATAGCTTCATCATTGTTTGCTGAAATGGTAGCTACTTGTTTGATTTTATCGTTGTCAGAACCAACTTCTGTTGAAAGTTTTTTAAGTTCAGCAACAACAGTACTTACTGCTTTGTCAATCCCTCTTTTTAGATCCATAGGGTTAGCTCCTGCAGCAACATTCTTAAGTCCAGCTGTGATTATAGCTTGAGCAAGCACAGTAGCAGTTGTTGTTCCGTCACCAGCAATATCGTAGGTTTTAGAAGCAACTTCTTTAACCATTTGAGCACCCATGTTCTCAACAGCATCTTTAAGTTCAATTTCTTTTGCTACGGTTACACCATCTTTAGTGATTTGTGGTGCTCCAAATTTTTTATCAATAACAACATTTCTTCCCTTTGGTCCTAATGTTGCTTTTACAGCATTTGCAAGTGCATCAACACCTTTTTTAAGTCGATCTCTTGCTTCTACATCAAATACTATTTCTTTAGCCATTTTTTATTATTTATGATTATTTTATTATTGCAAAAATGTCACTTTCTCTCATTATAAGATAGTCACTTCCTTCAATTTTAATTTCTGTTCCACTGTATTGTCCATACAATACAGTATCTCCTTCTTTTACAGTTAAGGGTTCATCTTTTTTTCCATTCCCAGCAGCAATTATTTTTCCTTTTTTAGGTTTTTCTTGAGCTGTATCTGGAATAATGATACCTCCTGCAGTTGTTTCTTCAGCAGCAGCCGGTTCAATAATTACTCTATCAGCGAGTGGAGTTACATTTATTGACATGTTATTTAATTTTAAGTTTAGTAATAAATTCAGATTGACATTGGACATAAATTGTGCCAATTATTTTGCATCTAAATAGTCAGTCAATATGACTAATATTAGAATGAAATTTAGATTTTGTCATATTAAATATGACATGATGACATTCATTGAAGGAATGATTATTCAGGAATATCCAAAGGAGCAATTGGAGTTGATAAGTCAACTGCACCTGTCTGTTCTATTCCAGATTCAACAGTTGGTGAGCTTGGAGCACTATACATTGCAGTTAAAAGACTAAGAAATCCAATAAGTCCAGCTAATGTCCATGTTGCTTTCTCAATGGTTTCAGTTGATTGAGCTACGCCCCCTAGTTGGTTGACATTTCCAAATGAAGAGTCTAATCCTCCTCCTTTTGAATTTTGTAACAATACAATGATGATTAATAAAATGGCAACAATGGTTAATAAGGTCATTAAAACGGCACTCATAAAAATACTTTTTAAATTATAATTTTGTTTTCAAATTAATGTAATTAATTCGGCTTGCAAAGAAAGCTTTTTTTTCTGGATTTTTCAACATCAATTGTTGGTATATTTTAATAGCCTTGGGATAATTGCCTTGTTTAATATGTATTTCAGCTAATGTTTCTGTCACCAATTCTTCATTATCAACCAAGCTTAATTTAGCAGCTTCAATTGGTGAGAAAAACGGCTCAGATTTTTTCAAGGTTCTTTTCTTTGACCTTTCGGAAAGATTTGCTAAAAGTGCATCAATGTTTGCAATTTGCTTTTTTTGGGTTGTGTTTTGTTTTGAATTAAGAGCTATCCATTTGGAAAAAGACATGGTACTATTTTCGTCAAATAAAGGCAATCTTGAATCTTTATTTTCAATATCAGCTTCAGGTTTTTCCTCTATTAAATCATATTCTTCAATTTCTTGATGAATGCTGCTGCTAATAACAGAACTAATTATGTTTTGTTCTAAAATGTCTATTTCTGGTCCCTTCTCTAATTTAATACCGTCATTAGCTTTTTCATTGGATTCTTCTATGGTGGAAATTAATTTTTTCTTGTGGATGTAATTATAAATTACGGCTCGATCTGTACATGTAAAAGCTGCTTTTTTTAATTGTTCAGCATATCCGGTTCTATTTTGAACATGAAGAATTTTAGCTACTAATAATTGAGTGATTCCTGAATAAGGATGTGTTAATGATAGTTCATATAAATAATCAAGATCCTTATCTGAAGTGTTTTCAGGATTTTGAATAATTGAGTTTATATTTTTTATTGAATTGACTACCATTCTCCTCCAAAGACTTTGTCAAATATATCTTGAGTTATTTGATAATTTAGGCTTTCGATTAAACTTTCTTCTAAAGTACTGAAATCATTTTGTGCATCATAATCAACAAAAGCATTAAAAGAGGAATTTTCTAAACCAACAGAATCGTTTTTATTGAAATAGGTGCTAACAGAAACAATCATTTTAAGTCTGTTTTGAGCAGCAGATTCACTTCCAGACTGTATGTTAATTGGTGATATGTTAAAATCTTTAATGGTTCCATATATTTGAATATCACCTTTATCAGCCACAAGATTTAGTTTTGTTTGAGCTTGCATAATATCTCTTAAATCTTCAGTAAATGAAGCGCTTAAGGAAGCCCCACCTAAGGAACTATTGTTTTCAAAAAAATCAACCTGTACAGTTTCAGCATCAATTTCTTTGGTTTCTTTCCCTCCTGATTTGAATGTAAATTGAAGGCTACAACCAAATGTTGTTAGAACAATTGTAATATATAATGTGAATTTATTCAATTGGTTATTTTGAAATTTCATATTCCTTGATTTTTCGGTAAAGTGTTCTTTCCGAAATACCTAATTCAAGTGCAGCATTTTTTCTTCTTCCATTATGCTTCGAAAGAGCCTTTTTGATTAAATCTTTTTCTCTTTCTTCTAAGGATAATGATTCTTCAACTTCAACACTTTCTTGAATGGTTTCTGTGACAGGAGAAAGGGGGTCATTTCCAAATGAATTGTCTGAAATGGTGATGTTGGTTTCTGCTTGAATTTCATTAGAGGTGTTGTCAAAACCTTTATCGTTCGGGTTGTTTAATCTTGTAATCAATTCTGTTTTTTCATGAGTTGAAAGATTGTTGTTTTTCATTAAATCCACAATTACCCTTTTCATTTCAGTAATGTCATTTCTCATGTCAAATAAAACCTTATACAATATATCTCTTTCAGAAAAATCATTATTTGAACTGTCTTTTTTGATTACCATTGGAAGGTGTTGATGGTTTTCTTCAATGGGTAGATATTTTACAAAAGTATCCTTTGATACCATTCTTTCTTTTTCTATAACAGATATTTGTTCTGTTATGTTTTTTAGTTGTCGAATGTTTCCAGGCCAGTTGTAACTAAGTAGGGTTTTAACAGCATCTTCATTTAATCTTATTCCAGGCATTCTGTATTTTTCTGCAAAATCAGCAGCAAACTTTCTAAACAAAAGATGAATATCTTCCTTTCTTTCTTTTAAAGGGGGCAATGAAATTGGAACGGTACTCAGTCTGTAAAATAAATCTTCTCTAAATTTCCCGTTACCTATAGCTAAGTGCATCTTTTCATTGGTTGCCGCTATAATTCTAACATTTGTTTTTTTAACTTTAGATGATCCTACTCTAATGTACTCTCCGGTTTCTAATATCCTAAGTAGTCTTACTTGAGTAGTTAGGGGAAGTTCAGCAACTTCATCTAAGAAAATAGTTCCTCCATCAGCAACTTCAAAATAACCTTTTCTGCTATCGGTTGCTCCTGTAAAAGCTCCCTTTTCATGTCCAAATAACTCAGAGTCTATGGTGCCTTCAGGAATAGCTCCGCAATTTACTGCGATGTATTCATTGTGTTTTCTTGCACTGTAATGGTGAATAATTTGAGGCATGCTTTCTTTACCTGTTCCACTTTCTCCAGTAATTAAAACAGAAATATCAGTAGGAGCCACTTGAACAGCCACGTTTAATGCTCTATTTAGAGCATCTACATTTCCTATTATGCCAAATCTTTCTTTAACAGATTGAATGTTCATTTTAAATTATTTTACCAATTAATGTTGCAGTGGTACAACGCTCTATTTTTACATTAACAAATTGTCCTGTCTTTGCATTTTCTCTAGGAAAAACTACCTTATTGTTTTGATCATTTCTCCCAGAAAGCATTTGATCTGATTTTTTTGAATTGCCTTCAACTAATACTTCATATATATTGCCAATTACGCTTTCATTTTTCTTTTTTGAATGTATATGTTGAAGATCAATCACCTCCTGAAGTCGAGATTTTTTGGTATTAAGAGGCACGTCATCCTCGTATTTTCTTTCAGCCAATGTTTTAGGTCTTTCTGAGTAATAAAACATATACGCAAAATCAAATTCAACCTCTTTTAATAACGATAATGTTTCTTCGTGTTGTTGATCAGTTTCTCCACAAAAACCTGTAATGATATCGGTAGAAATAGCACAATCGGGGATTATGGTTTTAATTGCTTTTATTCTTTCCAAGTACCACTCTCTTGAGTAGCCACGGTTCATTTTCTTTAAAATTTCTGAATTTCCAGATTGAACAGGTAAGTGTATGTAGTTGCAAATGTTTTTATAACTAGCCATAGTTCTTAATACATCATCCGTCATGTCCTTAGGATGAGAGGTTGAAAAACGAACTCTTAAATCTGGGGCAACCTCAGCCACCAATGCTAGTAATTCAGCAAAATTAGTTGTTGTGTTTTCAGGGTTAATGATTTCTCCTTTTTTAGAGATATTCCATCTATAACTATCAACATTTTGACCAAGAAGTGTTACCTCTCGGTATCCTCTATTGTATAAATCTTTGGCTTCAGCAATAACGGTTAATGGGTTTCTACTTCTTTCTCTTCCTCTAGTAAAAGGAACAACACAGAAGGTACACATGTTGTCACATCCTCTCATTATAGAAATAAATCCACTAACACCATTTTTGTCTAGTCTAACTGGGCTAATATCTGCATAAGTTTCTTCTCT
>JAQWRG010000026.1 GCA_029243855.1 Flavobacteriales bacterium | reverse complement strand
GTTGAAGATATAAAAGAAGCAGTTTAAATGAGTACAGGAGAAGATGTAGAGCACATAGAAGAAGAGCCAGGGGATGACAATATAATTTCATTATCTGGTTTGTATAAGGACTGGTTTTTAGATTATGCATCCTATGTAATTTTAGAAAGAGCTGTCCCTGCCATTGAAGATGGCTTAAAGCCAGTTCAAAGAAGAATTCTTCATTCTATGAAAGAGTTGGATGATGGAAGATACAACAAAGTAGCCAACATCATTGGAAATACCATGAAGTACCATCCTCATGGTGATGCTTCAATTGGTGATGCAATAGTTCAAATTGGTCAAAAAGACTTACTTATAGATTGTCAAGGTAACTGGGGAAATATTCTTACAGGGGATAGAGCTGCTGCTGCTAGATATATTGAAGCAAGAGTTACCAAGTTTGCCAATCATGTTCTTTACAATCCAAAAACAACCAATTGGTTAAAATCTTACGATGGTCGAAATAACGAACCTCAGTATTTGCCAGTAAAATTCCCCGTATTATTGAATCATGGAGCTGAAGGAATAGCAGTTGGTTTAGCATGTAAAATCTTGCCACATAATTTTATTGAAATTATAGAGGCAAGTATCAATTATTTAAGAGGAAAAAAAGTAGAATTATTTCCTGATTTTGAAAATGGAGGTCTTGCAGATTTTACTCAATACAACGATGGATTACGAGGAGGAAAGGTTAGAGTAAGAGCATCAATTGAAAAATTAAACACTAAATCACTGGTAATCAATCAGATACCATACGGAACTACAACAGATAGTTTAATTGAGTCAATCGTTAAAGCAACAGATAAAAATAAGATTAAGGTTAAAAAAATTGAAGACAATACCGCTTCAAAAGCTGAAATAATAATTCACATTCCAAATGGTGTTTCACCTGATAAAATGATTGATGCATTGTACGCATTTACCAATTGTGAAATGTCAATATCACCCAATGCATGTGTAATTGATGGCAATAAGCCGGTTTTTATAGGTGTTACCGAAATACTTAAAAGAAATACTGATAATACAGTTCAACTTCTTAAGAAAGAATTAGAAATTAGAAAAGAGGAATTGGAAAATCAATGGCATTGGTTGTCTCTTGAAAGAATTTTTATTGAGAACAGAATATATCGTGATATTGAAGAAGAAGAAACTTGGGAAGGAGTAATAAAAGCCATTGATAAGGGATTAAAACCACATGTTAAAAATCTAAAGAAAATAGTTACAGAGGAGGATATTGTAAAGTTAACAGATATAAAAATCAAAAGAATCTCCAAGTTTGACAGCGATAAAGCAGATGACAACATTCTTAAAATAGAAGAGCAAATTAAAGAAGTTGTTGAGCATTTGGCCAACCTAATTAACTATACCATTGATTATTTTAAAAACATCAAAACAAAATATTCAGAAGGGAAAGAAAGAAAAACTGAAATACGAGTTTTTGATAATATAAATGCTAGTAAAGTTATTGTTTCCAACAAGAAATTATATGTAAACAAAGAAGAAGGATTCATTGGTTGGTCTCTAAAAAAAGATCAATACATTGAAGATTGTTCAGACTTAGATGACGTTATTCTCTTTTTTGAATCAGGGAACATGATGGTCACTAAAATGTCAGATAAAAAGTTTGTTGGTAAAGGAATAATTCATGCAGCAATTTGGAAAAAGGGAGATCAAAGAACCATTTATCATATGATCTATCAGGCTGGAAAATCTGCTCCTTCTTACATGAAAAGATTCTCTGTAAGTTCAATAACCAGAGACAGAGATTATAACGTTACTGGAAATGTTAAAGATCCAAAAATTCATTATTTTACAGTTAATCCAAATGGAAGAAGAGAAACAGTACAAATTAAGCTTAGGCCAAGACCAAAATTAAAGAAACTAAAAATTGATTTAGATTTTGGCGAATTACTTATTAAATCTAGAACATCAAAAGGAAATTTAGTAACCAAGAATTTTATATCTAAAGTTGAGCAAAAAGAAGTTGGAGGTTCGACTCTAGCTGCTAGAAAAATTTGGTGGGATGAAGTTATCTCTAGACTCAACAATGACGAACGTGGTCAACATCTTGGAAGTTTTAAAGGAGATGATAAAATCTTAACCATTTACAAGTCTGGACATTATTTAATAAGTGGTTTTGAATTGTCAAATAGGTTTTCTGACGACTTAATTCATATTGAAAAGTATTACCCAAATAGACCAATTGCTTGTATATATTGGAATTCAGACAAAGAACTTTTTTACGTTAAAAGATTTAATGTAGAAAACCTTACTAAAAAGCATCTTTTTATCCCTGAAGATAGTGGGACAGAATTGATTGTTGCAAGTACACAATATATTCCTAAGGTATCAGTAACTTTCAATAAGCGTCTTAAAGAAACCAAAGATCTTAACGATAAAGTATATGGCTTAAATGATATTATAGATGTTAAAGGAGTAAAAGCTCAAGGCAATCAATTGTCAAAATTAAAAATAAAAGATATTACACTATTGCCTGTTAAAGAAGGTGAAGATTGGCCTGAAATTGCAGAAGAGCCAATTGAAGTTGAAAGTGAAGCACCATCCGAAGTTGATTCTTTTGAAACAAAACAAGAGATTAAACCTGATTTAACTAAGGTTGTTGACAGTCAAGAAAATACTAAAGATGAACAAGCTGTAAATGTTGAATGGTCTATTGACAACGATACAAATGAAGAAAGTTCTGATGAAGAAGGTCAAATGAAAATATTTTAAATATGAAAAAAATTAGTCTAATACCATTTCTTGTTTTTATAACTTTTATTTCAACGGCTCAAGAAAATATTGATTACGAAGACGATACTATTGTTCCAATAGAGAGTCAAAGAAATTATTTTGGAACTAATATTTCACCATTAATGACAGGTATTATATCTGAAAGAAACAATTACGATATAAAAGTAAATGTGCTGTATAAAAGAAATTACGGAGAAAAAAACCTTCGTTTCAGTCTTAATCATTTAACTGAAGGCAACGATTTGCAATACGATTATTATCAACCAACTAGCTCTAATGACACAAGCATAACAAGAAGGTATTTTAATTCATCCTATTATCATTACGATCTTAGATTTGGTTTTGAGGAATTGAGAGGCTTTTCAGGAAGTAGAGTTCATGTTGGTTTAGATGGTATTATTGGTTTTGGAAGTCAACATTTAGGCTATTTCAATAAGCTTTTTGTCTTAGACTCCATAGGCAATTACTTACCAACAGATTTAGATTTAAATAACGAGGGTGAAAGAATAAGCAATTATTTAATTACTGGTCTCGATGTTTCATTTGGAATTGATTGGGTATTAAATGAGGCATTTATATTCACCATGCAAATTACACCACAATTCAATTATTATATTTTTAGAAACAACGAATCATTGATTGACCCTGCAAACGAATATGCAGAACCAATTAATTATGCAGATTTTAAATTAGGGTACTTTGATGTGAACCTAATATATAGATTTTAATTTTACTTCAGCTTTGACTACAGGGGCAGCAGCTAATATTTCAGCATTAGCATACTCTGCAAATTTCTCAAAATTTCTATTAAATTGATCAGCTAAATGATTAGCCTTTGTGTCGTATGCATAAGAATCTTTCCAAGTGTTTTTTGGATTAAGAACTTCTGTAGGTACGTTAGGGCATGTAGTTGGCATGTTCAACCCAAATACTTCATGTTTGTTAAATTCAACATTATCTAATTCACCATTAAGCGCAGCTGAAATCATTGCTCTAGTGTAAGATAGTTTCATTCTGTTTCCAATTCCATAAGGACCTCCTGTCCATCCTGTATTTATTAACCAAACGTTTACATTAGCTTCTGTCATTTTTTCACCAAGCATTTCTGCATATATCGTAGGGTGTAATGGTAAAAAAGGAGCACCAAAACATGCTGAAAATGCTGTAACCGGTTCTGTTATACCAGCTTCTGTTCCAGCTACTTTAGCCGTATATCCAGAGATAAAATGAAACATAGCTTGACCTTTAGTAAGTTTTGAAATTGGAGGTAAAACACCAAATGCATCAGCAGTTAAGAAAAATATGTTTTTTGGGTTTTTTCCTTTTGAACCAGGAGCTATATTATCTATATAATCAATTGGGTAACTAACTCTTGTATTTTCAGTTTTTGATTTATCTTCAAAATTTACCGTTTTACTGTCGCCAATAAAATTGATGTTTTCAAGAATAGAACCCTCTTTAATGGCATTCCATATTTGAGGTTCTTTTTCTTCTGTTAAATCGATACATTTTGCATAACAACCACCTTCAAAATTAAATACTGTATTTCCAGACCAACCGTGTTCATCATCACCAATAAGTTGTCTTTCAGGATCTGCAGACAAGGTAGTTTTACCAGTTCCAGATAATCCAAAGAAAATAGCTGTATCATCTTTTTTACCAAGATTGGCAGAGCAATGCATAGACAAAGTGTTCTTCTCGTGAGGAAGAATAAAGTTTAGAACTGAAAATATACCTTTTTTAATCTCACCTGTATATCCAGTTCCTCCAATTAAAATCATTTTTTTAGTGAAATCAATTACTGCAAAATTATGTTGTCTTGTGCCATCAACTTCAGGATCAGCTAAAAACCCAGGAGCATTAATAATATGCCATTCTGGATTAAAATCAGCCAATTCACTCTTGTTTGGTTCAATAAACATGTTGTTAGCAAAGTGATTGGACCACGGGTATTCATTAATAACCCTAAGGTTTAATCTGAATTCCTCAGCAGAACACGCATAAGCATCTCTTACAAATACATCTTTACCTTCAAAATATTTAATCATTTTGTTATATAGGCCATCAAATTTTTCAGATGAAAACTTAATGTTAATATCACCCCACCAAACAGCATTTTCTGTTTTATCATCACATACAATGAACCTATCTTTAGGAGATCTTCCAGTAAATTCTCCAGTATCAATAGCTAGAGCACCAGTGTCTGTAATAACTCCCATTTCTCTATCGACCGATTCTTTGACCAGTTGAGCAGGGGATAAGTTCCAATAAATAGTTGATAATTGATTTAAACCTAAGTCTTTTAGGTTGTCTGTGTTAGGTTGAATACCTTTAACATTCATGTTTTTAGTTTATCAATGAATAGAACAAATTTACTAATTGTATATATGTTTTAACCTTTTTAAAGTTTTAAATATTCACAAAATGTCAACTTATACACAAATTAATTTCATTTTTTATCCCAAAATCAAAATCATATTTCACTAAATGAAAAACGATAAAATTTTCAGAAAAATAGTTCAAATAGTTAAAAATAATAACATTAATCTAACGCATAATTCTTCTTTAATTATGATTGGATCATGTTTCTCTTTAGAAGTTGGTAAACGATTAAAAAAAGCCTGTTTTGAAATCAATCAACCATTTGGAACAATTTTTAATCCAATAACAATAGGAAATAATTTATTAAGAATTATTGATAAAGATAATTTTACCAAAAATGATTTAATTGAGCAAAACAATGTTTTTTACAGTTGGCATCATAGTAGTAAAAACTATTACGATAATGACTCTACAGCACTAATTAAAAAAGTTAATGGTGAAATTGATTCGTTGAATAAATCATTTTCAAAAAACCCAATTTTAATACTAACATTTGGAACCTCAATAGTTTATGAATACAATAACAAGATAGTTGGCAATTGTCACAAACAACCCTCAAATCATTTTCAAAAAAGAAGGTTATCTATTGAAGATATAGTTTCATGTTGGAAAAACATAATAAAAAAATGTCCCGATCAACATTTTATTTTCACGGTAAGCCCCGTAAGACATTACAAAGATGGGATTGTTGAAAACAACAGAAGTAAAGCAGTACTTATTTTAGCCATTGATGAATTAGTTAAATTGTTCCCTAATCAAATTTCCTATTTTCCTAGCTACGAAATAATAATGGATGAGTTAAGAGATTATAGATTTTATAACGCTGACATGATTCACCCTAACAAAGAAAGTGTTGAGTACATATGGATTAAATTTCAGGAGACCTATATGAATAATAAAACAATAGAAATCATAAATAAATGCGATAAACTTAGGCAGGCACTTGATCATAAACCTTTTTTAAACAGCAGTAAGGAATACGAACAATTTCTTGAAAATTTGAAACAGAAAATTGCTTCCATATCTAATCAAACACCCTTATACAATTGGTCTGATGAAATAGTTAAGATAAATAGTGAGTTAGCTTAAAAATTCTATTTTAAAATCTTTTAAGCTATCAATTTTTAAATAAGCTTTCGATGACCATTCAGGGTTTGTGCCATTTTCTGGTATAACAATTGTTCTCATTTCAGCATTTATTCCCGCTTCCATTCCAGCTTTTGAATCTTCCAACACCAAACAATTTTTTGGATTTACATTAAGTAATTTAGCTGTAGATAAAAATACAGCAGGATCTGGTTTACCCTTTTGTTCATTTTCTGCAGAATGAATTACATCAAAATACTGTTTTAGCTTTAACTTATTTACAACAGTATCAATTAATAAGAAGGATGATGATGAAGCTATAGCTGTTGGTATATTATTTTTCTTTAGAAGATCTATAGCAAATTCTAGACCTGGCATTGCTTCACCAACTGTATTTATTTGATGAACCATTTTATTAATTATGTTCTCTATTAAATCGCTTTGAGAAGGAGTTGTCCATTGTAACTTATTCCACCAATAAGCAACAACCTGATCAATTCTCATTCCCATTGTTGAAGCACACATCTCATCTGTAAAATGGAATCCAATTTCTTTAAAGGCATTGATCTCAGCTTTTCTCCAAAGTGGTTCAGAGTCAATTATTAAGCCATCCATATCAAATATGACAGCTTTAATCTTTAACGACATTATCCTAAGAAAGGGTAGCGATAATTTGTAACAGGTACCAATGTTTCTTTTATTGTTCTTGGGGATACCCAACGTAATAAGTTAAGATATGATCCAGCTTTATCGTTAGTGCCAGATCCTCTTGCTCCTCCAAATGGTTGTTGTCCAACAACAGCACCAGTAGGTTTGTCGTTAATATAGAAATTACCAGCACTGTTAACTAATTTAGATAATGCCAGATCAACAGCATATCGATCTTGAGAAAATACAGCACCAGTCAATGCATAATCAGATGTTTCATCCACCATGGTTAAAGTAGATTCAAATTCATTCTCATCATAAGTATAAACAGTTACTACTGGTCCAAAAATTTCTTCACACATGGTTCTGAATTTTGGATTACTTGTTTTAATTACAGTAGGTTCAATAAAATAACCTTTTGATTTATCGTATTGCCCACCAACTAATATTTCTGCATCGTCTTGTTTATTAACATAATCGATATAACTAGCAATTCTATCAAAAGCAGCTTCTGAAATAACCGCATTAATAAAGTTTGAAGGATCAGCTGTTGTACCCATTTTAAAAGAATTCACATCTTCAACTACTTTATTTAAAACATCATCAGACATGTTTGATGGAAGATAAACTCTTGATGCTGCAGAACATTTTTGACCTTGAAACTCAAAAGCACCTCTAGATATACCTGTTGCAACTGCCATTGGATTGGCAGATGGATGAGCAATTATAAAATCTTTACCTCCAGTTTCACCAACAATTCTAGGATATGATCTGTATTTGTCGATATTAGTTCCAATTGTTTTCCAAAGATGTTTGAAAACTCCTGTTGATCCGGTAAAGTGTAATCCCGCAAATTCAGGATGATTAAAAACTACATCTCCTGCTTCAGGTCCATCAGCAACTACCATATTGATAACACCATCAGGGACACCAGCTTCTTTGAACAGCTTCATAATGACTTTAGCAGAATACATTTGTGTTTCAGCAGGTTTCCAAACAACTACATTTCCCATCATAGCTGGAGCAGCACAAAGGTTAGCAGCAATTGCAGTAAGTTAAATGGGGTAATAGCAAATACAAAACCTTCTAAGGGTCTGTATTCTAGTCTATTTAAAATACCTTCTGCAGAATCAGGTTGTTCAGCATATATTTGTTGAAGGTAGGCAACATTAAATCTTAAAAAATCAATTAATTCACATGAAGCATCAATTTCAGCTTGAAATACATTTTTAGATTGACCCAACATAGTTGCAGCATTCATTTCATCTCTGTATGGACCAGCTAATAAATCAGCTGCTTTTAAGAAAATAGTAGCTCTATTTTCCCAAGGCATGTTGGCCCATTTTTTTCTTGCTTCTAATGCAGAGTTAATGGCTTTATTTACATGCTCTTTTGTACCCATGCTAAAATGACCAAGGGTATGTTGGTGATCATGAGGAGGGTTCATTGGTAATTTATTAGCAGTTTCAATTTCTTCACCACCAATATATAAAGGAACATGAATAGGTTCTTGATTATACATTTCTTCATATTTGTTCAAGAGATTTGCTCTCTCATTAGAACCTGGCTCGTAATTATTTACAGGTTCATTTAATGGGTAGGGCATGTTGTATATTCCTTTTGGCATGGTATTTATTTTTAATTTTATGCGAATTTATAATTTATAACATTAATTCCTCACTTGAGCTGATATATTTAAATTAGATTTATTAAATAATATTCTTAGCAATATGAACTATTCTTCTTTAGCAAAAACAAGTCCTTATCCCTTTGAAATTGAGATAAAAAATGCTGATGGTATTTACATTTATGATAAAAATAATACTCAATATATTGATTTAATTTCTGGAATTGCAGTTTCTAACCTAGGTCATCAAAATGAGCGCATTAAATCAGCCATTAAAAATCAAGTGGATAAGCATTTACATGTTATGGTATATGGAGAGTACTATCAATCTGTGCAAAATGATCTATCTAATACACTGTGCTCTATTTTGCCTAAAGGATTAGATGTACTTTATCCAGTCAACTCTGGAACTGAAGCCAATGAAGCAGCCATAAAATTAGCTAAAAGAGCTACTGGAAGAACTAAAATAATTGCATTTAAAGGTGCTTATCATGGTTCAACTCATGGTTCTCTAAGTGTTTCAGGAAATGAAGAAAAGAAATACGCTTTTAGACCACTTTTGCCAGACGTATTTCATATTGAATTCAACAATATAAATGAGCTGTCAGAAATTGATTCTTCAACAGCTTGCGTTATCATTGAACCCATTCAAGGTGATGCTGGTGTTAGAATTCCTTCGATTGAATTTATGTATGAATTGAGAAAAAGATGTCACGAGAATGGAGTTTTGTTAATTGCTGATGAAATTCAGTCTGGATTTGGAAGAACTGGTAAATGGTTTGCATTTGAGCATTTCAATATTCAACCGGATATATTAACAATTGGAAAAGCTTTTGGGGGTGGAATGCCTATAGGAGGATTGGTTTCAAGTAGAGAGCTAATGCAGCTTTTTACTGAAAATCCTAAATTGGGACACATAACAACTTTTGGTGGTCATCCTGTATGTTGTGCTGCTGCATTGGCCTCAATAAATATATTGAATGATGAAAATATAATTCAAGACGTTGAGGCAAAAGGTTTACTATTTGAATCCTTGTTAACCCATAATTTAATTAAAGACCTTAGAAGGGTAGGGTTGTTTTTTGCCATTGAAATGGAAAACAGTGTAGTGGTTCAAAAAGTAGTGGAAGGTTGTAAACAAAAAGGCGTATTGAGTTTTTGGTTTTTATCTTGTCCCGAAAGTTTTAGAATTGCTCCACCATTGATTATTAATGAAGAGCAAATAAGAAGGTCTTGTAAAATAATAATAGAAGTTATGAACGAAGTTAGTTGAAGCTTCTAAGGGTATCTATATCTTCTCTATACCTTTTTAGATAGTTAAAAGAAGCATTAGCTCTTCCAATAAAACACGATTGATTGAACTCATATTTTTTAATTACACTTAGGGCTTTTTTACAGGCATCTTCATCTTTGCCAAAAGCAAACATGGAATGACCGGGACGTTCTATTAAGTACCATTCGCCATCCAAACTTTTTCTT
>JAQWRG010000023.1 GCA_029243855.1 Flavobacteriales bacterium | reverse complement strand
CAGAAAAATTTAATGAACTAAAAAAGTTTGTTGTGTTCAAAAAACATACAAAAAGTATAAAATATCCGCTTTCTAAGTTTAATCTTATTTTCATTGATTCTATTCCGAATTATAAATTAAACAACTTTTTTGATACGCTATACTTTCAAAAGATTGATGGAGAATATCGTTATTTTGTGCATGCTGATTTCAATTTGAATTCAATCTCAAATTTAGAAGACCTGCCGAATAGGTTTCAAAATCATGGAACTTTCCTTATGAATAAAAATGAATTAACATTAATTAAGTTTAATAAGCAAGAATTGATTCCTTTTGATATTAATCAAGCAGACGCAACCAAGTTGTCAAGCATAAATGGAATTGGAAAAGTTTTTTCTGAAAGAATAATAAAATACAGAAATTCATTGGGTGGGTTTGTTAGTCATTCTCAATTCAATGAAATATATGGTTTAAAGGAAGACGTATTCTCTCAATTGTCAAAAAATGTTTTTATTGACTTAGCTTCCATTAACACTATTAATTTAAATCAAGTAACTTTTGATGAGTTGGTTCAACACCCTTATTTCAATTGGGGTTTATCAAATGCTATAGTAAACTACCGTTATCATCATGGAGATTTTAAATTAAAGTCAAATCTCAAAAAAATTCATTTGGTTAATGATGAGATATACCGTAAAATTGCACCCTATATTTCAGTTTAATAATTTCCATAAGTCAATTTAAGTTTGAAGTTAACAGAAAGAATAAATCAATCCATTAGAGATGTTGCTGACTTCCCAAAGAAAGGGATAGTATTTAAGGATATAACACCAATATTGAAAGATGCTCAATTGTCTAAAGATATTTGTGATGAGCTTGCTACTTATTTTGATAGTGAAGTGACTCATGTTGCTGGAATAGAAAGTAGAGGTTTCCTATTTGGTTTTCCTGCTGCAATGAAAAAAGATATTTCCTTTATTTTAATACGTAAAAAGGGAAAGTTACCATATAAAACAGCTTCTCTGAAGTACGATTTAGAATACGGAAGTGCAGAAATAGAAATGCATATTGATGCCGTTAAACAAGGAGATAAGGTTATTATTCATGATGATTTATTAGCTACAGGGGGAACGGCTGTTGCTGCAGCAAAATTAATTAAGCAACAAGGTGCAGAAGTGGTAGGTTTTTCATTTATTGTTGAATTGTCTTTCCTAAAAGGACGAGATTTACTTGAAGAATTTACTAAGAATATAAACAGTATTATTAAATTTTAACTATGAATTTTGATGTTTCAGAAAATCAATTGATGATAGAACAAATGGTGAAGGATTTTGCCGAAAAAGAAATTAGGCCTAATGTGATGAAATGGGATGAGTCACAAGATTTTCCTGTTGAGTTATTTCGAAAAGCTGGGGAGTTAGGATTAATGGGAGTTTTAGTTCCTGAAGAATTTGGTGGAGCTGGGTTAGGGTATTTTGAGTATATCTCTGTTATCAGAGGAGTTGCTAAGGTTTGTGGATCTATTGGTTTGTCAATTGCTGCACATAATTCGTTGTGTACAAATCACATTCTGAAATTTGGAAATGAGTCTCAAAAAAGCAAGTGGTTGCCAAAATTAGCTTCTGGACAATGGATAGGAGCTTGGGGTTTAACTGAGCCAAATACTGGGTCAGATGCTATGCGTATGAAATGTACAGCAAAAAAAGACGGAGATTACTGGATTATTAATGGCTCTAAAAACTTTATTACTCATGGAAAGTCTGGAGAGATTATTGTTGCAGTTGTAAGAACAGGAGAATTGTTAGATTCTCATGGAATGACAGCTTTTGCTATTGAAAGAGGAACGCCAGGGTTTAATGCTGGTAAAAAAGAAGATAAGCTTGGGATGAGAGCTTCTGAAACCGCTGAAGTTATATTTGATAATTGCAGAGTACACAAAGATAATATTCTCGGAAAAGAAGGCGAAGGGTTTATACAGTCTATGAAAATTTTAGATGGAGGTAGAATTTCTATTGGTGCATTAGGCTTAGGAATTGCTGAAGGTGCTATGGAGGCGTCAATTAATTATTCAAAAGAAAGAGAACAGTTTGGAAAACCAATTAGTTCATTTCAAGGTGTATCTTTTAAATTATCTGACATGGCAACAGAAATAGAGGCTTCAAAATTATTGCTTTTCAAGGCTGCGGATTATTTAATGAAAGGAAAGAAGGTAAATAAGCTTTCTGCCATGGCTAAATACAAAGCTTCTGAAACTGCTGTTGCTGTTTCAAATGATGCAGTTCAGGTATTTGGTGGATATGGTTATGTAAAAGAATATCCAGTAGAGAAATTTTACAGAGATTCAAAATTATGTACAATCGGGGAAGGAACTTCTGAAATTCAAAAATTAGTGATTGCAAGAGAGTTATTAAAAGGCTAAAGAATTTGAATATTAAATTTTATTATTTAGATTTGCCGACCAATTAAAAATTAAACATGTTACAGATACCAGTTAAAGAAGGTGAGTCAATCGAAAGAGCTCTTAAAAAATACAAGAAAAAATTTGAGAGAACAGGAGTGTTAAAACAGCTAAGAGCTAGAAAACAGTATATCAAAAAATCTGTTACAAGAAGGCAAGAAGTGATCAAAGCTGAATATGTTGAGAAATTAAAATTTGGTGAATAACCTTTTTACAAAAATTACGTTTATAAAGGGGCTTTAGCCCCTTTTTTTTGTGAAAAAATTTGAAGACCATATTGTCGATTTTTTAGCTTATCTCAAGTTGGAAAAGCGTTATTCAGGGCATACATTAATAGCTTATGAAATTGATTTATTTCAGTTCAAAGATTATTTGATGTCTATATATAAAGAAGAGAATATCAACAACATTGATTCTACATATGTTAGAAGCTACATGGTGGAGTTGTTGTCTCAAAACAACTCAAAGTCAACAGTAGCAAGGAAAATCAGTGCGTTAAAATCAATTTTTAAATACTTTTTAAAAAAACAATTAATTAAAGAATCTCCAGTTTCAAACATTACTACACCCAAGGTTGAAAAACGATTGCCAAATTTTATTAAAGAAGCTGAGATGCAGCAGTTGTTCAATGGAGATTTATTTGAGAATAACACAAATGGGTTAAGAGATCGTTTAATCCTTTCTATTTTATATCAGACAGGAATACGTCTTTCAGAGCTTATAGGGCTTAAATGTTCTGATGTTTCAAAGCAAGAAATTAAGGTAACGGGTAAGAGAAACAAACAGCGAATTGTCCCTTTATCTAGGAGTTTACAAGAGTTGGTTGCTCAATACGAAAATGTTTCTGAAGGCAAGAATTCTATTTGGTTTTTGAATACTGATAATTCTGACAAATTGTATGAAAAATTTGTATATAGAAAAGTAAATTATTATCTTTCAATGGTGTCAAGTAAACAAAAAAAGAGTCCGCATATATTGAGGCATACATTCGCTACACATATGCTTAATAACGGTGCTGATTTAAATGCTATCAAAGAGTTGCTAGGTCATGAAAGCCTTTCTGCTACTCAGGTTTACACCCACAATACATTTGAAAAATTAAAATCAATTCATAAACAATCTCATCCAAGAGGTTAAAAAACTATAATACATATGCAAGTACAAGTTCAATCCGTAAATTTTGATGCTGATCAAAAGTTAGTCCAATTCATTAAGTTAAGAATAGGGAAGTTGAGTATATTTTTTGATAATATTATTGATTCTGAAGTATATCTTAAAATTGATAGAGCTAATACCATTGACAATAAGATTGTGGAAATCAAGTTAAATATTCCCGGTAGAGATTTATTTGCTAAAAAACAATGTAAATCTTTCGAAGAGGCTACAGATGAAACAGTTGAGGCTTTAAGAAGGCAAATAAAGCGCCATAAAGGCAAGCATTATGTAAAAGGCTGAATTTTTTTTCACCTATTTGTTCGATATAATATTTCTTTTTATAAATTTGCAGACCTTTTCGAAAGATTAGGTCTTTTTTATTGCCGGTGTAGCTCAGCTGACTAGAGCAGCTGATTTGTAATCAGCAGGTCGTGGGTTTGAGTCCCTCCACCGGCTCAAAGAGTTCTTTAAATAAATAATTGTTGGGGAGATACTCAAGCGGTCAACGAGGTCAGACTGTAAATCTGATGGCCTAGCCTTCGAAGGTTCGAATCCTTCTCTCCCCACAAACTAATGAGAAATGACCAAGTTTCTACTTTAAATGTTTTTTGTTAAAGCAAAGCATAAAAGTGTTACCTTTGTTGTCCATTTTGCGGGAGTAGCTCAGTTGGTAGAGCATCAGCCTTCCAAGCTGAGGGTCGCGAGTTCGAATCTCGTCTCCCGCTCTTTTTGTATATATAGGTTTTATTTTGTTTGCCGGTGTAGCTCAGGGGTAGAGTGTTTCCTTGGTAAGGAAGAGGTCATGGGTTCAATTCCCATCATTGGCTCATTAAATTGAATAAACAACTTGCACTAGTGCAATTAAACAAATAAAAAATAAGTAACTAAACAACTAAAGAAATGGCAAAAGAAAATTTCGAAAGAACAAAGCCACACGTAAACGTTGGTACAATTGGTCACGTTGATCACGGTAAAACAACTTTAACAGCGGCAATCTCTAAAGTGCTTTCTGATGCAGGTTTGGCTAGTAAGCAAGACTTTGATCAGATTGATAACGCACCTGAAGAAAAAGAAAGAGGTATTACTATTAATACTGCACACATTGAATATGAAACGACTGCTCGTCACTATGCTCACGTTGACTGTCCAGGTCACGCTGATTATGTTAAGAACATGGTAACAGGTGCTGCTCAAATGGATGGTGCAATATTAGTTTGTGCTGCTACAGATGGTCCAATGCCTCAAACTAGAGAGCATATCCTACTTGCAAGACAGGTAAATGTACCTAAAGTAGTGGTTTTCATGAACAAAGTTGATTTAGTTGATGACGAAGAACTTTTAGAATTAGTTGAAATGGAATTAGGAGAATTATTGGAATCATATGAGTACAACGATACTCCTATTGTTCAAGGTTCTGCCTTAGCTGCACTTAATGGTGAGCAATCAGGTGTTGATTCAGTTATGGAATTGATGAATACTGTTGATACATGGATTGATACGCCAGAAAGAGATACTGAAAAGCCATTTTTAATGTCTGTTGAAGATGTGTTTTCAATAACAGGTCGTGGAACTGTTGCCACTGGAGCAATTGAAACTGGAATTATAAGAACAGGAGACGCTGTTGAGATCGTTGGTCTTAGTGAGGCTCCTTTAGCATCTACTGTAACAGGTGTTGAAATGTTTAGAAAAATTCTTGATGAGGGTAGAGCAGGTGAAAACTGTGGATTACTTTTAAGAGGTATTGAGAAGGAGCAAATTAAAAGAGGTATGGTAATTGCTAAGCCATCTTCTATTACTCCTCACGCTAAATTTAAAGCAGAAGTTTACATACTTAAAAAAGAAGAAGGTGGTAGACATACACCATTTCACAATAAGTACAGACCTCAGTTTTACTTTAGAACTTTAGATGTTACTGGAACTATTAATTTAGAAGCTGGTAGAGAAATGGTTATGCCTGGTGATAATGTTACAATTGACGTTGAGCTTATTACTGGTGTTGCTATGGCTGTTGGTTTAAGATTTGCAATCAGAGAAGGCGGAAGAACTGTTGGAGCTGGTCAGGTTACTCAAATCGTAGACTAATTAATAAATCATTCGTGCGTAAAGGTGTTTCAGAAATGAAGCGCCTTTCTGCGCATAATACGGGTGTAGCTCAGCTGGTAGAGCACTGGTCTCCAAAACCAGGTGTCGGGAGTTCGAATCTCTCCATCCGTGCTAAGCTTAATAAATAAAAATAAAAGTGGCAGGAATTAGAACATATATAGAAGAAATAGTAACGGAACTTACAACTAAAGTTTCTTGGCAAACATGGCAAGATCTTCAAACAAGTTCAATTATTGTGTTGGTAACGAGTGTATTATTAGCATTGGTAATTTGGTTAATGGACTTTTCTTTTGGAATTCAGCAGGTAGACGCAGATGCGGATGGTTGGGCTTGGAAAGGAATTTTAGGTTTTATATATGATTTCATCAATTAGAAAAGATGTCAGAGATTAGTAAAAAATGGTATGTTATCCGAGCTATTAGTGGCAAGGAAAAAAAAGTTAAAGAGTTGTTAGAGTTAGAAATTGACAGGCATAGTCTTAATGATTATGTTGATCAGGTGCTTATTCCAACAGAAAAAATATATCAGATTCGAAAAGGAAAGAAAATTTCAAAAGAAAAGAATTATTTCCCTGGATATGTATTGATTCAAGCTGCTTTAGTCGGTGAAGTTGAACATGTTATTAAATCAATGACTAATGTTATTGGCTTTTTAGGTGCTACAAAGGGTGGTGATCCATTACCTATGAGACAAACAGAAGTTAATAGAATTTTAGGTAAAGTTGATGAATTAGCTGTAAGTGATGAGGAAATGAATATTCCTTATGTTGTAGGTGAATCAGTTAAAGTTATTGATGGTCCATTTAATAATTTCAATGGAATTATTGAGGAAATCAATGAAGAAAAGAAAAAATTAAAAGTTATGGTTAAGATTTTCGGGAGAAAAACTCCTTTAGAACTTAACTATATGCAAGTTGAAAAAGAAGGATAAAGAAATTGTAGGGCACACTGTTTTAAATGCTTCCCTGTGTTGTTTTACATGTTTAAATAAATAAAAATGGCTAAAGAAATAAGTGGATTAATTAAGCTTCAGATAAGAGGCGGTGCTGCAAACCCATCACCACCAGTAGGACCTGCATTAGGTGCTAAAGGTGTTAATATAATGGAATTTTGCAAGCAATTTAATGCACGTACTCAAGAAAAAGCAGGTAAAGTTTTACCTTGTGTGATTACCGTTTACACGGATAAGTCGTTTGACTTCGTTATTAAGACACCTCCAGCTGCAGTGCAGTTGTTAGAGGCTGCAAAAATCAAAAAAGGTTCTGCGGAATCTAATACGATTAAAGTAGGGTCTGTAACTTGGAGTCAAATAGAAACAATTGCTCAAGATAAAATGCCTGATTTGAACTGTTTCACTGTGGAGTCTGCAATGAGAATGATGGCTGGAACAGCAAGAAGTATGGGCTTAAATGTTAAAGGCAAAGCTCCTTGGGCTAATTAATCAATTAAAAATTAACAACAATGGCAATCACAAAAACTAGAAAAGAAGCCTTGTCCAAATATGACGTAGAAAAATCCTATAATTTAGAGGATGCTTCTAAAATTGTTAAAGACATTACTAAAGTTAAATTTGATCCAACTGTCGATATTGCAGTAAAACTGGGAGTTGATCCTCGTAAGGCAAATCAAATGGTAAGAGGAACTGTTTCTCTTCCGCACGGAACTGGAAAAGATGTTAAAGTTTTGGTATTATGTACACCTGACAAAGAAAAAGAAGCAACCGATGCAGGAGCTGATTACGTTGGTCTTGATGAGTACATCGATAAGATCAAAGGTGGATGGACAGATGTGGATGTAATAATTACTATGCCATCAGTTATGGGTAAGGTTGGAGCCTTAGGTCGTATTTTAGGACCAAGAGGTTTAATGCCTAATCCAAAAACTGGTACAGTTACCATGAATGTTTCACAAGCAGTTACAGATGTAAAAGCTGGTAAAATTGATTTTAAGGTAGATAAGTATGGTATTATTCATGCAGCAATAGCAAAGGCATCATTTGAGTCTGATAAAATTGTTGACAATGCAAAAGAACTTATTGCAGCATTAGTCAAATTGAAACCTTCATCATCTAAGGGAACATATTTTAAAAGCATTACGCTTTCAAGTACTATGAGCCCTGGGGTCAAAGTTGAACCTAAAAGTGTTGAAGTTTAATCAATCTAAAATCATTAATTATGACTAAAGAACAAAAACAGTCGATGATCGATGAACTGAGTGACAGTTTAGACAATAACAGTGTTATTTATATTACTGATATTTCTGAACTTGATGCTGCTGCAACTAGTGCTTTAAGAAGACAGTGTTTTGCAAAAAACATCAAACTCAGTGTTGTCAAAAATTCGTTGCTTAAAAAAGCAATGGATAATGTACAGGGAAAAGACTTTAAAGAATTGTATGATGTTCTTCCTGGTCCTACGGCAATCATGTTATCAGAAGTGGGTAATGTACCTGCAAGAGTGATAAAAGATTTCCGTAAGAAAAACGATAAGCCTTTATTAAAAGGTGCATTTGTAGAGGAATCAATTTATGTTGGTGACGATCAATTAGGTGCGTTAGTAGATATTAAATCTAAAGACGAGCTTATTGGAGAAATCATTGGACTATTACAATCTCCTGCTAAAAATGTTATTTCAGCGTTAAACTCTGGAAAAAGCACTATAGCTGGATTGGTTAAAACCCTTTCAGAAAAAGAATAAATTAATTAATTAAAGAAAAATAATCTTTCAAAAACAAATAAAATGGCAGATATCAAAGCTATAGCAGAAGAGTTAGTAAACTTAACTGTTAAAGAAGTAAACGAACTAGCAACAGTTCTTAAAGATGAGTACGGAATCGAACCAGCAGCAGCAGCAGCAGTAGCTGTAGCAGCACCTGCAGGTGGAGACGCTGAAGGTGGAGAAGAAAAGTCAGAATTTGACGTAATTCTTACTGCACCAGGAGGTTCTAAATTACAGGTTGTAAAAGCTGTTAAAGAACTAACAGGATTAGGATTAAAAGAAGCTAAGGAATTAGTTGACGGTGCTCCTAAAGCAGTTAAAGAAGGTGTTGGAAAAGACGAAGCAGAAGGAATCAAAAAGGCACTAGAAGAAGCTGGTGCTGAAGTAGAATTGAAATAATTCTCCTTCTTACTATTGATTAGGCCTAAGCTGAAATTGCTTAGGCCTTTACTCGTTTAAACACTTCTATAAATTAAAATAAAATACATTGGCTAAATCAAACGTACTTACAGAAAGAATTAACTTCGCTTCAAGTCAGCATCGTTATTCATATCCTGATTTCTTAGATATTCAAATCAAATCTTTTCAGGAATTTTTCCAATTAGAAACAACATCTGAAAACAGAATTAATGAGGGGCTTTTTAAGGTTTTTTCCGAAAACTTCCCAATTACTGATACAAGAAATCAATTTGTATTAGAGTTTTTAGATTATTTCGTAGACCCTCCACGTTACACAATGGAAGAATGTGTAGAAAGAGGATTAACTTATTCAGTCCCTTTAAAAGCGGTAATGAAACTTTATTGTACGGATCCTGAACACGAGGATTTTAAAACAATTGTACAAGAAGTTTATTTAGGGACTATACCTTATTTATCTCCAAAAGGTTCTTTTATTATCAATGGAGCAGAGAGAGTGGTAGTATCTCAACTACACAGATCTCCTGGCGTGTTTTTTAGCCAAAGTAGACACGCTAATGGAACAAAACTTTATTCTGCAAGAGTAATTCCTTTTAAAGGTTCTTGGATAGAATTTGCTACTGACATTAATAGTGTTATGTATGCTTATATTGATAGAAAAAAGAAACTTCCTGTAACTACTCTTTTTAGAGCAATAGGTTATGAGAGTGATAAAGATATTCTTGAAATTTTTGATCTTGCTGATGAAATTAAAGCTACAAAAGCAGCGCTTAAAAAGGCAGTTGGTAGAAAATTAGCAGCAAGAGTTCTTAAATCATGGGTTGAAGATTTTGTTGATGAAGACACAGGTGAAGTTGTATCAATTGAAAGAAATGAAGTTCTTATTGATAGAGAAACAATCATTGAAGAAGAGCATGTTGAAATGATTTTAGATGCAGGTGTTAAAACGGTTATCTTACACAAAGAAAACATAAACTCTGCAGATTTTGCTATCATATACAATACGCTTCAAAAAGATACTTCTAACTCTGAAAAAGAGGCGGTAGAACATATCTATAGACAATTAAGGAATGCTGAGCCACCAGATGAAGAAACTGCTAGAGGTGTTATTGATAAATTATTCTTCTCTGAACAAAGGTATGATTTAGGTGAAGTAGGAAGATACAGAATAAATCAAAAATTAAATCTTGATGCTGAAGAAAGTTCTAGAGTTTTAACTAGACATGATATTATTTCTATCATTAAATATTTGATTGAATTAATAAATTCTAAAACAGACGTTGATGATATTGATCACTTAAGTAATAGAAGAGTTAGAACTGTTGGTGAACAATTGTATTCTCAATTTGGTGTTGGTCTTTCAAGAATGGCTAGAACCATTAGAGAAAGAATGAATGTTAGAGATAATGAAGTTTTTACTCCAATTGATTTGATCAATGCAAAAACTTTATCGAGTGTAATTAATTCATTTTTTGGAACAAATCAGTTGTCTCAATTCATGGATCAGACCAATCCACTTGCAGAAGTAACTCACAAAAGAAGATTATCTGCCCTTGGGCCAGGAGGTTTAACACGAGAAAGAGCAGGATTTGAAGTTAGAGATGTTCATTATACTCACTATGGGAGATTATGTACTATTGAAACTCCAGAGGGACCTAATATTGGTCTAATTTCATCTTTATGTGTTTATGCAAAAGTTAATAGATTAGGTTTTATTGAAACACCTTACAGGGAAGTGAAAAAAGGAAAGGTTAATCTTAAAGATGAACCAATTTACTTAAGTGCTGAAAAAGAAGACAATAAATATATTGCTCAGGCTAATGCCCCTATTGAAAAAGATGGAACATTTTCTAATGAAAAAGTAATTGCAAGATTTATGGGAGATTTCCCAATTCCTGCTAAGGAAGACATCAATTTGATTGATGTTGGAACTAACCAGATTGCATCTATTGCTGCATCTTGTATTCCATTCTTGGAACATGATGATGCCAACAGAGCATTAATGGGGTCCAATATGCAGCGTCAAGCAGTTCCTTTGTTGAATCCAACTGCACCAATAGTTGGAACTGGAATTGAGGAACTTGTAGCTAGAGATTCTAGAGTTCTTATTCATGCAGAAAAAGACGGGGTAGTTGATTATGTAGATGCAAAAGCAATTCACATTAAATATCAACTTTCAGATGATGATATTAAGGTTAATTTTGGTTCTGACATCAAAGAATATAACTTAACTAAATTTCAAAAAACGAATCAAGGTTCTGCAATAAACTTAAGGCCTATTGTAAAAAAGGGAGATAAAGTTAAAGCTGGTCAAGTATTGGTTGAAGGATATGGAACTGATAAAGGTGAATTAGCTTTAGGTCAAAACCTTAAAGTGGCATTCATGCCGTGGAAAGGATACAACTTTGAAGATGCAATTGTTATTTCTGAAAAAGTTGTTAAGAAAGATATATTTACATCTGTTCATGTTGATGAGTATAGCCTTGAAGTTAGAGATACCAAAAGAGGTTTAGAAGAATTAACTGCTGATAT
>JAQWRG010000021.1 GCA_029243855.1 Flavobacteriales bacterium | reverse complement strand
AAAATATATTAACAATACTTGTTATTGGAGGAGATTCATTTTCAAAGTTCAAAATTGAAATGGATTGTTCTATTTCAGGAATTCTTTTTGAAATGTAATAGTCGTGTGATTTTTTAAGGTAATCAACCAGTAATGGAAGTTTATATTTTGAAAATTTATGAAGTTTAACTTTTTCTATATCTTCATAACATTCCAATAAATCAATAATTAAATTATGATTTAAGTTTTTAGATAAGGAATATTTATAAATAGCTTTATTAGATTTTGAAATTCCATATCTATTGAATAGATGTTCAGTATTTCTATTGAGTTTAATTACGTCTGAAGGAGTACTGTTTTTTGTAATCATTACTGTTTATTCTTACCAACAAAAGAATTAAATGTTTGCTTTGTAAGCAATACCATTAATAAGGTATTTATAAGGTTATTTGTATCCCTAAGTAAAAGTTTCTCGGTTGAGATGGAATTATTCCTGGACCAGGGTAAGCTGTAGCCCTTCTTGTAAAATATATTTCATTAGATAAATTGTTAACGCCAAATTCAATTTGAAATTTTTTATAATTTATTTTCCCAGAAATATCCATCGTTTTGTAATCTGGTATCAATCCAACTACTGCATTTGTTGAAGAAGTTGAATTTGTTGCATCTGAATAATGTTCTTTAGTGAAGCTGTATTGATAGCTTAATGAAAAATGTTCATTGCCAATAGATAAACCAGTTTTTAAAACAATTGGAGGAACAAGTTCAACATCTTTCCCATAAAATGCAGTTTGGTCAGAGCTAGTGTACTTAGCATTGTTATAAGCAAAGTTTAAAAAGGATGAAAATTTATTTTTTGTATTTTCATGAGATATAATTTTAAACCAATCTGCTTCAACCATTGTTTCTAAGCCAATTGTTCTAGACTCAGAAATATTTGTTCGGTATTGATAAGTGTTGTATAGGTTTGAATCAACTTCTATTGTTGTGCCAATTCTATTGTTATAGAATAAGTAAAATACAGAGGCGTCTAAGTAAAATTTATTGTCAATATTTCCTCTTATTCCAATGTCGCTATTAAAACCAATTTCATCTTTTAGTATAGGGTCAATTCTAAAATTTGGATTCCTGATTTGCATGTCTGTAAAGTTTACACTTCTGTAGTTTTGAGAATAATTCGCATAAGCTTCAATATCTTCACTTAATTTGTAGTTTAATCCAATTCCTCCAATTACAAAGCCTCTGTTGTTTTCTCTTTGAACATTTGTAACGGTATCAAAAATTAGATTTCCTGCAAGATCGTTGTAGGTAATCCTATAATCACCATTAGCTGATGTGGCAATATATTCGTATCTCAATCCTGGAGTTATACTTAGTTTCTCAGTAAGATTGAAAATATGTTCAGCAAATAAAGAAAAGTTCAAACTTGGAAAAGAATAGTTGGTTTCAATGTTGTCAGAAGAGATGCTTGAAGTATTGTTTGTGAAATAAAAATCTGGTCCACTTAAATTATTTGCTTCCCCTTGAACGCTGTTGCTAAACCCTTTGTAAATTCTTGCGCCAACAACAAATGCCCAAGGCAGTTTGTTTTTTTCATACAAATGAACCAATCTAGTTTCATTGCCAATGTTTTGAAAGTCTCCAGAAATTAAATTTCTTTCTTGCATTGGGTCAATTCTATTGATTTGGTCTAAATAACCAACAGATTTTCTTGATGCGATAAGTCCAAATGTTCTAGAATTCAATTTGGTATTAGAATTAAATTCATGATCAAAATTTAGTGCTGCTAAGTTCCAATCTACACTAAACCAATTCCTACTTCTAAAAGAAGTGTCAGGGTAAGATTCAAATTGATTATCTGTTAAGCCTCCTGGTTGTTGTGCCAAATAATACATTTTGGTAAACTCAATTCCCAAAACTGATTTTTCATTGAATCTTTTTTTAATGTTTAAATAGCCTTGTCTAACGTCAAAGGATGAATTTGGCCTCCAATCATCTCCAACTTTATAATTTCCATAACTGTAATAGGTCCAGCTTTTGTTTTTTCCACCAAGGCTAATAAATGTATTGCTTAAACCAAAAGACCCTACAGTTTGTCTTACTATAGTTTCAAGTCTTTTTTTTGGATTAGCTTCTTTTAGTTTAAAATTTATGAGACCTCCAAATTGAGGTCCAAATTGTAAGGAGGCTGCACCTCTTATCATTTGAATTTCTTCAATTGCTTCAGTTGGTGGGCTGTAATAGCTCTCAGGGTACCCTAATGCATCGGCACTAATGTCATACCCGTTTTGTCTGGTATTAAAGTTGGAGTTTCTACTTGGGTTTAGTCCTCTTCCTCCAAGTCCAATCTGTATGCCAGCCCCGTCACTTTCCCAAATGTTTAAACCTGGGATTTTAGCATAAACTTGTCGACTTAAATTGGTTGCTTTATTGGCATCTATTTTTTCTAATGCTATTGCTTCTGATTTCTTACCTTGTGTAATCATCACTCCCTCAATAGCTCTCATTTTTCTAACGTTAAATCCATTGCTATTGTCTTGATTAACTTCAAATTCATCAAGGTTGTAAATTAGGCTTTTTAGAACTACTGTGTTGGTAATAATATTAGGTTGATCAATGTCAATAGAATCAATGATTTGTTGATGACCTAAGCTGTAAAATTGAAATGTATAATTACCATAAGGCAACTTGGGTGTGTTGAAATATCCATGACTATTTGTATAAATAACTTTATCAATATTTTTTATAAATACGGTAGTATACTGTAGAAGATTGCCGTTTTCATCAGTCACAGTTCCTGATACTTGACCAGTTTGTCCGATAGATAAAACAGTTGCTAATAGAAATATAGAGAGGAGTTTAATCTTCATAGTTTAAAATCCAATCTTTGTGTTTAAAACCTCGATCAATTTTTGAAAGATTTACATTGGGATCTACAAATACTTTACTTCCTTTATTAAATAAACTAACTTTTACGTCTGCAGTTATTTTAGGTCTATCTAATTGAATTTTTTCACCATTGGATTCTACAATAAGGGAATCGGTAAATTCATCTCTAAGAAAATGAGCATATTGAAGAATCATATCTGGTTGAGTAGTCATCATTTTTTCTTGTTGAGGAGTTAAGTAATCCTTATTGTTTATTAACATTTTACGGTCCTTTTTAGGTTCATGTACATAAAATTGAGCATATCCAGCTTTTTCAATTAACATCACTCTCCAACTAAATCTATACCCTTGTTCATTCCAAAATAATTTTCCAGGATAAAGTAAAAACCGGAAAGGTAAAAGTAATTGTAAAGCGAAAAATAAAACATAAATAATTCCTATGATCTTTTTTGAATAAGAAGTGTAGGAGTATGTTTCAGAAGTTGTATATTCTTTTTTAATGAAGAAAAGTTTAGATAAAAACTCTATGACCTTGTTATGAAAGTTGTCAGAGAAGAAGATTAATGTACATGAAATCATAACCAATGGAAACACTCCTATTGGGAACATAATAGATGTAAATACATGAAAAATTATAACCATTAAATATCCCCATATTCTATATTTATTATTGATTAAAATAAAAAAGATAGTGAGGTCAAAAATTGCTCCAAACCAACTAAATACATAAGCAGTAGAGTCAAACATTAAAAGTTCTCCAATGATAGGGAAATCAGATAAGTGTTTGAGCCAATTGATTAATGGCTCTGCTTCAAAAAGCCAGTGGTAATTTAATTTAGAAATTCCAGCATAAAAATAAACTATACCAATTTGTAGTTTTATACAATTAATCATCCAAGAAGAACAGCTGTTTTTTCTTTGACATATTCCTAAATAGCTATCTAAAGAAAAAATTCTATTTGCAGGAAGGAATATTAGGATAAAGCTGATACAACTTATGAAATAATAGTGATTTAAATAATTGGTCTTGTCAATTAGTTCAATGTAAGTGAAAATGAGAAAGTATAGAATTATATTAAACCTGTAAAAAAGGCCAATCATTATCAGAATAGAACTTATAAAAAGAACTATAAACAAGAAATGCATGGTTGGTCCATCAAAAGGAGTTACCCAGTTAAATCCGTAATACGTAAAGAAATAAGTAGGAGTAATGTACAAATCCTCAACCCATCCTTTAAGGATGAACCTAAGTGTACTTATTGCCATCATCATTCCAAAAATAATCCTGAAGACTACTAGTGGAGCAATATTTGTTTTTTTGTTGATTAAATTATTGATCCAATGATTAATCACCATCATTATCTTGATAGGTAATTAAAACACCAAGGGCAGATGTCATGTCAACTTTGATGTAAGGAACAAGTTGTTGTAATTTTTGATATACAGCCTGAACTTCTGATTTGTTAATTATAACTTCGTTGCTTAAAGGGTCGTTTAATGTATTAAGACCAGTAGTAATTTCATTGAATTGATTATCAATAACTGTAGATAATGATTCGTTATTGTATTCAGCATTAACAAAGTTCATATAATCATCTAATCCAAGTCCATTTTCTTCATTGGAGCAGCTTAATCCATTTATGTAATTATGTAATGATGTAACGGCTCTTTTACAAAAAGGAAGAGATTGTCCGTAATGGTAACATTCTACTAGTTCTGGCATTTCTTGTTGAGAAAAGCCGTTAAATACACCCAATGGTAAACCAACTTTTCCTCTTCTTAAGTAAAATTCATAATGAAGGCAAAGAGCATTTATCATGTTACTAATAGCACTTCCTTGAGAGTTGGTTTCAAAATCATTGATGAAATTATCTTTATAAGTTACCCACTCAGAACTAACGTAGTTGATGTTAGCAAGAAGATCATCAGTGATGTCATTCAGGTAATTTTTTGAATTTTGAGAACTTGTTAAATAGGTAACTAATTCTGCATCAGTATAACCTCTTTTGTTTAGTAAGTAATCAAGAGCCTGAAACCCTTTAGCATCGTAATTTGAGTTATACTCTAGATTCCAAGTTCCAGAACTAATATTGTCTTCAATTAGTACGGTATCTGCAGGGAATAAATTGGTTTGTTCTTTTAATATTATGTAATTGGCTGGTCCAAAATCTAAAAAAGAGATGTCTTGCCAGCTAAGCAATGTGTTTACCCAA
>JAQWRG010000019.1 GCA_029243855.1 Flavobacteriales bacterium | reverse complement strand
GTTTATTTTGACACCAAACTAAATCCTGCAACGTTTGAAATTGAAAAACACAAAGCTCTAACTTTTTTAAAAAGCCATAGTGAAAATGATTCAGAATTAGGAAAACTTCACAAAACTCTTATCAATTTTAAATTGCCTAGTAACAGTCTATCTTATTTTCATATTTTACTTAACCAATTAAAAAATTTTCATGAAGATCTACACATTCATGACTCTATTGAAGATGTAGTATTGATTAAAAAAATAACATTTCTACTTTCAAAAATTGACCTTAATGATTGAAGGACACCACCATGAAGACACCGATTTTCTTTTACATGAAAATAAGCACGGATTTATTTTTGAATGCGAAGAATGTGGAGAATTGCTAATTTCTTTTGAAAATATTTTGGTTAACATGGAAAAAAATCAATTTTTCAGATTAAAAGCTATCAATAATAATATATCAAAAAACAAAGAGGAACATTTGTTTGATATCCCTAATCAAAATGAGAAGAAAATAATAATCAATACTGTTGATGAAAAACTAAATTTCAGTTTTAATCTAAACGAATTTAAGTATTTACATGATTTGATTAATCAAGCATCACATATGCTTGAAATAAAAAAACTGTTCTACAACAACTTTAATACCTAATCATTTTTAAAGAATAATCATCAACCTGAGAAGTATTAATCAATTTTTCAATATAATTTCCCTTGCAATTCAAAAAGGGCGCTATAAAGTTGTCTGTTCTTTCATTCAAAATGCCATTATTAATAACCTTAGATTGAATTTTTTGAATTTTACCTAGCTTCTGCTGGTTTTTAATTTTAAACGCCTTTAAAAGCTTGTTTTCTATTCTGACAAATTCCTTTTCCATATTTCTTAAAGAGGCATTAATAGATTGCTCAACAGAAGAATCAATTGAAACAGTTGTATTCTTAAAGCTAACTACCAATTGATCAAAAATTTCTTTAGCATTGCTTAAGTCAAAAGTATCGTCCTTACTTAAATTTATCTTCACCAAATTGTCGTAAGGTTTAAAAAGGTCTTCAAATGAATAACCTTGTTCCTCCCACCAATCGTAACTTTTAGAATCAATCCAACCAAAATGATCTCTTAAAATCAATAAGGGAAATTCTAAATTAATTGAATCAAATGCTTTTTTTAATTGCAACCAATAGGTTAACTCAGAAGGACCTCCAATATATGCCACATTTGGCAGTAAAAACTCTTGATAAATTGGTCGCATTAAAACATTGGGACTAAAAAGTTCTGCTTGTTGGTCAATTAACTCATCCAATTGTTTTAAACTCCATTTATTTTCTCCAATTGAGAAATTACCATTAGAACTAATTATTCTATCTCTTGAATTTTCATTCAAATAAAACAAATTCAATTCCCTAGGATTTATTGAGGGTTTATAACTTTTTTCTCTTAAAATAGTATTGGTATCTAGTACCGAATTAAAAATAAATTTCTCTTTGATTTCTTTTGAAAGAACTGACTTAAAAGAATTCTTCAAATTTTTATCATTTGCATCCAATATTACCAATCCATATTCTTTAAAAAGATGATGTAAATAAAATCTTGTAACATTAGACCAACTTCCCTTTGTAAACGCTTGATCGAATAATTGAACTATTTCATTTGCCTTTTCATCGTTTTTAAGTAATTCTTTCAACTCTTGTAAAGCAGAAGAAAAAACAGAAGAATCAAGTGTACCAACAGCTTTATTATAAGATTTATCAATATCAATTCCTTTTCCAAAAACTTTAACAGAACTAATTTCTTCAAAATCATGATCTTCGGAAGCCATCCAAAATAATGGCACAAAATGAGCATTAGGATGTTTTTTATTTAAATCAATAGCTGATTTAAGGATTGAGATTATTTTATGAATAAAATATTGAGGACCGCTAAATAAACACAACTGATGACCAGTAGTTACAGTATACGATCCTTTTTTAGAAAGTTGTAATACATTATCAGGAACAGGTAATCCAATGTTTTCATATTGAGAAGTAAGGACATTTACCAATAAATTTCTTTTTTTAACATTAACGTCTTTCTTATCAAGAAAATCTTGATCTAATCTATCAAATGAATGGCCGTTATGTAAAGATGACAATTCCTGTTTTTGATTTAAAAAATCAACGAGTAGTTTGTTTGTATAAATATGACTTATTAATGGTATTTTTTCCACACTCTTAATTATTGAAGTAAAAATAAGAAGTTATGATAAAGTACAACTAATCTTATGAATTAGTTCGAATTATCTTTTAATAAAGTAAAGTTTTAGTTTTGTTAAAAAATTCAGGAATGTTTAGAAAAAACAAAAACCTATTGAAAACACTTGGCCCTGGAATTTTATTTGCAAGTACAGCTATAGGTGTATCTCATCTAGTTCAATCAACCAGAGCTGGCGCTGAATTTGGTTTCGGATTAGTGCTTGTTGTAATTCTTGCCAATCTATTTAAGTATCCATTTTTTGAGTTTGGATCTCGCTATGCAAATGCCACTGGTAAAAGCATTATCGATGGGTATAAAAAGATAGGTTCATGGATGATATGGACTTATTTAATCATTACACTAGGGTCCATGTTTTTTGTATCAGCAGCTGTAGGAGCTGTTACTTCAGGTTTTATGGACAATCTATTTTCTTTGTCTCAAATGGGATTAGACCCTTTAATAGTTACCATATCAACCTTCTTTATATGTGCTTTAATACTTTTTATAGGCAAATTTTCAGTTTTAGACAAGTTGATCAAAATCATTGGTTCCGTTTTATTGATTTCTACTTTGTTGGCTTTTGTTTTAACTCTAATTAAAGGACCAGCAGTTTCAACTATTAATATGTTTCCTGAAGGCATTTGGTCTGAGGACAAAAGTATACTCTTTATAATTGCTCTTATGGGTTGGATGCCTACAGCTGTAGATTTATCAGCATGGAACTCTATTTGGACGGTAGAGAGAATTAAAGAAACCGGATATAAACCTACATTAAAAGAAACCTTATTTGACTTCAACTTTGGATATATAACTTCTGCTCTATTGGCTTTTTGTTTTATTACACTTGGAGCATATATGATGTATGGAACAGAAAAAGTAATGCCAGAAAGTTCAGCTTTATTTGCAAATAAAGTAGTTGAAATGTATACTATATCAATGGGGGAATGGAGTTATCTTTTAATTGCTTCAGCAGCATTTAGTATTATGTTTGGAACAGCCATTGCTGTTTTTGATGGTTATGCTAGATCTATGGCAAGAACTATTGAATTGATTAAAAGAAATAATAATCAGTTAAAATCAGGGACGAAACAAGATGAAAAGAATGATTCAGCTTATAAATTGACCTTACTTGCATTGGTTATGGGTTCATTTGTTATAGTTTGGAAATTTGGTAGTAGTTTAAAGTCATTAGTAGACTTAGCCATGACTATTTCTTTTCTGATAGCTCCTCTTATTGCGATAGTTAATTTACGTCTAGTAACTGGAAATCATATTAAAGAGCAATACAAACCGAAGAAATGGTTGATAATACTCTCCTATATGGGAATTATATTTCTAATTGGCTTTTCTGTTTTGTACTTAACCCAACAATTTTAAATTAATAATATTAATTTTAATCTCTAAACATTAACAACTTGAAAAAAAACATCCTTTTAATCTTTTTACTAATCACATCAAGTATCCTTTCAGCTCAAAAATTAACGCAATATAAAGCTGTTGATCATGCTATAATCAATTTGAATGATTATACTGACAATTGGATGATTAATGTTCAAAGTCAAGAAATGCCAAAACCAGGTGGTGATGGCTATCGATCTTTTTTATTAGATCAAAAAATAAAAGCAAGTAATTTATATCTTAGAGGTAAAAAAACCTCAAAATCAAAATCTAGTTCAAATTCAACACCAGAACTTATCCTTGAAAATGGATTTGAAGGCAATCTATACAACAACAGAATTCCTAATGACAATACTATGTGTATATCAAATGATGGAATAATTGTAGCTGGTATTAACTCCATGTTTATTTTTTATGACACCAAAAATGATTCTTTAATTAGAAGAGGTACTCTCAACACATTTGCTGCGTCATTCATCTCACTACTATCTGTAAATAAATACGATCCAAAATTTATTTATGATCCTATTGAAGATAAGTTTATCGTTACTTTTCTTATTGGAACATCTCCTTCAACAAGTCACATCTTTGTAGCTTTTTCATCAACAAACGATCCTATGGACGATTGGAACGCTTATATATTAAAAGGAGATGCTTTAAATACAAATCATTGGACCGATTATCCTGCATTATCAATTACAGAAGATGAATTATTTATAACTGGAAATCTGCTTTTAAGCGGTGTTAGTTGGCAATTGGGTTTTAATCAATCCTTAATATGGCAAATTGACAAACAAAGTGGCTATAATGGGTTAGACTCTTTAAACTATGCTGTCTGGAGCGATATAAAAGACGATAGCATTATGATAAGAAACATTCACCCAGTAAGAGGAGCAAGAGAACTACAAACTAAAGAACAATACTTTTAAAGCAATAAAAACTTTTCTATTGAAAGTG
>JAQWRG010000111.1 GCA_029243855.1 Flavobacteriales bacterium | reverse complement strand
ATGAACTTAGTATTGTGATAAATGAACATAATACAGGCGTTGCATTAGAAGCTCTTATGAAAATGAAAAACCAATAATATCCATTTGTTTTCTTTTTCTTAGGAGTACTTGTCGTTTTTTCTTCCGATTTTAGCAGTAATGAAGTCTGGTTTTTCTTTTCTTCCTCTAGCAGGGGAGAACTCCCTTCCATAGAATATAATTTGCAAATGCAATTTGTTCCATAATTCTTTTGGGAATAGCCGTTTAGCGTCTTTTTCCGTTTGTATTACGTTTTTTCCGCTTGATAATCCCCATCTATACATTAGCCTTTGAATATGTGTATCGACCGGAAATGCTGGGTGACCAAAAGCTTGACTCATTACTACCGATGCAGTTTTGTGTCCTACACCAGGAAGTTCTTCTAATAATTCAAAACTTTCAGGCACATTTCCTTGATGTTTATCTATTAATATTTTAGATAATTCATGAATGGCTTTTGATTTTTTTGGAGACAACCCACAAGGCCTAATGATTTCTTTTATTTCTTCTACTTCTAATAAAATCATTTTTTCTGGGCAATTTGCTTTTGTAAACAAAGCAGGTGTAGTTTTGTTGACTCTAAGATCTGTACACTGAGCAGAAAGAAGTACGGCAATTAAAAGTGTGTAAGAGTCGGAATGGTTTAATGGAATTGGTGTTTCAGGATATAACTTTTCTAATTCAGTAATTACATATTCAGCTTTTTCCTTTTTTGTCATTGGCTAAATTTTCTTAATATGATATTTCTTTATCCATCCAACTTTCTTATCGAATGAAATTTCATACCAATCGTTGTTTTCAGCTATAATTTTTGCTTTACTTCCTTCATGAAGTAAATAGGCAGCAGCGGCATTTTCAGAGGGTTCAACTAATATTTTAGTTGATGGTGAAAACATTATTCCATAATTGGTGTCTTCAATTCTATTTTTACTTAACCAAGCCAATCCTACGGAAAAAAGGAATAATAGACTTACAACAATAGCTGAATAAAAATTAATCTTTTGCCATCTAAGTTCTGGCGATATTTTATAAAACAACATTAAAATACATAACACTCCCATTAACAACAATGAAATATTTGCCCAATAGTTAGGAGATTTACCAAGAAAACTATAAATCAATTCACTAATTAAAATCGATTTTTTAATAGGGTTTTTATCTTTAATTAAAAAATTACATTGTTTTAAATTATGCGTTAAATCGTCATCTGCAGGAGCTATTTTTAACCCTTTCTCATAACATAATATAGCTTGAGGGATACTATCTAGTTTAAAATAACTATTGCCTAAATTCAAGTACAACTCTTTGCTTAAATATCCTTCATCTAAAATTGATTTATAGGATAGGTTGGCTTGCTCATAATTGTTTTCTTGATAAAATTCATTTCCTTTTAAAAAGATGGAATCAGCATTCATACCCCAAGAGCTCACCGAAAAAGTAAAAAGAAATAATATGTAGGTTACTTTTCTACCCATTTTTTTCAAATTTTGACATCAAATCTATACTTGTTGCTAAGGTGTTTTCAGCGTCTTTTATATCGGATGGACTATACTGAGCCATTTCGCATTCGTTTATAATGGTATTTATTTGAGCTATTTCATTAGCATCAATTTTTAAATTTTTTAAGGCATTTATAATACTTTCATTAGTTAGATTGGCTCTTTTTATTTTAAGCTTATTAGAAATATATAATGTCCAACCTTTGTATAGTTCTTTATAAAAATCGGTAGTATTCCCATTTTTTAGGCTTGTTTCAGCAGCATTAAATTTTTGCAACACCTCTTTTTTTACTTTTTTAAATGCTATTTTTTCTTGGTCAGTAAAACGATCTTTATTGTTTAAAAAGAAGAAAATAATAAGTAGCGATATTGGAATAGTTCCAAGTATTGACCAATATTTTAGGCTTCCAAATAGAGGTGTTTTATTTTCAAACAATTCGGTTTCTTCACTAATGTGCCTAATATTTTGATTGATCAACTCAACATTTTCCTGATTTGGAATAGAAATAATAGATGAATTTTCATTGGCTATTTTTTTATTGCTGTTTTTATTTACCTTAATTACCTGAGCAGCTTTTGTAAGCGTTATGTATTTCTTTTTAGTTACATCAAAATAGGTAAACTTAATTTCAGGAATTTTGTATTCTCCATGAAATCTTGGAATTAGCAAATGATGAAGAGACTTTTTACCTGATATTCCATTAGTAGTTATTTTTATTTTGTTTTTTGTTTCAGCAGGATATTTTTCCATATCTGTTGGAAAATCAACGGTTGGTAGTTTTAGTTGTTTTAGATTTCCGTTTCCATAAACAGATATATCAAAATCTAAGGCTTCATCCACCAAAAGCTCTTCTTTAGAAAAGTTGACTTTAAGTTCATAGTTTTTTCCTACCTGACCTTTATATGTTTTTGGAGCATTTCCTGGCAAGGATTTAACGTCCAAAGAAATACTATTACTTTTTATAGATTTTTGTTGTCCTCTATTAAACCAGTCTCTGTTTAGTAATGCGGTTACTTCAAATGCAGGAATTGATATTTTACCTGTCTTTTGAGGAGATACAATTTCTTTCTTAAGTGTGAAAACCCTGTATCTTATTCCGTTAATTTGTTCTTGACCTTGGGGCCATTGTTTTCCTTTAGGATCTATGTTTTCTGTCCAAAAATCACTTACCATAGGGAGATCATAATCTGTGATTTCAATGTTAGAGGAGTTGTAAACAGATTGATATATTTTGTAAGTTAATAATAGATTTTCACCTAAATAGGGTTTTGTTTTTGAGGCACTTATCCTAGCAAATAAATTTTTATTATAAGTCTTATTTTTTGGTAATGTCTGTGATTGATTGCTGTTGTTTTGTTGTGTGTTGTTGTTAGAATTTGTTTGCTCATTTTCTTTAACAACAATATTTATGACTTCAGTTTTGTATTCTTTATTGTTGTAATTGACTGTAATTGATTCAATAGCTAATGAACCTGGTTTTTTTGGAGAGAGGAGAAAGGTTGATTTGTATTCACTTTTAGATTGTATTTTACCGTTTATAAAAGTAGTCTGGCTTGATTGACTTGTAAAAGGTCCCTGAACAATATTGAAATTAGCCAATCTTAAATTCCTTAATTCAACTCTTTGATTAGCTTCAATTATAAATTTGACATATTCATTTTGATAAATTTCATTTGTGTTAACATATGAACTTATTTTAAAGTCTTGACCAATACAGTATACAGGTAAAAAAAATAGAAATATGTGAAGTAATCTTATCATTATGTATTACCAATCTTTTGTTTTACTAGCTTTTTTTTCGTCTCCTTTTTTCCGATTAACTTTCAATAATACTTTTTCTTCATCACTATTTATAGCATCTAAGTTTTTTAATGCTTGTTCTTGTCCCATTGTTGGTTTTTGTTGACGTTCTTTTTGAGGATTGTTTTTATTATTCTCTTTCTGGTTTTCTTCTTGTTTTTTATCCTTTTGATCTTTGTTTTCTTGATCTTTATCTTTTTGACTTTTATTTTCTTGATCTTGGTTTTCTTGATCTTTATTCTGTTGGTCTTGGTTATCTTGGTCTTGGTTATCTTGGTCTTTGTTTTCTTGGTCCTGGTTTTCCTGTTGTTGCATTGCAATTTTCATTGCTTTTGATAAATTATATCTAGTATCAGCATCTTTAGGATTCAATCTAAGTGACTGCTTATAGCTTTCAATTGATTTAGTAAGGCTTTCTTGATTGTTGTTTTTTTTGTAATCGTTAAAGTAGCTGTTACCCATATTATACAACGCTTCAGCTTTTTCAGTATCACTTTTACTTTTATTGATATAGTTTTCGTAATAGCTATTTGCCTCCTCAAATTCCCCTTTCATAAATGAGGCATTACCAGCATTAAACATACTCATGTTATTACTAGTGTCTAATTTATTAGCAGAATTGTATTTTTCAATAGAGGATGCATAATCACCAATATCATAACTCTTGTTAGCATTTGAAAGAGCAAACTTACTATCAATGTTTTGAGCTTTATTTGAGCCATAAATTAAAATTAAAAATAGAAGAGTATATTTATATTTCATCACTTAAATAATTTAATTTGATCTTCAATAATTCCTCTTTTCTCACTAATAAATACGTTTAAAAGTAAAAGTAATAGACCTGGTATTAAAAACCATTGAAATTGATCATCATAACTGGAATACCTTTCTTTTTTAAGGGTAGACTTTTCTATTTTTTTAATTCTTTCTAAAATTTTCTTTAGTTGTAAATCCAAACCTTGAGCTCTTATGTAAGTTCCATCACCAGCTTGAGCAATACTAATGAGGTTTTCTTCATTTAATTTTGTTAGAACAGTTTCATTGTTCTTGTCTTTCACGACACCAACTTTTTTTGATTTTCTAAAGATTGGTATCGGAACACCTTTTGTTGAACCCATACCAATGGTACAGGTTACCACACCTTCTTCTGCTGCATTCTTAGCAGCTTCAATTGCTTGTTCTTCATGATCTTCGCCATCAGAAAGTATAACAATTGCCTTGTTTGTTTCTCTTGAAAAGTCAAATGAACTCATACATTGGTCAATTGCGTTTCCAATGTCTGTACCCTGTGATGAAATCATTTGAGTTTGAATGCTTTTGAGAAACAATTTAGCTACAAAGTAATCTGGTGTTATTGGCAGTTGTTTGTAAGCTTCACCAGCAAATACAACTATTCCAACGTGATCTCCATGCAACTGATCAAGCAGCCTGCTTATACCGATTTTAGCAATTTTTAGTCGATTGTAGCCCTCAACTATGTCTTCAGCCAACATACTCTTGCTAACATCTAAAGCAATCATTATATCAATTCCTTTGGATTCAACGGTTCTTTCATTTTCTCCGTATTGAGGATTCGTCAAGGCTATAATAACCAAACCTATTCCTATTCTAAATAAAACAAACTTTAAAATTGACCTTGTATTAGAAAAACCATTAAATATTGATGTGACTACTGATTCACTAGCGTACTGTTTTAATGCTTTATTTTTCCATATTCGGTTAAATAACCAGGAGATGTCAATAATTGGAATTATTAAAAATACCCAAAGTAAGGAGGGATACTGAAACCTAAATTCTTCAACATTAGTTACTAAATATTGTAACGTTAAATAACTTATAGACCAAAATAAAATTTCAATGATTATAATGCTAATTACTGCACTAGAGTTGTAAAGGTGATATTTTTTATTTTCAATATTCAAGAAATACTTTTAATGATAAGTTTTGATACAATAAATTCAATACAAAAGGCTAACAACCCCAATACAATAAATAAGAATCCTTTTTCAGGTAAGTCCACTTCGTATTCAATGGTTTTAATTTTTGCAGTTTCTAATTGATTTATTTCTTTATAAACAGCTTTTAGTTTTTCGTTATCTGTTGCTCTAAAGTATTTGCCTCCAGTTTCTTGGGCAATTTCTTTTAATGTGGGTTCATCAATTTCAACATCTACAAAATCGTAAATGTATTTTCCACTAAATGGATCAATCGCAACAGGAGTTTTTGCTTTTCCATTTGTTCCAACTCCAATGGTATAAACTCTTATCCCTAGTTCCTTAGCCATGTCCGCAGCATTTAGGGGGTGTATTTTACCATGTGTATTTACACCATCAGTTAAAAGGATAATTACTTTACTTGGAGATTTGCTTTCTCTTAATCTGTTTATTGCAGTTGCAAGTCCCATTCCTATTGCTGTCCCTTGCTCAACTATTCCTTGTTCAGCATCTTCTATAAGTTCGGTCAAGATATTCCTGTCAGAAGTCAAGGGGCACTGTGTATATGCTTCACCTTCAAAAATTACTAAGCCAACTCTGTCGTTTTTACGGTCGTGAACAAATTCTTTTGCTAAATCTTTGGAAGCTTCAAAACGATCAGGAGAAAAATCTTTAGCCATCATACTTCCAGAGGCGTCCATAGATATTATAATGTCAATTCCTTCTTTATACAATTGCTTTGTTGAAGCAGATTCTAAACTAACTTGAGGTCTTGCACTCGCAACGATTAAAAAAGATAAGCCAAGCATTTTAAGTAAATATTTTCCGTGGGAAAACCATTTGCCATAATTACTTTCAACACCATTAAACAATTCTAATGATGAAGTTTTTAATGTTTGATTTTTATTTTTTTTAATAAAAAAATGATGAATAAGTAAAATAGGAATTAGTAGAAGAAACCATAAGATCCAACTTTCATGAAACTGATATGTATTCAACCAATCAAGCATTATTTTCTTCATTTACATGTTCACTTTCAACATCAATTCTTTCATCTTCAATAAGTTTTTTAATCATATTAAACGATTCTACATTGTCTTTTTGAATAGGAATTTGTTTTGCAAATTTTACTTCATCTGATACCACAAAGAAGTGCTGGAGATTTTTTATGATTTCATCTGAAATGTTTTTCCATTTGAGACTATTTAAAATTTCATCGCTAGTTTTTTCAAATGTTGCAATTTCGTACCTGTCTTCCAAAAACCTCCAAATAATTATAGATAAATCACTGTAGTATTTTTTGTATTTACCGTTTTGCCAATATTTTTTTTCATTAAGTATTTCAAGATCTTTTAAAAGAATAATTGAGATGGGTATTTTAGGTTCTTCTATGGTTTTTAAAGGTTTCTTTAACCAATGTCTCAAAATCAGAATAAGTAAGACAACAATTGCTATGGATGATGCAATCCAAATCCAATAATTTTTTAAAAACATTAGCACATGGTCAAACCAAGTTATTTTAATTTGTTTGATGGGTTTTAAAGGTTTTATTTCATCAGATTCACTTGTTTCTTCAAGTTTAATATTAAATAATATAGCTTGAGAAAAATATTTTTTCTCATCAGCTAATGCCAAAAGGGGAGGGAATTCAACTTTACCCGTATCAAAGTTTGCTAATTCAATTTCTTGAGAGAAATAGGTAATGAAATTTCCTTTTTCATCTTCTTTAGTTGTTTTTGAAATGGGCGATTTGTTCCATATTTCCCAATTGTTTACTAGCCTTCCATCTGTTTCATTTATTTCAAAAAAAACACTATCAAATCTATTGTTTGCAGATGCAGAAAAATTTAATTTTAAAACAGTAGGTTCCCCAATTAAAAGATCGGTTTTGCTTGCACTTACATCAAATTTTTGAGTAAACCCAATTAGTGGAAACAGTAATATGGCTAAAACTATTCCTTTCATCTTTTTTTGAATAGTTGCATAAGAGGTTTTATGTACCCATCTTGAAGATTAATGTTAGAAAAATCAACATTTGATTTCTTAAATAATTCATTGGCGTAATGCTCTCTTAATAGGGCATTATTTCTGTATTTTTCTCTTACTTTTTTACTGTTGGTGTTTATCCATTTTTCTTGTCCGGTTTCAGGATCTATAAAAAGGGATAATCCAATATTAGTTAATTCTTTTTCTCTTTTATCAGCAATTCTTAGCGCAATCAAGTCGTGTTTTTTTGCCGTTATTTTTAATGCATCTTCAAATTTTTTATCAATAAAATCAGAAATTAAAAAAGCAATACTTCTCTTTTTGATAATATTGTTAAAGTGTCTTAAAGCAAAACCGATATCTGTTTTATTACTGTTGGGTTTAAATTCTATTAGTTCACGAATTATTCTTAAAATTTGTTTTCTTCCTTTTTTAGGGGGAATAAATAATTCTATTTGATCCGAAAACAAAACAGCACCAATTTTATCGTTGTTTTGAGTAGCAGAAAATGCCAAGACAGCTCCAATTTCAGCAATAAATTCTCTTTTCAATTGTTTGTCTGATCCAAATGCTTCTGATCCAGAAATGTCAACAATTAGCATTACCGTTAGTTCTCTTTCTTCTTCAAAAACTTTTACATATGGCTCGTTAAATCTTGCAGTAACATTCCAATCTATTGTTCGAATTTCATCTCCAGGAATATAATTTCTAACTTCTGAAAAAGCCATTCCTTTTCCCTTGAATGCAGAATGGTATTCACCAGAAAAAACCTGATTGGATAGACCCTTAGTCTTGATCTCAATTTTTCTTACTTTTTTTAATAATTCTTTAGTATCCATTATTGAAGATGTTTATGGTACATCCACTTTATTAAGAATAGTGGTTATGATGTCTTCTGCAGAGATATTTTCAGCTTCAGCTTCATAAGAAAGCCCAATTCTATGTCTTAAAACATCTGCACATACTGCTCTTACATCTTCAGGTATTACATATCCTCTTTTTTTGAGAAAGGCATATGCTTTTGCTGCATTTGCTATTGATATACTTGCTCTTGGAGAGCCACCAAAAGTTATTAGCGGTTTGATGTCGTCAAGTTGGTAGCTTTCAGGTTCTCTTGTAGCATAAACAATGTCTACTATGTATCGCTCTATCTTTTCGTCCATGTATATTTTCTTAACAACTTCTCTAGCTCTCATAATTTGTTTTGGTTCAACCACCTTTTCAGGAGTTTGAAAACCTTCTTGTGAAACATTTGCTCTAAGTATCAATTGTTCCTCCTCTCTTTTTGGATAGGGTAAAACGATTTTCATCATAAACCTATCGACTTGTGCTTCAGGCAATGGGTAAGTTCCTTCTTGTTCAATAGGGTTTTGAGTGGCCATAACTAAAAACGGTTCAGGTAGTTTGTAGGTTTGATCTCCAATAGTAACCTGTCTCTCTTGCATGGCTTCAAGCAAAGCACTCTGAACTTTTGCTGGAGCCCTATTGATTTCATCAGCTAATATGAAATTTGAAAAAAGTGGTCCTTTTTTAGAAATAAATTCTTCTTTTTTCTGATTATAAATCATGGTTCCTAATAAATCGGCTGGAAGTAAATCTGGGGTGAATTGAATTCTTTTAAAATCTACATCAATGACTTTAGATAATGTGCTTATGGCTAATGTTTTTGCTAGACCTGGGACTCCTTCAAGTAAAATGTGGCCGTTTGATAACAAACCAATAAGTAAACTTTCTAGCATGTGGTTTTGCCCAATAATTACTTTTTTAATTTCTAAGTTTAATAGGTCGATAAATGAGCTTTCTGCTTGTATTAAGTCGTTTATTTCTTTTATGTTTATGCTGTTGCTTTTGGCTTCAGCACCTATTTCATTTTCCATAATTATATTGTTTGAACTTTTATTAAAGTAAAATTCTAAAATCTTTTTAACTGTTTTACAGATATACTGTTAATATATGTTAAGGATTTTTAATTATTTTTTGTGAATTGAATTCAATCAAAACTTATTTTTATCGCATGGAAAAAAAATTACAATTTAAAGACTGTATTGATGCTGTTAAAGTTTTTCATGAATCTTTTGGTATTAAGAACGAATCTCAACCTGTTTCATCAATTAGCAAAGCTGATTTTATGTTAAGATTTAATTTGATGAAAGAAGAAAATGAAGAATATTTAGACGCTGCTCAACAAGGAGACTTAGTAGAAGTTGCCGATGCTTTGGGCGATATGTTATACATATTGTGTGGAACAATACTTAAACACGGACTTCAACATAAAATAGAAGAAGTTTTTGAAGAAATTCAGAGAAGTAATATGAGTAAATTAGATGAAAATGGAAAGGCTATTTACAGAGAAGATGGTAAAATTTTAAAATCTTCGTTGTATTTCAAACCAAACATTAGTAAGATTTTAGAAAGTTAAAATCCAATATTGGTTGAAGGTTTTTTGATTTCTTCTTTTAGTTGAATCATTTTAAGACAGGAAATGGCACATTCTATACCTTTATTTCCGTATTTACCTCCAGACCTGTCTATTGATTGCTGCTCATTTTCATCTGTGAGTACACAAAAAGAAACAGGCTTATTGTATCTTAATCCAACTTGAACAATTCCTTGAGTTGCACCCTGACATACAAAATCAAAATGTTTGGTTTCTCCTTGAATTACACAACCAATAGTGATAACACCATGAACTAAATTGTTTTCTAATAGATATTGTGCTCCCAATGGAAGTTCAAATGTTCCAGGAACTCTATGAACTATAATATTTTTTTCAACAATTTTATTTTCTCTTAATGCTGAAACAGCCCCTTGTAAAAGATTATTGGTTATGGTTTCATTCCATTCGGATACAACAACACCAATCTTTATTTTTGAAGGTTCTGATAATGGAACCAATTCTAAATTGGAAAGATTTTTATTGGCAGTTGCCATTATTTAGAAATATCTTTTGATGTTGCATAAACAGGTGCTCCTAACTTTAAGGATTCCATGTATTTTTCTGCTTTTAAAGAAAGTGTTGAATTGGGGTATTTTAAATATAAGGTTTCATATATTTTAATTGCCTCATCATATTTTTCTTCTATTTCTAAACAAAAAGCTGCTTTCATCATATAAATAGGAGAGGTCAATTCATTATCTCTTCTCTTGTAAGCTTTTTCATAGTAGGTAAATGCATCAGATACAGATCCGTTCTGCATGTAAGCATCTCCTATTGCACCAATCGCAATGGTTCCTAACAATTCATCATCAAAACTAACTTTTTTCAACATTTCAATTGCATTGTCATAATCTCCATTGTTAAGGTGAGAAATCCCAAGATTATAGGTAGCTATATCTCCACTTGCATAGCCTGAATACTCTTCGCTAATCGATTCAAAACCACTGAATAGTCCAAGTGAATCACCATTTATTGCAGTACTCCAATCGTTAAAATCAAATGCTTTAGATTCTGCTCTCCAAAGCTCTTCAATTGACTTTTTTTCTTTAGGAAGAACAATCATGTTTTTCCAAATTAGGTTATAACCAAGCAACCCAACAATAACAAGAATTAAAACAATACCAATGGTATTTACTTTTTGTTTGTTTTCTTGATAATAGTCGTAACCAGATTCTCCAAGAATTTTTTCTAAATCTATATTCCCTAAAAGACTAGATTTTGGATCTTGTGTTTCATTGGTGTTTTCTAAAGTTTCTGGTGATTTTTTTTCTTCTAATGACATGAATGTTTATTTTTCAGTACGTTGATTATAAGTTTAAGTCTGCAAAAATAGTTTTTTTTATAAATTTTCTATGCTTTCTTTAATATCGTATTTTTGAAAAATGTATTTAAATAGCCTTTCACTTATAAACTTTAAGAATATTGATGAAGCAAAATTCAACTTTTCAAGTAGAGTAAATTGCTTTTTAGGAAACAATGGACAGGGTAAAACTAACGTTTTAGATGCCATTCATCATTTAAGCTACACCAAAAGTTATTTTAATTCAATAGATAGTCAAAACATTAAGTTTGATACTCCGTTTTATCTTATACAAGGTGAAGTGTCGCAGGAAGACGATGTTTTTTCTTTGTATTGTGGGTTAAAAAAAGGGGAGAAGAAGATTTTTAAAAAAAATAAAAAAAATTATTCAAGATTGGCTGATCATATTGGGCTTTTTCCTGTAGTTATGATAACTCCATATGATATTAACTTAGTTCTTGATGGAAGTGAAACTAGAAGAAAGTTTATAGATGCGCTAATATCTCAGTTTAATAAAAACTATCTAAATGAATTAATTCAATACAATAAACTTATACAACAACGAAATTCTATTTTAAAGGGGATGAAGGGCTCCTCTTCTATTAACGATCTGTTGGATATTTATGAAATTCAAATCATACAGAAATCAAAAATAATTTTTGAAAAAAGAAATTCATTTATTCAAGAGTTTTCTCCCATATTTGACAAGTATTACAATGATATTTCTGATGGAAAAGAAGATGTAGATTTGATTTATTCCTCGTCATTACATGAACATTCTATGGAAGAGTTACTTAGAATGAATTACGATAAGGATAGAATGCTAACCTATACTTCAGCAGGAGTTCATCGTGATGATTTGCAGTTTATGATAAGTGGATTTCCAATCAAAAAATTTGGTTCTCAAGGTCAACAAAAAACATTTTTAATCGCCTTAAAATTGGCAAAGTTTGAATATATAACCTTAAAAAAAGGTTTTAGACCAATATTGTTATTGGACGATATATTTGATAAATTAGATAACGATAGGGTTGGCTACATATTGAAGTTGATTGAAAAAAATGATGTTGGACAAACCTTTATAACAGATACAGATTTAGATAAGGTTCCTGAAATTTTGAAAAAGTTTAAAGTAGACTTTAATAAGTTTGTTATACAAGATGGAGAAGTAAAAATCTAATAATGATAAAAAAGAGAAATTCTAAGGAAGAAAAAATTGATAAGGTATTAGATAAATTTATTACTCAATTTGGGTATGAAAAAAGGTTTAAAGAACATGAAGTAATTGAAGTGTTTAGTGAGATAATGGGGCCTTTTTTGATGAAAAAAGTTAAATCTGTATATGTCAATCAACAAAAATTATTTCTTCAATTAACCAGTGCTCCATTCAAAGAAGAAATCAAAATGCAGAAAACGGTATTGGTTCAGCAAATAAATAAAAAACTAAATAATGATTTTTTAAAGGATGTAGTGGTTAGATAGTTGCTTTTATCCTAATGAAACATCAAGACTCATCATTACAATAAAACCCAATATTAAGCCCATGGTTGCTAAATCGGTATGACCACCTTTTTGACTTTCGGGAATTACCTCCTCAACAACAATAAAAATCATTGCTCCTGCTGCAAAAGATAAAGCATAAGGTAAAATAGGTAGAACTTGAAGAACAATCGCTGCACCGATAACTGCAAAAATAGGTTCAACAATAGCAGATAATTGTCCCCATTGCCATGATTTCCATCTGCTAATTCCTTGTCGTCTTAGAGGCATTGATACTGCAAACCCTTCAGGAAAATTTTGAATACCAATTCCAATAGCAAGTGCTATGGCTGATCCCATTGTAAAAATACTACTAGCTCCTAACCCCATTATTTCGGGTGATGCTAAAGCACCAAAAGCTACCCCAACAGCTAGGCCTTCGGGGATGTTGTGTAAAGCGATTGCTAAAACTAAAAGCACTGTTTTTCTCCAGTTGGTCTCCATTCCTTCAGCTTCTTCTCTTTTGTTGAATAAATGTAGGTGGGGTATTACTTTATCTAATCCAAATAAAAATAATGCACCTAAGAAAAAGCCAATTGTTGGGGCCAACCATGATGGAGAGTCACTTAATCCCATTTGATTTTGCATTTCAACATATTCAATGGCAGGAGCTAGCAAAGACCAAAAACTTGCAGCTATCATAACTCCTCCAGTAAAACCTAAGGACATGTCAAGTATTTTACGATTAGAAGCATTAAATAAAAACACCAATGCTGCGCCTATAGCCGTTAAACACCATGTAAAAACCCCAGCAAGTAATGCTTGTGTGATAGGAGTTTGAATAATAAACCAATTGTATAAATCTTTCATATTTTGAT
>JAQWRG010000055.1 GCA_029243855.1 Flavobacteriales bacterium | reverse complement strand
GAAGTTTTAATTTCATTAAATAATCATGTGGGATATTTTAATAATGAGCTTCTTATTATAGATTTTCAAAATGATACTGTAACTACAGTTGTTTTACCAACTGCAGGAGTTAATTTAGCAAGTACTCCATTAGTAGATGATTTTGATAATAATGGATTAATTGATGTTGTTTATACTTATAAAGCAGATAGTGTAAATCCGGGTGCATGGAATGGTTTTTACATTAACTCAATAACAACTAATTTTTCAATGCCCAATGCTGGAATTGCTTGGGGATCATATATGGGCACAAATCATGATGGATTTTACAATACCGAATTAAATTTATGTAACAGCAATAATACGGTAACGTCATGGGGGTTAACAAATCCATCCTGTAATTTTGAAAGTGATGGTAAAATTTATCCATTGACGTTTGGAACAACACTTCCATTGACCTATTTGTGGTCAACAGGTGATGTTGGTGATACATTATTTAATGTTTCAGCAGGTTCATATAAGGTTTATACGACCGATAGTTCAAAATGTATTGAAGTATATAACGTTCAATTAAACGATCCTTATTTTATTTCATGTGGAAATATTGTTCACAACACATGTTTTGGCGATTCTTCGGGTTCGGCTACGGTTCTTAGTTCAGGATGTACTTGTCAGTTTAGTGGTTGCTTATACAGTTGGGCTAATGGAAATGTAGTTAAGTATGGAACCAATTTGTCAGCTGGATTTTGGGAGGTTGTAATTACTCATACAGATGGTTGTGTGGTGGTAGATTCTGTATACATTAATGATGGTTTTCCAATAATTGATAGTTCACATGTTATTGATTCAGATTGTTATTATGGAAATACTGGTTCTATCGATTTATTCCCTTTAGATTCAGTTTTTACATCTTACGATTGGTCTAATGGTTCTTCAGGCTCTACTATTGACCTTTTATCACCAGGCAATTATGCAGTCGAAGTATCTAATGTTAATTGTTACGATTCGTTGTTTTTTACGATAGATAGTCCAGATACAGTTGTTTTAAACTCAACTGTTTCGCCCATATCCTGTTACAATTCATCTGATGGAGTCATTTCGATTGTAGGATCGGGTGGTATATCGCCTTACTTTTACACATTAGATAGTATTGTAACTCCTATTTCGGTTTTTAATTCATTATCTCCTTCAAATTATTCCATTTACATTACAGATTCTGTTGGTTGTAATTCGGATACCACAAATCTTACCCTAACACAACCAACATCAATAAATTTAAATTTAACTTCAACTCCCGAATCTGATTCAGGTTATTTTGATGGTACTGCTTCTGTAAGTATAAATGGTGGAACCCCACCATACACTATTTTGTGGAATAATGGTCAAACTGACTCAACCATAGTATACTTATCTACAGGTGTTTACACAGTAACAGTTACCGATGCAAACGGTTGTTTTGTTTCAGATTCTGTTTTTGTAGAATCTTTTGTTGGCATTAATGAAAATAGTCAACTATTCAATTCTTACATATATCCAAACCCAAGTAATGGCACTTTTTCAATAATTACAAACAATAACACTAAATACGATGCTACTGTTTACGATATGTATGGAAGATTGATGTATTCTAAAAACAACTGTTCTGGTAAAAATGATTTTAATCTCAACTTAAGCTCTGGGAATTACGTTTTGAAATTAATAACAGATGATAAAATTGTAAATCTAAATTTATCAGTATTTGAATAAATATCTCTTTTATAAAGTTGTAGTCATAACTCTTTTATTTTTCGCTTTTTTTTCTTGTGAAAATTCTAATGATGAATCTGATAATCAATCGTTAATTACTAAGCCAATTATTGATTCTGCTATGGTGGTTTCAGCTCACCCTTTGGCAAGTAAAGTTGGTGTGGATGTTATGGAAAAAGGTGGAAATGCAATTGATGCTGCTATTGCTGTTCAATTTGCACTAGCTGTAGTATATCCAAGTGCTGGAAACATTGGAGGTGGAGGGTTCATGGTGGTTAGATTGGCAGAAGGCCAAACCAACACATTGGACTTTCGTGAAAAATCACCATCTAAATCAACTAGAGATATGTATTTAGATGAAAATGGAGATGTTATTCCTGACTTAAGTTTACTAGGTCATTTGGCTGTTGGAGTCCCTGGAACCGTTGACGGCATGGTCAATGCTCATGAAAAATACGGTTCACTAAGCTGGAATGATTTAGTTCAACCTTCAATTGATTTGGCAAAGAATGGATTTGTATTAACAAATAATGAAGCAGGTAATTTAAATTATTATTTAGAAACTAAATCAATTTTCAACACCATTGACAGTTCATTGTATAAGACTAAATGGAATCCTGGAGATACTATTGTTTTAAATGATTTATCTGAAACATTAAAAAGAATAAGAGACCATAAAAGAGCAGGTTTTTATGAAGGAAAGACAGCCGATTTAATAATTGAAGAAATCAATAGAGGAGAAGGTATTGTTTCATATGAAGATTTAAAATCTTATGAAAGTATATGGAGAGAACCTATTGTTTTTACTTATAAATATTATAAAATGATTTCAATGGATTTACCTTCAAGCGGAGGGGTCGTTTTGAATCAGATGTTTAAAATGATTGAATCATTTCCATTGTCTTCATTGAAGTTTCATTCTCCTGAGTACATTCATCTTTTAGCAGAAGCTGAAAGACGCTCTTTTGCCGATAGATCCAAATTTTTAGGTGATCCAGATTTTGTTAGTGTTCCTAAATCAGTACTGTTAGATTCTAATTATATTTTAAATAGAATGAATTCTTATGACCCTTCTAAATCATCAAAAAGTAGCGATATATTTCCTGGCAATGTTTTAATTAACGAAAGTGAAGAAACAACTCATTATTCTATTGTTGATCAATATGGTAATGCTGTTTCGGTTACTACTACATTAAATGGTTCTTTTGGAAGTGGTGTTGTAGTTGGTGGCGGTGGGTTTTTACTTAATAATGAAATGGATGATTTTAGTTCTAAGCCTGGCACGCCTAATTTATATGGTCTTGTTGGTGGAGAAGCCAATTCTATCCAGCCTAATAAAAGAATGTTGAGTTCTATGACTCCTACAATTGTCGAAAAAAATGGCAAGTTATTTATGGTTGTAGGAACGCCAGGAGGATCTACAATAATTACAGGTGTTTTTCAAACCATTTTAAATGTAATTGAATTTAATATGACAATGGATGAAGCCGTTGAAGCTCCAAGATTTCACCATCAATGGTTGCCAGACCAAATTAAAATAGAAAAATCACTTTCTAAAGATTCAAATTTATGTAATCAATTGATGAATTTAGGTCACAAGTTGAAACCTGTTGGCTCAATGAATAGGGTAGATGCTATTTTAATTGATGATGACGGTATATTGCAAGGAGGAGCAGATTCAAGAGGAGATGATGCTGCACTGGGTTTTTAAATTTTAAGGCCAATTATACTAATGTCATCTATTTGTTCGTAGAATTCGCCTCCACCGTTTTGCCAATTGTGTAAAGCTTTTTCAATTTCAATATGTTGTTTGTCCATAGGAAGATGATGAATTGACAATAGAAGTTCTCTAAATGGTTTATATTTAAATTTCTTTCCTTTTTTACCACCAAATTGATCTGGAAAGCCATCAGAAAATAAATAAATAACATCGTTTTTTTCTACATTAACTTCTTCAAATTGGAAATTTAAATTATCTAAGGTTGCGCCAAGTGTGTGTGAACTTGTTCTATAAGTAAAAATTTCATTATTTCTAATCAAATAGAATTGTTGTTTACATCCATTATACCTTATTGTATTATTTTCTTTATTATAATTAATTAATGTTAAATCCATGCTGTCGTTAGTGGTAGAAGCATCCCCTTTTTCATTTTGAAGTTCAAAAAAGTATTTATTTAAGGAATCCATTATTTCACCAATATTGTTGGCTTTAATGTATTTTATAATGTTATTTAATGCATCATATCCGATAATACTCATTAATGCTCCCGGGACACCATGACCTGTACAATCACAAATTGATAAAAATAAATTTGAGTTTATTTCTTTTAGCCAGTAAAAGTCACCACTTACTACATCTTTTGGTTTGTAAAAAATAAAATGATCAGAGAAAAAACCATTTAAATTGGATGGGTCAGGTAAGATTAACTTTTGGATTGTTAGTGCATAATTTAAGCTATCATAAATGGAGTCATTTTGTTCTTTAAGTTCATTTTGCATGTTCTTTATTAGAGAAATATCATTGAAGTAGAGTCGGTATAGCTTCAAATCTTCATCAATGTAAATTCTCATGTCAAAATGCTGGTTTTGAAATTTAAAACCTTCTTCAATCTGATAAACTCCGGTAATTTTTTCCTTTGTTGTTTTTTTTAGCAATTCAACATACTTTATATTGTCAGGGTGATCTTTTTTTAATATTGTATTGCCAAAATATTTTACTGCTCCTTTATTGCAGTAGGTTAGGTTAAAATTAAAATCAAGTTCGATAACAGGATTTGGATTATGTTTTGGGAATAAAGAAAGTTTTTTTAACTCTAAATTTTGTTGTTCAATTTCGTTTGTTCTTTCTTCGACAAGTTTTTCTAATTTTAATTGGTAATCTATTAATTCAAGATGATATTTAGATTCCATAATTTTGGTTGCCGCCATTGAAGCAATTGTAGAAAGTAATTCTAAATCATCTTCAGAATAAAAATTTTTCTCCTTATTCTCAGAATCTATTATGCCAAGCAATTTATCTTCAAAAATTATTGGAACAGTGATTTCAGACATTCTACTTTTGTCGTCAATAATATACCTTTTATCTTTTGTGGTATCGTTTACAATTTCTGCTTGTTTAGATGCTGCAACACCACCAACTATTCCATTCCCAATTTTAATTTTAATAGGATTTAAAATTTCTCTGGATTTAGGGTTCTTAGCACCATGTGCTGCACTTTGAATTAAATACTCTCCTTTTTTATCTAATAGATATATAACACAATCTTCATAATTTAATTCAGCAATAGCATTTCTTGCAATAGACCATGTTACGTCTTCAATCGTGTTAGATTCTTGTATGACTGTTGAAAATTTATTTAATATTTGAAAATCATTAATGTGCTTAAGGTTATTAGCAAGTTGAATTTTGTTTTCATTAATTTTAAGTTGTAATCTTTCATTAGTTTTAGTTAATTCTTCAACAAGTTTATATTGAATTTGAATGTTTAGATCTTCAGAGTTCTCTTTCATTAGAATCATATTTGAGAAACCTCTTTGGATGTGGTAAGGTTTGCATATAAAGGAAATACATTTTCACAATAAAAATCTTTTTCGAAAACGGTTCTTCCTGAAATACAATCACTTAGCATAGTAACATTAAATCCTTTTTCATGAGCTGATCTACCAGTAGAATCAATACATATAGAAGCAACGGTTCCTGCTAACATAACTTCTTCAATTTCATTCTCTTTTAATGTTTCTTCTAAATTTGTATTTATAAAAGCGTTTAAACCTAATTTTCCAGGTATTTCAATAATTTTATTGTTATATGCTTTAATTTCATCAATAGCCTCAGCACCTTTAGTTCCTTTTTTAAAAGCGCCAACTTCTTTTATGGTTTTTAAAATACCAACAGGTTCGTCAAGTTCTTTATAGTCTTCTGAAAAAATAATAGGAGTAGATATTATTAATGTGTCGTTTGATTTATCAACCAGATTAATAATGTTTTCTATGATATTTGAAACTTTTGATGATTCTTCCACCACTTCTTTTAGAATGCCATCTTCAGCAAAATAATCATTTTGTAAACCTATAAGTATTAATGCCCTCTTCTTCATTGGTATAGTTATTTAATATAAGTTAAAAATTCAACTTCAATAAGTTTAACTCTAGGAAAAAGTACAATAAATCAATTTGTTTGTCTAAGAAATTAAATCATAAATGTATTTTGTTTTCTTTTTTTATAAATATTTAACATATTAACTAATTTCATTCATTCAATTATTTAATAAATGAATATGACTAAATTAATAATAAGAGTTAAGAATAAGCTTAAATACAGGGATTTCATTTTAATTTTCCTGATTTATTTGACTGGTTTTATTGGTATTCGATTCCTTGATAAGGATTTCTTTTTACCATTGTCATTTCTATCCTTATTAATTCCATTTATCCTTTTTTTATATAGGTTGAAACCAACATATTTAGGTTACTTGCAACTTTCAGCAGTTTTTTTATTTACATTTTTTGCTGAATGGATAGGTGTTAATTATGGTTGGATATTTGGAAATTACCAGTATGGCGACTCATTAAGCATAAAGCTTGGAGGAGTACCTTTAATGATTGGAGTAAATTGGGTGTTGTTATGTATTGTCTCAAGACAATTTCTTGACGGCTTAATAACTAATAAGTATTTGATAGTTGTTTTATCTACATTCTTAATGTTAATTATTGATGTTATTCTTGAACCTATTGCTCCAATTTTAGATTTTTGGGTTTGGGAGGGAGATGCTGTTCCATTTACTAATTATAGAGATTGGTTTATTGTTGCTGTTATAAGTCAGTGTGTTTTATTCAATTTTAAACTAAAGAAAGACTTGTTTATTTGGTCGGCCTTTTATTTAATAATTTTAATCTTATTCTTTTTAACTTTTTATTTTTAGTTATTAAACAACATAAAATTCTATTTTTGAGGTATGAAATCAAACTATAAAATTTGTCTTAATAATATGCCTTGGGTTTTCATTCCTGGCTTATAGTTGTTTTTATTTCTTTTTATCATTTTAATTAAAATTAACTTAGTTATGAGTAAAATTATCGTATTGGGTGGGGGAATGGTTGGTAGTGCTATGGCCATTGATTTATCTAAGAATCATGAAGTATTATTAACAGATATAAATATTGAAATTTTAAATTCGGTTAAACAGCGATGTTCGAATTTGACGATTCAAGAACTTGATGTAACAAATGTGAATGACCTAACAAAAACAATAAAACAGCACGACCTTGTTATATCAGCTGTTCCTGGTTTTTTAGGATTTAGAACTTTAAAAAACATCATTGAAGCTAAGATGAATGTTATTGCTATTTCTTTCTTTCCTGAAAACTCATTGGAATTAAATG
>JAQWRG010000046.1 GCA_029243855.1 Flavobacteriales bacterium | reverse complement strand
AAAATGACCAAGAACATAAAATTAAAGATGCACATATAGCTGAACAAGCAGCTATCTCAGCAAAACAAAAAGCAGAAATTAAAACTAAACACGTACAGCAATATGCTCTATTTGGAATGCTAGCCCTTCTGCTTATTATTACTTTCTTAATTCAAGGGCGCTTTAAATCTTCCCAGAAAAAGAAAAAAATTATTGAAAAACAACATCTTAAATTAGAAGAAACACACCAAGACCTTACAGATAGCATAACCTATGCTAAACGCATACAAAAAGCAGTTTTACCTTCAGAAAAAAACATTCAAAATATTCTAACAGAATCCTTTGTACTATATATGCCTAAAGATATTGTTGCAGGTGACTTTTATTGGGTTGAAAAAAAAGAAGATTCTATAATTTTTGCTGCGGCTGATTGCACAGGTCATGGTGTACCTGGTGCTTTGGTCTCTGTTTTAGGAAATAATGCTCTAAACAGATCTGTGAGAGAATATCATTTAACAGATCCAGGCAAAATTCTTGATAAAAGCCGAGAGCTAATGATTGGAGAATTTGAAAAAAGCGAAGAAGAAGTTTTAGATGGGATGGACATAGCATTATGCAAAATAATAGATAATAAACTCTTTTTCGCTGGAGCTAACAACCCTTTATGGGTACACAGAAATAACGAAATCATAGAAATAAATGGAGATAACCAACCTATTGGAAAGTATAATAGCCCATACCCCTTTAATACACATTGTTTTGAACTTCAAAAAAACGATATAATTTATTTATTTTCTGACGGTTATGCAGATCAGTTTGGGGGTGATAAAAATAAAAAATTCAAAAAGAAGAACCTAAGGCTCTTAATTAAGTCAATAGCTTCAGAAACCATGGTAGATCAAAAACAAATATTAGAAGAAAACTTTAATACTTGGAAAGGAGAAAACGAACAAATTGACGATGTTTGTATAATGGGTGTTAAAATATAATCAATCTTTAACCCTTGTAAACCTCAATGCTTTTATCATCCAATCTGGAAGTGGTTGAGATGGTTTTCTTTTTTCAACATTTAAATAAAAACCTAGTTTTTCAATAATTGGAATTTTATAAACTTCTATCATTTCTATTAATGTCCCATCAGGATCTTCACAATATGTACAATGAACTTTGGTGCTTTCACCCATACTCAAAACATCTTTTGTATCACAAGTAAAACCATGACCAGCGTCATTTAATTTTTTACCTAAAGATTTCATATCTCTAACATCAAAACCTAAATGAACAAATCCAATATCTCCCCATAATCGATCTTCGTATATTTTCAACGGTTTTCTTTCAGATAAATCTTGTACTAACTCAATATAACTTTTACCAGCTAACTTTGAAAAACCTCCACCTGAGGGATTTTTTTGAGAAAGTAATACTCTTCTAAACTTACCTTTGCCTCCAGGTAAATTAGCCCAATCTGCAAACACATCAGATTGATCGTAAATCACCTCATCATAACCCAATAAAGCATAAAAGGAAATCGCTTTTTCAACATTAGAAACTCCAGTTGAACAGCCAGCTGTTCCTCCAGTTGCATGTGCATGATTGGTATAAAAATCATTTGCTGGAATAACTTGCCATATCAGCTGATTCAAATCTTTAACATAAAAAGATTCCCATCCGTTAGGTGTTTTGACAATTTCTGAAATAACATTAGCTCCATTATCTTTAAAAAAAGAATATGCTTTATTAATATCAGGTGCTTTTACAAAACCAACAGAAATTCCCAAATCACCTAATTGATGATCTACATCAGCATGAGTAGCTTTAAAAGTTGTTGGTGAAACAACCTCCATGGCACAACCTCCCTTTATGTTCAAAACCATTGCGGCTCTTTTAGAAATGACATCTCCCTTGGTATAAATAGTCATAAGAGGGGCGCCCGCTTCGTCATTAAATAATGGAATATCCATTCCAAAAAACTTTCTATACCATTTCCATGCTTCAGCATGCTCAGGTACTCCAACTCCTAAATGTTGAATCCCGTGAATTGTGTAACTCATGATTTAATTCTTTCTACGTAAATCCCTTTTTGAATATCTACTTTAATTTTATCTCCTGTATCTATAAATAATGGAACACGAACTTCAGCTCCTGTTTCAATAGTAGCTGGTTTCATAGTGTTGGTAGCTGTATCTCCTTTAATTCCAGGTTCAGTATAAGTAACTTCTGTTGCTAAAAACTGAGGCTGTTCTATCAATAATGGCAATTCTTCTTCAGCATGAAAAATAATGGTACAATTTTGCCCCTCTTTCATAAACTCAGGCTTTGAAATCATATGCCCTTCAATATAAATTTGCTCATAAGTGTCGTTATTCATAAAATGATAACCATCTGCCTCTTTGTACAAATACTGATAGGTACGATTTTCTATTCTAACAATTTCAATTTTATGACCTGATGGAAAAGTGTGATCAACAACTCTGCCATCCTCAATTCCCTTTAGTTTGGTTCTAACAAAAGCAGGTCCTTTACCTGGCTTTACATGTTGAAATTCGATTACTTGTACTAGTTTATGATTATGCTTTATACATAATCCGTTTTTTATTTCTGAAGTTGATGCCATTGATTGTATTTAATTGGCAAATATAAAATTTTGTTGATTAATGATTCAACTAATATTGCTCCAGTTTGGTTTTAATCGCATTTGTCTAATCAATTCTTGTCTTGTGGTTTTATTGTTTGGTGATGTTATATCTGGATCTTCCTTAAGAAGTTCATCCACATTCAATTTTGCCAATTGTATGATTTGACCATCTCTAGCTAAATCTGCTAATTTAAAATCCAACACCCCACTTTGCTGAGTTCCCATTATGTCTCCAGGGCCTCTCATTTTTAAATCAACTTCAGCTATCTCAAAACCATCTTCAGTTCTAACCATAGTTTCAAGTCTGTTTTTTGCATCTTCAGAAAGTTTATAGCCTGACATTAACACACAAAAAGATTGATCGGCACCTCTTCCAACTCTCCCTCTTAGTTGATGCAACTGCGACAACCCAAACTTTTCTGCACTTTCTATAACCATAACAGAAGCATTTGGAACATCTACACCTACTTCAATCACTGTTGTAGCTACCATTATTTGTGTTTGTCCTTTTGCAAAAGCATTCATTTCATAATCTTTAGCTTCAGGTTTCATTTTACCATGGACTATACTCACTTTGTAATCTGGCAAAGGAAACCTTCTGGTTATACTATCATATCCATCCATTAAATCCTTGTAATCTAGTTTTTCAGATTCTTCTATTAGAGGATATACGACATATACTTGCCCCCCTTTTTTAATTTCGTCTTCAATAAATTGAAAAACTTGAAGTCTACTAGAATCAAAGCGATGAACTGTTTTAACTTTTTTCCTTCCTGGAGGAAGCTCATCAATTACCGAAACGTCTAAATCACCATAAAATGTCATGGCTAAAGTTCTAGGAATAGGGGTTGCAGTCATTACTAAAACATGAGGAGGGCTGGTGTTTTTTTTCCAAAGTCTGGCCCTTTGAGCAACTCCAAACCTATGCTGTTCATCAACAATTGACAACCCTAAGTTTTTAAACTGAACAACCTCTTCCAAAAGTGCATGAGTTCCTATTAAAATATCAATAGTTCCATTGATTAAAGATTCGTGAATGTCTGTTCTTTTGGCTTTTTTAGTTGACCCTGTCAATATTTCTATTTTCAGATTCATTTTAGACAACATTTTAGACACGGTAGTATAATGTTGTGTAGCTAAAATTTCTGTAGGAGCCATCAAACAAGCTTGAAATCCATTGTCAATAGAGATTAACATTACCAATAAGGCAACTAGTGTTTTTCCACTACCAACATCACCTTGAAGCAATCTATTCATGTGAAACCCTGAACCTACATCTTTTCTAATTTCTTTAACAACCCTCTTCTGAGCATCTGTGAGTGTAAAAGGTAAATGTTCTGAAAAGAAAGTATTAAAGCAATCACCAACAACAGAAAACTTAAAACCTTTGCTTTTCCTTCTTACATTGATTTTCTGTTTAGCCATGGCTAATTGAAGAAAGAACAACTCTTCAAATTTCAATCTTAAAATAGCTTTTTGAAGAATGTTTTTATTGGATGGGAAATGAATAGAATTGTAAGATTCCTGAATATTTAAAAACTGGTTTTTGGCTTCTATATGATTACTCAAAGTTTGGGGGAGATGCTTAACAACTTGAGGCAATAAGGTTCGAACTAAGTTTTCTAAGCCTCTTGAGTTTAACCCCATTGCATTTAATTTTTCAGAAGAAGGATATACAGGTTGTAAGAATCCCAACTTATTTTCTTTTTTTTCTTCTGGCTCTAGTTCTGGATGAGATATATTCCATTGACCTCCAAATAATGAAGGCTTACCAAAAACTAAATAACTATTTCCTTTTTTAAGAATTGGCTTTATCCAATTTATGCCCTTAAACCATATCAATTTAATTGAACCTGACTCATCCTCAGCTAAAGCAACTAATCTTTTTTTTCTACCATGACCAAGTTCTTGAATGGTTTTAATCTTAATTAGCAGCTGCACATCTTTTGAGTCCTTACTAATTTGATTGACCTTATTTAATTTAGAACGATCAATATATCTGAAGGGGAAATGATTGAGTAAATCTCTGTAAGTATAGATACTCAATTCACTTTTTAAATGTTCGGCTCTTTTTGGGCCAACACCTTTCAAAAATTCTATAGAAGTATTTAAAATATCTGTGTACAACGACTAACTATTGAGTTACAGAAAGGTAAGGTCATTGTAATAAATAACAAAAAATTATTAGAAAATTTGACTTTTTAAATGGAGTTTTTTCCCAACAACAAAACTGGGTTTTCCATATAATTTTTAAATGAATTTAAAAATGCAGAACCCACAGCTCCATCAACAACTCGATGATCGCAACTTAAAGTAACTTTCATTACGTTTCCAGGCACAACAGCTCCGTTTTTAACAACTGGAATACTTTGAATTCCTCCAATTGCTAGAATACATGAATCAGGTGGGTTTACAATTGCGGTGAACTCATCAATTCCAAACATTCCTAAGTTTGATATTGTAAAGGTATTGCCTTCCCATTCTTCAGGCTGTAATTTTTTATCCTTTGCCTTTTGGGCCATAGTCTTAACTTCCTCTCCAATTTGCGTTAATGTTTTCCCATCGGCAAACCTTACAACTGGGACAAGAAGTCCTTCATCAACAGCAACTGCTACGCCTATGTGAACATGATCGTTTTGTCTAATGACATCACCAAACCATGAAGCATTTACTTGAGGATTATCTTTAAGAGAAGCTGCAACTGCTTTAACAACCATATCGTTAAAAGATACTTTTTGTGGTTTGATAGCATTATTTATTGACACTCTAGCAGCAATTGCATTATCCATGTCAATAGACATTGTAAGATAAAAATGAGGTGCTGTAAATTTACTTTCTGCTAAACGTTGAGCAATGACTTTTCTCATTTGAGTAACAGGAAAGTCTGTAAATGATTCTACTCCACTAAAATTAGATCCTGATATCTGATAATTATCAATATCTCTCTTAATAATTCTGCCTTCTGTACCTGAGCCTTTAATGAACTTTAAGTTCAACCCTCTTTCTTCTGCTAGTTTTTTAGCTAATGGTGAAACTTTGATGTCCAATGTGTTTAATTCAGAAGCTTTAGGATAACTTGAACTAGTTGAAACTGCTGTATTTTGAATCGGTGATGGAGATGAAACAATCTTTTCAGCAACTGACTTTGGTTCAGAAACTGTTTTCTCTTCATATTTAACTTCATCTTGAGGCTGACTTTCTTCTTTTTCTGCCTCTTTTAAAAGTTCAGAAACATCTTCACCTTTTTCACCAAGAATAGCTAAAATAGAATCAACAGGAGCAGTTTGGCCTTTTTCAACACCAATATGTAACAATACACCATCTTGAAAAGATTCAAATTCCATTGTTGCTTTATCTGTTTCAATTTCAGCCAACAAATCGCCACTTTCAATTTGCTCACCAATATTTTTATGCCATTCTGCCACAACTCCTTCTGTCATGGTATCACTTAGTTTGGGCATTCTTACAATTTCCGCCATTTAATCTTTATTAAATAAGTAACTATTATTCTTTTATGAAAGGATAATCCTTTTGAACATAGACATCCTCATACAATTCCTCAGGTTTTAGTTCTGGTGAGTTTTCTGCAAACTCAACAGATTCTTCAACAATTGCCTTAACTTTTTCTTGAATAGATTTAAGCTTAGCATCCGAAGCAATGCCGTTTTCTGTTATTGTTTTTAAAACTTGAACAATGGGATCTTTCCCCTTAAAATTCTCTACTTCATCCTTTGTTCTATATTTTTGAGGATCTGACATAGAGTGTCCTTTATACCTGTAAGTTCTAACATCCAATAATGTTGGACCATCTCCATTTCTTGCTCTATTACAAGCTTCCAAAATGGCATCATGAACAGCTTCGACAGACATCCCGTCAACAACAAATGAAGGCATATGATAGGATTTTCCCATTTCACTCATATCTTCAACATTAGTAGATCTCTTTAATGAAGTTCCCATAGCATAATTATTATTTTCAATAATAAATATGACGGGTAATTTCCACATCATTGCCATATTAAACGTTTCATGTAATGCACCTTGTCTTGCTGCACCATCTCCAAAAGAACAGAAAGCTACATTTTTAGTTCCTTTATACTTTTCAGCGAATGCTATACCAGCACCCATAGGAATTTGAGCACCAACAATACCATGTCCTCCCATTAAATTAGCTTCCTTACTAAACATGTGCATAGAACCACCTTTACCTTTTGACATTCCAGTGGTTTTACCATACAATTCAGCCATCATAAATTTGGGATGTATACCTAAAGCTATAGGATGAGCATGATCTCTGTAAGCTGTAATGTGCTTATCTTCTTTTTGACAGGCAGATGCAGTACCAGCAACTAGTGCTTCTTGACCAATATATAAATGGCAAAATCCACCAAATTTTTGCTGAATATAAAGATGTCCAACTCTTTCTTCAATTTTACGCATCACCAACATGTCCTCGTACCATTTAAGATACTGTTGATTAGAAAAAGGCAATTTAGTCTTTTTCTTTACTGCTTTTTTAGTCTTTTCGATTGTATTACTTGGCATTAAAAAACAATTTATGATAACAAATATAAATGAAAAGAATTGTTCTTTCCAATTAATTAAAATTAAAGACGATTAATGGCATTTGTGTTAAAAGCCAACGGTAGTAAGTCGCTTACTGATTTTATCAAATAAACCTCTCCTGTTTGACCTTTCAAAAGCACTTCAATATTGCTTTCTTGCATTCTTTCATACTCCAACATGACTTGACGACAAGAGCCACATGGAGAAATGGGTTTATCAATAATTTCAATTGAAGATTTTACAGAAATAGCTATTTTTTTTACACCTAGTGTAGGGAAATTAGCTTTGCAATAATAAAGCAACACTCTTTCAGCACATAATGATGAAGGAAGAGCCATGTTTTCTTGATTGTTAGCAGACATCATTTTACCATTATCTAAATATAAAGCTGCACCCACATTAAATCCTGAATATTTAGCATACGCTTGTTGCAGAGCTCTGTCAGACTCCTTCATTAGAATTTTATCATCTTGGGACAAATCGTCTATTGATGAAAACACTGAATAAGAAAAAGATACCTCTTTAATCATCTTATTTATATTAAAGTGATAATAAAGTTAAATCAAAAAATTAAACCTTCAAGTAATTTATGGAGTAACAGCAGCTTCTGTTTCTGATCCCATATTAAATTTAATAGAAAACCTTAGCGTATTGGCCAAAGGGCTTTGCTGGGTTAAGGCTAATAAGTAAGAAATATCAAGTTCTAAAACTTTATATTTGATTCCTGCCCCAAATGATAAATATCTTCTGTTACCTTTTGTTGGATGTTCATGAAAATATCCTGCTCTAACAGCAAATAAATGACTGTACAAATATTCAGCTCCAACAGATAAATTTATTTCGTTTAACTCCTCAACAAACTTACTACCTTTCTCAACACCAATTGTGTTTCCGTTTTCATCTATAGTTACATTTCCAGGAGCATCAGTAAATGAACCAAAAATTCCTGAAGCTACACCAACATTAGGATCCCTTCCAGAATATATAATTGGTAAATTATCTACTCCAAAAACAACAGCACCATTAGCTTGCTGATAAACAGGCTGAGTAGGAACTAGCAATTTATTGGCATCAAATGAAAAAGAAAACTCATTGTATTCATCAAGTTCCATATTTAATGCTGTCCCCATTCTTAGGTTTGTAGGAATAAAATCCCTATCCGCATTATCAGTATAAGCCATCTTTGCTCCAATATTAGAAATATTCATTCCAAATGTAATGTCAGATGGACGATCAGAGATATCAAACTTATTGGAAACATAATAAATAGATAGATCAGTTGCTGCACTTTGACCAGGTTTAGTGTCTGCACCACCAACATTGGTTCCCCCTGTTAAATTTGAATAAATATATCTTGCAGCTAAACCTGCTGATAAATGAGCACTTAATTTTCTGGAATATACCACATCAAATGAAAACTCATTAGGTTTAAAATCTCTAATTATGCCGCCAAAATTATCAGTAAAAGTTATACTCCCTAATGAAAAATATCTTAGTGAAGCTCCAACTACTGAATTTCTATCTAATCTTTTGTAACCAGACAAGTAAGCTAAATTAATATCATTCACAAGAGCTCTCAGCCATGGAGAATAAGACATACTAAATGCCATATCTTTAGACTCATCAATAAATGCCAATTTAGCAGGATTCCAATAAACGGAATTAACATCTGGTTTGATAGCAACACCAACATCACCCATTGCTCCGGACCTCGAGTCAGGAGAAATCATTAGAAAAGGCACTGCTGTAGTGATGGTATTGATGTTTTTTCCAGATAAGTTTTGTGTGCTAATTTGAGCTTTACTTGAAGATATAATCAACAATAAAAACAATGTTATAAACAGCTTTATTTTCATCAACTTAATTTTAAGTTAGTCTAGTTTAATATTAGTAAACGACAAATATATGTATTTAGTATACACGAAAAATAATTATTATAGAATGAATAGCCTTTCAATTTTTTCAGCCTGTTTACCTTGCTCATTAGTAACTTTAATTTTATAAAGGTAAACTCCTCTGCCTAATTGTTCTTGAAAATCATCTTTCCCATCCCATGAAATTCCACTTGATCTAAAACCATCGTTATGAATCCTTTCATTAATACTTTTAACCACTTTTCCTGAAACATTAAAGATTTGAATTGCAACATCTAAAAAATTACAGACTTGATTGTGTTCAAAGAAAAACTGTGTAGAAGTAGTAAAAGGATTTGGATAATTCAACACCTTTTCAATAGTAACATCCTGCTCATTAACTACATTAAAAAACAATTCTTCATCAGTTGAATTATTATACACATCCCAAACTTTAAGTTTTATTTTATGTTCACCAACTGAAAGGTTTGAAAGAGCATAGCTAATTTCTCCACTTTGGTAAGTATCTAAGTCTGATTCGTAATAATCATTCATTATTATTGAAGAAGAATAATCGTCATCAATAACGGCCTCAATGTCGTGACCAATCCCACTCCCAACTGTATTTATACCGTTTTGATCAAAAATTTTAGATTTAAAAAGCGGATGATCGTTGGTAACACCACCAGAAACAAAATTTTCATCATTTAAAAACAATTGTACTTGTGGCCCCTCATCGTCAATTTCAGCATTTGAATCAATGCCACCAATCAAAAGTTCTTCATTGTACCCTGAACCATCTTCTGATTCATCATCTGTATAATAACTAATTCTAACACTACCTACTTGAAAAGAAATGTCTTTTGGAACTTTAAATTCAGAACTGAAAACCCCATTATTTACAGATACCTTTCCTTTGTAAATAACATTTTTCCAAACTTCAAATGGAGATGAAAATGAATTTGAATTGGTTCCAAGAGTATTTAATGCTGATTTTTTATCAAAAATAGTAACGTACAGTGTGCCCGAAAAATCAGTCATGTTTTGACCGAGCCTATCTTGGACATGACCAGAAATTTTAACTCTACTAAGTGCTTTAATGGTATCGGTAAAATTAGAAATTAACACACCGTTTACTGAATCAGTTTCTACCACTATTTCAGGTAGAGCAAATTTTAATGCTGGATCTCCAAGTAATGCAAACTTTCTATAATTTTGATCCGCACTGTTAAGAGCAAATTTATTTTTAGTTCCCATATAAATGTCTCCCAACCTTTGTGCTTTTAAATTAACATAATCAAAAACAGTATCGTAGAAATATCTATTAAGCCATTCATTTGCTGTAGCATAAACCAAGCGAGTAGTTGTAAACAATCCAACACCTCCACCATTTGGATTTAAAACAACATATTCACCTGCAGAAATACGATCATGATCGTCAAACCTTCCAAACTCACACGTTGCTGTCATAAAAACGGGCATTTTATTGTAATTAGTCCAATCTTGAATGGTTGGCAAAGTGAGTATTTGCTCATGAGCCCACCCTGTTTCTCCTCCATGACCAATATAATTTACTATTAAAGAACCATCTTGAACTTTTTGCTTAATTTCTGAAGTTGCTCCTGGAATTCTTTCCCCCACTGCTGAGGATTCTTGATTGTATGCATCCGAATGAATTTTAATAATATTCATTTCTGGTTTCTGTAGTTCTATTTTTGAAGACATGATTTCAATATCAGTAAAATAAGCATTGTTATCTTCATCATCACTTACCAATACTACTTTATTCCGCCAATCGCCAAAAACACTTTCTTCATCCCCATTTGAACAGTGTGCTATTTGTTGGTCCGAAAAATCCGAAACCATATAGTTTTTTATTTTTTCAACCATTGCTTGAGCTTCATCAATAGTACTAACTGGAAGTCTTCCCAATGATATATTTAATAAATCTGTTGGCTGCATGCTTGCCCCATCAGATAAAATTGCATAATAATCATCTGTTGCATAAGTTCCAGTAACACTTAACGACTCCCAAGATTCGTAAACAGGTAGAATATTGTTACCATGGCCCAATCTATTTCTGTTGTCATAACTTCCGTCACCAAAGAGTAAACAATATTTTGGTATAGTTAACTGATTTCCTGATTCTCTGACATAAAACATTCTTAAAAATTGTTTAATAGCAGAAACATCTCGAGCTCCTGATGAAAATTCATTATAAATTTCTTGGTCAGTAACACAAACAACATCAAGGCCTTCATTTTCGTGCAATTGCTTTAGCTCATTAGCTGCTGATAAAAAGGCATTGGGTGCTATTATGACCATATCTGGGGTTGAAAGACCGTGTAAATTTTGATTAGATAGTTGTTTTATAAATGTTGGTGATGAAAAATTAGTCCCTGATATAGCAACAAACGTTTTAATTGTATCGTGTTCTAAATTGAAACTTCTTGAACTTCCAGACAAGGTGGATGAAACAATTGAAACATTATCTAATTCAGAAATATCCCAAATCATATTGACATTTAAAGCATTATTGAGGTTAAATCTTGGTATACTACCGGGGAAATTTGAAAAAGGGTCTGAAAAAATAAAAGCATTATTATTTACACTCAATCCTCTTTGACAATTTACCTCTATATAATCCAAATATCCTTTTGAAGATGGAGATCCATTTTTATTAAATGTTAAAGACAAATTAAAATCATTTGCCAAACCATTTATAAAGTCAAATTCACCAACAACAGCCTTTCCTACTGGAGAATAATATCCTCCACCAGTTGAAGCAATTGAAATGGATTGTTGTTGATTAAAAAGGCTAATATCAAATGAACTGTTTATAAAAGAGGATTTTCCAACCACCTTCAATTTAACATGACAAGAGTCTCCAATCTCTGGAAAAGAAAAAGGGTAATTGTAAGTTGTTTCTAAATCAAAAATATCACCATACCATTGAGATCCAGATTTTAAAAGATTTATGGCATCATTTTCTATGAATTTAAAATCTAAATATGAAGAAACTTCATGGGTAAATGTAGGATTTGAGGAAACAGAATCCATATAGTTTGTTGTTTCTGTTGAATCAATCAATAAAAAACAAAAAGAACTATCAGAATATAAATGATTAACATGAGAATAGTAATTTCCATCGAACTCAATCCTGTGAGGACCCTTAGCGTAAAATAAAAAATAATCTCCTTGAGAAAAAACACCATCATTCCCATCTTCCATATATATAGAAATTTGCTTCAAATCATCGGGCCTGTAGGATCCATTTAATGGGTTAAGCATACCATTATTATTGGCATAAACATGAAATGAATTTGAAGATATATTTTGATTAATAATGTTGTTATTCAATAAATATTGGTAATCTATTTTATAAACTCCGTCATTAGTAAAACCAAACTTAAACCAGTTATTACCATTGGATAACACAGATTGAGACACAAAACTGGATTTTTGTTCATAAAAAACAAGTTCTTCTAAAATTTTAGCTTTGAATGAAATCAATTTATAATAATCACCATTGATATCTTTTCTGACACAATTAATAAGTAATAGCTGGTGATTTTTTAATGCGTTTTCTTCATTTTGAACTATTTGATTTTTGTAAATAGTATTTACATTTTTTACATCAATCAAACTAATTTCGTCAGCACTCAACTTTGCCTCATCATAACTAAAATCTGATAATTTGAAAGTTCCTTTTGTGTTTGAAATAAGTTTTTGAAAAACAGGCAGATTTGTATTTATGTCCCAAAAACCAGTTTTTGGGTAAAAAAACTTTTTGGAATTACTGAGCTTATGCTTAGAACTAACATATTCTAAATCAATATGTAATTCTATACTTTTTTGTGAATACACTACGTTAGTAGTAATCAAAAATAAAAAAGAAATTATTATTGAAACTTTACGAAATCTATATTTATATTTAGTAAACATTATGATTTAAACTCAAATTTAGAATGTTTTATTGTAGATAAAGAAATTAATTGAATAATGAATAATTGATTTTTTGTATAATTGAACTTTAATTTTAACAAACTTGTGAATAAACAAATAATTTCATATTATTTTAAGCCAGGAAAAGTATATTTATTTTCTATTATACTTTCCTTCTTTACTTTATTCAACACCCATTTCTATTCTCAAGATGCTGAGTTCACTCAGTTTTATTCGAATCCAATCTATTTAAACCCCGCTTTGACTGGAACCCATATGTGTCCAAGGGTTTCTATGAATTACAGAAATCAATGGCCAGGAATCTCTGGTACATTTGTAACCTCTGCTTTTTCTTACGACCAACATGTCAGTAGCCTCCATGGAGGATTAGGCCTAATGTTTGTTAATGATCAGGCATCGAACTCATTGGTTAATACCAGAATTAGTGGAATATATTCTTACCAAATGAAAGTTTCTAGAAAATTTTCTATTAGAACAGGATTTGAAGCCACCTACTGGCAAAAGTCTCTTGACTGGAATCAACTTACTTTTGGAGACATGATTGATCCAATTAGAGGATTTGTATATCAAACTCAAGACATTCCTAGAGGAGGTACTGTTGGTGGGCTGGACTTATCTGCTGGTATTGTAGGTTTTAGCGAACAATTTTATATTGGTTTTGCTGCACATCATTTAACAGAACCTGATGAATCAATGTTATCCAATAACAGTAGTCCAATTCCAAGAAAGTATACAGGTCACATTGGCGCTATGATTCCTCTCGCTGGAAAAGCATCTAAATACGAAACCGAAGAAGCGTTTATTTCCCCTAACATTCTTTACAGAAGACAAGGAAGTTTCCAACAAATAAATATGGGAATCTATCTATCTAAAGGACCTTTAGTCGGTGGTGTTTGGTACAGAAATCAAGATGCATTTATATTATTAGTAGGAATGCAAATGGGACAAGTTAAATTTGGGTACAGTTATGACGTTACGGTCTCAAAACTTTCAATGGCAACATCTGGGTCTCATGAGTTGTCGTTGCAATTGAATTTTGTTTGTGAACCTAAAAAAAGAACATATCGAACAATAAGTTGTCCATCATTCTAAGAAAATCAGTTAATTTTGTAACTTTGTAGCTATGGCCTACGTTAAGAGCCATTCAGATTAATATAGTATTATGAGAAAGAATAAATTTTGGATTTTTAATCTTTTTGCAATTAGCGCATTATTTATCGTTGGTTGTTCAACTGAATATGAAACTTCAAACATCACTGGATGGGATTACAATAATCCTAAAAATGGTGGATTTCAAAAAGTTCCTTATGCGGAGCAGGAAACTGGCCCAGGTTTAATCCTTATTGAAGGTGGTACTTTCACTATGGGTAGGGTTGAACAAGACATTACAATGGAAAATCACAACATTCCAAGAAGAGTTACTGTTTCTTCTTTTTATATGGATGAAACCGAAATCACCAATTACAACTGGTGTGAATATTTATATTGGATCAATAGAACGTATACTGATTTCCCAATGATTTATAAAAAAGCTCTTCCTGACACGCTTTCATGGAGAGAGAAAATGGGAAATAATGAAACGTATGTTGAATATTATTTAAGACACCCTGCCTACAGAGATTATCCTGTGGTTGGTGTATCATGGAACCAAGCAAATGATTTTGCAGCATGGAGAACTGACCGTGTAAATGAATACATATTAATACGTGAAGGTGTTTTAACTATGAACCCTAATCAACAAAACGAACCTTTTACTACAGACTCTTATTTAGCTGGTCAGTATGAGCAAGGTTTAAATCCTGCTGGACAAATTGCAGATTTAGATCCCTCAAAAGGTGGTTACGATCCAACTACTGGCAAATTCAAAGCAAGAAACATGGCTACAAGACACGTTAGAATGGAAGATGGTATTTTATTACCAAGATATAGGCTACCAACTGAAGCTGAGTGGGAATTTGCTGCATATGGATTAATTGGAAATACAATCGATGAAAGAATAATCGAAAGAAGGTTATACCCTTGGGATGGACATTGGGTAAGAAATCCACAAGAAACTTTTCAAGGTGACATGTTGGCTAACTTTGTTAGAGGACGAGGCGATTACATGGGTGTTTCAGGACACCTAAATGACAACGCTGACGTTACTGCACCTGCTTATTCGTACTGGCCAAATGATTACGGACTATACAACATGGCTGGAAATGTAAGTGAATGGGTTCTTGATGTTTACAGACCATTAACTGCTGAAGATGCTGATGACTTTAGACCATTTAGAGGTAATGTATTTAAAACTAAAGTATTAAATGCTTCAGGATCTGTATCAGAGAAATACGATGCAACCATTTATGATATTTATGGAATAGAACAATATTTAGTAGAGTTTAAAGCTGAAAGAGGAGGAAAAGCCGATAGAAAATATGGGTATACTCCAAATAAGAAAAGATTAGATTCAGTTGAAAAAGAACTCTTGCTTGTTGTTGAACAATACGTTGCTGATGCTAAAAAACTTCTAGAAAACAAACAAATTGTAGAAGCTTCACTTAAAATTCAGGAAGTTTTTGATAATGTTTTTGAAGACTTTGAATTGCAAGTAGAACAGGATGCTGACTTGGCAGGGTATACTATTCAAATTAGTCCAATGCTTAGATCTGGAATGTCAGACTATATTATGAATACCCCTGGAAACGTAAAAATGAGGGAAGTTACTGCAGAAGAGAATATCAAACGTTCTAATTACAGAATTGCAGACAACATTGATTACTTAGATGGTGACTTGAAATCATCGATATTTTATCCTGGTGCTGATGCAAATGCTCTTGCAATTGAAGATTTTAACTCAAAAGCAAAAAATGAAGATTTTGCCATGTATCAAAGAGGTAAAGAAAAAAAATTAAATGGCGCTGGAGCAGCTACTACTTTAATTTCTGATAACTCAAGAGTTTACAAAGGAGCTTCATGGAAAGACAGAGCTTATTATTTAAACCCTGGTACTCGTAGATTCTTAGAACAAGATAGATCTACATCAACGATTGGTTTTAGATGTGCCATGGATAGAATCGGTAGCCCAACTGGACTAGGAGTTTTTAGATAAAAACTAAATTAATTTAACAAAAAAAGGGAAGCGTTTGCTTCCCTTTTTTTTGATTAGTTACAAGTTTATTGTTCGTTAATCCTTCAAAATATTTCTTGCAATAACTATACGTTGAATTTCAGAAGTTCCTTCATAAATTTGAGTGATTTTAGCATCTCTCATCAATCGCTCTACATGATACTCTTTAACATATCCATACCCACCGTGTATTTGTACAGCTTCAACTGTTGTTTTCATAGCAACCTCAGATGCATTTAATTTTGCCATAGCACCTGAAACTGAATAATCTTTACCATTATCTTTGTGCCATGCGGCTCTATGGACCAACAATCTTGCAGCATCAATTTCTAAAGCCATATCAGCCAATTTAAATTGAATGGCTTGATGCTCTGAAATAGGCTTACCAAAAGTTTCTCTTTCTTTTGAATAAGCTAACGAAAGCTCATATGCTCCAGCTGCAATTCCTAATGCCTGAGCAGCAATTCCAATTCGGCCACCAGAAAGTGTTTTCATGGCAAATTTAAAACCAAAACCATCTTCTCCAATTCTATTTTCTTTAGGTACTTTTACATCAGTAAAGACTAAAGTGTGTGTATCACTACCTCTAATACCCAACTTATCTTCTTTTGCACTTATTTCAAAACCTGACCAACCCTTTTCAACAATAAACGCATTAATTCCTCTATGCCCCTTGTCAGCATCCGTTTGAGCGATAACTAAGTAAGTTGACGCAGTACTCCCGTTTGTAATCCAGTTTTTAGTACCATTAAGTAAATAATGGTCTCCATTGTCAATAGCACTAGTTCTTTGGGAAGTAGCATCAGATCCTGCTTCGGGCTCAGATAAACAAAACGCTCCTACTTTTTGACCGGTAGCTAATGGAACCAAATATTTTTGTTTTTGGTCTTCAGAACCAAAAGATTCTAATCCCCAACAAACAAGACTGTTGTTAACAGACATAGCAACAGAAATTGAAGCATCAATTTTTGATATTTCTTCCATGGCTAATACATAACTTAAAGTATCCATTCCACTCCCACCATATTTGGGATCAACCATCATCCCCATAAAACCAAGCTCACCAAGTTTCTTTAATTGCTCATGACCTACAATTTGATCACGATCTCTTTCAATAACACCTGCTTTACATTCATTAATCGCAAAATCTCTTGCAGCTTCTTTTACTGCTAATTGTTCTTCTGTTAATTCAAAATTCATAATAGGTTAAATTTAGTATGCAAAGCTATAAATTTAATCATATATTAGGGTGTACTGAATTTGTTAAATTTTTTGTGAAACATTACAACATGATTGGATTAATGTCTGGCACATCTTTGGATGGTTTAGACGTAGTTGATGTATCTTTTAAAAAAGACCGGGAATGGAACTATGAAATAAATCATAGTAAATGTTATAAATATTCAAAGGAATGGTTAACAAATTTGAAAGAAGCATCTAATTTAAGCGGCAACGACTTATTAGTACTGAACCAAAAATATGGTAATTATTTAGGTCACCTAATTAACCAATTTATTTTAGAAAAAAACATAAGTATTAATAATATTGACGCCATTGCTTCTCATGGCCACACTATATTTCATCAACCTAAACAAAAACTAACTTTTCAACTTGGATGTGGAGCTGCCATTGCAAATAAAACACAACTTACAGTTGTCAATGATTTTAGATCTTTGGATGTTGCATTTGGAGGTCAAGGAGCTCCTTTAGTGCCTGTTGGAGATGAACTATTATTTAATCAGTTTGATTATTGTTTAAATTTTGGAGGCATTGCTAATATATCATTCAATAAAAAAAATAAAAGAATAGCAGGTGACATTGGGTTTGCAAACATGTTTAGCAATAAACTGTCCCAAAAAATTGGAAAAGAATTTGATAAAAATGGCGAGTTAGCAAAATCAGGAAGTCTTAATAAAAAAATGTTAGAGCATCTCATCACGTTGAGTTACTACCTCAAGGGGTTCCCGAAATCATTAGGCATAGAAGACTTTGAAGAGTGGTACTTCCCTACTATAGATAAATTTAAAATACCTATTGAAGATAAACTTCACACTGCTGGTCATCATCTATGTTTATCAGTAAGTAATATTATAAAAAAAGACAAATCTGTCCTAATTACAGGTGGAGGAGCTTACAATTCATTTTGGATTGATTGTTTAAAAAACGATTATAA
>JAQWRG010000024.1 GCA_029243855.1 Flavobacteriales bacterium | reverse complement strand
AGGTGGGTGTGCGAATAGAATGCCAGGTGGATGCGGTTCATTAGGTTCTGGATGTTTGCCATCTTGGGCAATGGGCTGTCAACGCATTGGATGTGGCTTGCTCTCTTTTTTACTTTTGTTAGCTCTTTTGTTATGGTTATTAAGAGAGTGTAATAATGCTACATCAACAAATAATGATGAAAAAGCTTATGATGAAGTTAGGGTTGATACTGTTAGAGTATATGAAACTGATACTGTTGAAACAGTAATATTAGATACGTTGTTTTCTGTCGATACTATACAGTTAACTGATACTATGTATACAGTAATTAAAAATGCATTACCCTTACCAAATGTTCTTTTTAAATCAAATTCAGCTATTATTAGAGCTTCATCTCTTGAAGGTATTAAAAGTCTTGGAGATTCTTTAAATGCTCATACTGATATAAATATGATAATTGCAGGGCACACAGATGCTTCTGGGGATAATTACCATAATGATTCTCTATCTTTTTGCAGAGCAAAGGCTGTTAGAGATGTGCTTGTAGACAGTTGCGGGATATCAGCAGATAGATTGATGTTTGAAGGTTATGGTGAAAATTGTCCTATAGAAGATAATAAATCAATTGAAGGGAAAACAACAAATCGTAGGGTTGAGTTTAGGTATTTTGGTGAAAGTATTGGAAAGTGCGAAGAGTTTAAAATTCAAATTGATGAAGATGTTTGTAATTCTGGATCTTATTTAAGCTCAGTGGAAATACCAAAATTTACAAACGATACAATACTAAACCATAAGATTAAACACCTTGAAACACTTTATTCCATTTCAAAAAAATACAACGTATCTATAGATGAATTAATTAATTTGAATCCAGGAGTTGATAATGGCTTAATTACAGGGCGAGTTATTAAAATTCCTGTAAGTGCATTTGTTAAACCAACACAATCAGATGAATCAGACATTAATGCTGAATGGTTTACAATTAAGGACAAAGATGGGTATGTAAATGTTAGATCAGGAAGGAATATTGCATCTAGAATATTGTATAGAATAAGAGTAAATCAACAGTTTCAGGTTATTGATCAATCTCATAATAAGTGGTGGAAAATTATATTTAAAAATACAGAAGGTTTTATTCATAGTAGCAGAGTAATAAAAGTTGAAAGTAACAATGAGTAGTGAGAAAATTGTCATAAAAGGAAAGTTTACAGGGTACTACTCAATGGGTAAGCCAAAAAAAAGTTCAAATGATATATACGATATTGTTTGGGATAAGATTATTATTGATTCATTTGAGCGTATTGATGATTATAACGCCAATGAACTTAAAACTGGTAATTTTATTTATAAAGGAGATTTAAAAAACTTTTGTCTTAAAACAAAAGAGGATAATCAGTTAATTAAACAAGAGTTATTTAAAGAGGTTCTTTTAAAGGATATTGAAATTATTCAATCTGTAACTGATGATGGAATAAAGTATGTAAAAGCTATTGGAGATTTTTATGCAAAAACTCCGTATACCCCCCCAGTTGAAATTAAAAAAAATGAGGTAAAGAATTTAGATTTAAATAATGATATAAAAGTTGATGTTGAACATGACAAATCCTTAAAAGAAAAATTTGACACTTCGATAATTGTTGATGCTAATAAACGTAAAGGCTGTTTTGGAACGTATAGAAATAAAAACAGATCTCAAGAATCTTATAGTAATTCAGCTCAGCAACATGATGAAAGATCTTCATCTTCGCCCCAACAATCTAATTCAGGTTGCGGTAAGAAAATAACCCCTGCACCAAATTCAAGAATGGGTAGAGCATCAAATTTGTTTAAAAATAGTTGGATTAATAGAGCTAATAAAAATCATTTTGAAAAAAATAGTGGAACCCCATCTGGTGGTTGCAATAACCGTTCAAGTAATGGTGGTTGTTTGTTCTTTTTTATGATTGGCGCTGGGTTAATGTTTCTGAATTATGCTATGAGTGCATCACCGCTTATAAATGCTATATGCTTAGCCTTATTTGGTTTGTTTTTAATTTTAGCTAGTTTTTTCCCTAGATTAAGAGGTTCAGTTGGAACGGTAATTGGATTGTTATTCTTTTTATATCTCATAGGATCTGTTCTTGCTAATTTATCCAATTTTGTGAATGAAGATTGGTGGCAAGACGATACAGTTGAGCAACGTGATGAGGAAGAAAGGCAATGGGATAAAGAACGTGAAAGAGAAGAGGTTGTTGAAGAAGATTCAGATGATCCTGATGAAGAGGGTAGAGATAATGATGATTCTCCTATCACTTACTATCAACATAATCATAATTGGAAAGAAAATGCCGGTAATAAAAGAAATTCAAAATTTAGAGTAAGAAAAAATTATTTCAATAAAGCAAAAGCAAAAAGAAATAAAATTAAAGCAAACCCCTATGATGCATCACAGTATTGGCATCAGGTATACTCATCACTTATAAAAAATGACCAAGGTAAGCTGGATGAAATTTGTAAAATGTATCAAAAGATAGGCACAGATAATAATTTAAACTATAATCAATTTGCGGATATGGTGGTAACATCAATTCAATGGATTCCTTACGTTTTAGTATTAGAAAAGTCGTGTGAAGAATCAAAATATGATGGAGGTTTTGTAACGGAATACATTATGAGTGGAAAACCTTGTTTAGGTGGTATTAAATTTGGAATACAATCACCTGTAGAATTCATGTCAAATTTTAAAGGAGATTGTGATACAAGATCTGTTTTATGTTTTATGATTTTAGATAAATTTGGTTATGACGTAGCTGTATTGGTTTCTGAGCAATATGGACATGCTATTTTAGGTATAAATTTAAATACTGGTGGGGGGGATTATATTAAACATAAAGGAAAAAGATATTATGTTTGGGAAACAACTGCTACTGGATTTGAAGCTGGTAGTATTCCACCAGATTGTTCCAACTTAAGATACTGGAAACCCGCATTAACTAATAATTAAAACTAACACCATGGACAAACAACTTATTATTTCATTTTTAGAATTATCAATAGCAATTGTAATTGGTTTGATAGCTCTCTATTTAACTCATTTCGTAATAGTTAAAATTTACAAGAGTAAATATCCAACCGACAACCCTTATAAGAACACAGCCTTTTTAATATTTATGTCGGGAATGATGTTTTCAATAGCTTATTTATTGTCAGGTATTATTCATCCTTTATCAAGTACCTTAGATATTTTGACCAAATCTTATCCTGATACCACTGATTTGATACTTTCTTATTCTAAATACTTAGGTTTATTTGTTTTAATTGGTTTAGTCTTAGGTGGGGTAATTAACTTCTTAGCATACTTCCTGTTTTCTAGTTTGACTACTCAGGTTAATGAACTAGACGAAATAAAACAAGGAAACATAGGTATAGCTGTCTTTATTTCAGTAATGGCTATAATGATGGCTGTTTTCTGTAAAGAACCTTTTTTGGTAGTTCTAGAGTCATTTATACCTTATCCAGAGATGCCTAGGTTGTTTTAAGATCAGAACTAAGCTATAAGCCATTTGACATTTTAAGCTATTTATCCAGTACCCAAAAAATAACTTTTTGAATAATTATTTGTGGTATATTTTAGATATAATTCATGTTTAAAATGTGGAAAACAAACAATTTTATTTATTCAATGACAAATTATCTAATACTTTTTATAAGTAGTTCAAATTAAGTCATGGAACCGGATTATGTCCACTTCCTCCGTTTGGATGGCATTTTCTAATTCTTCTCCATCCCATTAAACTACCTTGAAAAAATCCATATTTTTCAATAGCTTGTTTAGTATATTCAGAACAGCTAGGAGTAAACCTGCAAGTTGGTGGAAATAGGGGAGATATAACCCATTGGTAAAGTTTTATTAATCCAAGTGCTATAAATTTCATTTATGAAAACTTTGAAAGGTCACAACGTTCGTTTTTGCAGTGACTTAATAAGTTATCCTTAGTGTACTTTTCAATTTCTTCATCTAGTAATACTCTTTTTCTTTTGCTGATGTTTTTTATGGTCATACCTTCAACAAATCGTTTCAATTGCTCATGATTTTCGAGTAAAAGTTGAGGGACTTCTTGAGTTTTCCCATCTTCGCCTTTAGCTACCATTGTAAAATAACAAGTGTTTGTATGTTTGATTTCGCCAGTTTTAGGTTTTAATGATTCAATATGTATGCCTATAATCATGGAAGATCTCCCAACATAATTTACGGATGCTTTTAAGGAAACTAATTCGCCAACTTCAACAGGTTGAAGAAATTCAACACCCTCAACAGATACAGTTACGCAATAAGTACCACTGTGCTTGGCAGCACAAGCAAATGCTACTTTATCCATTAGAGATAGTAATATTCCGCCATGAACCTTGCCAGAAAAGTTAGCGTAGCTAGGAATCATTAGTTCTGTAATTGTAGTGGCTGAAAAAGTAGGAGATTTAGATTTCATAAATTTATAGTGACTTAAATATACACAAATATGATTTAATCAAAAGCTAAAATTTATCACTATCTTTTAATGTGATTTAATGCCTATGAACTCAATAGATTTAGATAAATACAGAAATATAAAGGATGATATTGCGGATAAATTAATTGAAGATTTATATGCTACTATCGATAAAAAAGAAATAGGTTTTTTATTTAAAAATTTAATGCATGATTTGGGTGAGATAAATTATCAAGAATTACCGCAGTTATTCAAAGAGTACTTTTTGAATAATCAGCATTTTCCTGAATGGATTGACATGAAAAAAATAAAAGTCGCAGAAAAGTTATTTGTCACAATTGGTCCAGAATATGGTACGTGTTTAATTTGTAGATCTCTTCCAGTTGGATATGTTTCAGCAAATGTGGTTAAATTATTATGTACTACAGGATATCTTTCATCAAATGTTAAAACAGGAACTGCTAAACGATTGCTAGAAACATCTCAATTCATTCTTAATGTAATGAAAAAGGATACTTTTTGTAAAAACACCATTGGAGTAAAACACATACTTAAGGTTAGATTTATTCATGCTATGGTCAGATACCATCTTTCTAAAAACAATTGGGACACTGAAAAATATGGAGAACCGATAAATCAAGAAGATATGTCTTTGACTATTTTAACTTTTAGTGTTGGTGCTATTTTGGGCTTAGATAAATTGAATGTCAATCTTACTTTGTATGAAAAGGACGCTATGGTTCATTATTGGGCTGTAGTTGGGGAACTAATAGGAATGAATTCAAAATTAAATCCACAAGATTTTAAACAAGGTAAAGAACTATATGATACTATTTTGAGTAGACAAGCTAAATCTTCATATGATGGTGTTGTTTTAACTAGAGCATTATCTGATTTTTTAAAAGGTACTTTTTTAACCAATCTAGATTCATCTGTATTTAAAAGTGAACTTTTTTCAAGCTTGAATTTAAAATTTAAAAAGAATGTAGTTTTTAAAATTATGCCAGAAATGACAGATTATATTATTAGATTTTTGATTGATGATGATAAATACAGTGACATGCTATCTTTAGCAAAACCAGATAGATTACATAGGAAACTTATACTTTTTGTTTCTTTTAAAGGAATAACATCCTTAAATAGCTGGAGAGGTTATTATTTGCCTGATAAGATTGTACAGCCTTTTAATAAGCTTTTTATGAATAGTATGTTAAATTATTTTGATGCTGAGTTTAAAATGAAATTATCTATTCCTAGGGAGTTTAGTTCTGCCTGGGGGTTATCTCTTAAAAAATTTAATTAATTTTCTTACTAATTAATTTCATTTTAACTGGATGTGCTAACATTTTTGAAATTGGACATTTTTCTCCAATTTTCAAAAGCCTATCTATTTTTTCATCATTCAATTTTTCTTGAAATGAAACATGTTTGACAATTACATTTCCATCAGAATTATTTCCTTTTAGTAAATCAACTAAAACGTTAATTTCTCCAATTTCCCATTCTTTTCTTTCGGCATACATTTTCATAGTTATGGCTGTACAAGCACCTAAGGCACCTAATAAATATTCAGTTGGTTTTGGCGCAGTGTCGTCACCACCATATTCAAAAGGTTCATCTACATTGAATTTATGCTTTTCCCCATTAACTGATGTTAGGTATTTATTATTTGATAAGGTACATTTTACACTTGTTGCTGAAGACATGGCAATAGGTTTTTATTTAATCTTTTTGAATGGATTCCACTTCTAGTCCGTAATCGTATTGTAAGTCAGGATCTAATGATAAAATAGATTTTTGAATTCGTTCCATTTCACGTTCGAAAACTTTAGTAAGTGGAACACTTTTAGAAATAGGGGGGGTGAATGTTTTTAGTTTTTTACAAAAAAACAATAAGAGTTCAATTTCAGTTTGTTTCTTCTTGGAATAGCGTATGTTTTTTTTAGTATTTCTTAAGATTTTACGAATGCTTTTCTTTACATAGTAGTAGCTTTTCCTATTAACTTCATCAAATTCAGCATCAATTTCATCTTTAATACCTTGAATAAAATAATTTTCATCACCTGCTTCAAAAAGTAAATAGGTGATTAGCTCTTTGTTTTCTTTTTTGAATTTAGATAGGTTTAAACACAATTCCATTAGATCTTCTCTGGAACGCATTTTTAATTCGTCTTTTATAGCCTTTACCCCAGCTGCTTTCATTTTTTCTTTCTTCTGTTGAAATTTTTATCTCCTCTTGTTTTGGGTTTTTTATATTTCATTGCAAGTTTTCGCCTGTAAGAACCACCTTGATTTGTTTTTGAGTTTTTTTCACTTTTTTCATGAAAAGCTTGATTGAGTTCTTTGATTTTTGAACCGGCATTGTAATGACCAGTAATTCTTGGTTTTTCTTCTGGTGCAAGTTCGTTTGAAATAGGAATGCCTGTTGGAAATTTCTGTTTTTTTATTTTAATTGACATTAGTGCTTCAATAGCCTCTTTGTTTGGTATTTCATTTTCTGTAAACATTAAAATGGAATTACCTTTTTGTTCAGCCCTACCGGTTCTTCCAATTCTGTGCATGTAGTTTTCAGGAAAATTAGGTACATCAAAATTAATTACATGGGAAATGTTTTCAATGTCTAAACCTCTAGCCATAATATCAGTAGCTATAAGAATTCTATTTTCTCCTTCTTCAAATTGAGTGATAGACCTTATCCTATAATTTTGTGATTTATTAGAGTGAATGATGCAAGATTCACTAAGATACTGTTCTGAAATTTCTTCAAAAATAAGATCAGCACTTTTTTTAGACGATACAAAAATCAACACCTTTTCAAACGATTCTTTATCGCTTATTAAATGCTTAAGAAGGTTTATTTTAGTGTAAAAGTTTTTTACAGAATAACATTCCTGTGTAATGTTTTCTAAAGGAGTTCCACTAACAGCTATTGAGATTTTTTCAGGTCTTGTAAAGAAATCATCGATTATAATAGAAACATCATCAGTCATTGTCGCAGAAAACATGATGTTTTGCCTTTTTTTAGGCAATAAATCAAAAATATTATTGAGTTGAAATCTAAAACCAAGATCCATCATTACATCTACTTCATCAATTACCAGTTTTTTGATTTCTTTTAACTGAAGTGCTCTACTTACCACCAAATCATATAACCTTCCAGGAGTTGCTACTAAAATGTCACATCCTTCTGCTACTTTTAATTTTTGTGTATTGATGTTCGTTCCTCCATACACCCCAATAGTTCTAACGGTCATGTATTTTGCAAATGAATTAATTTGCTCAACAACTTGAATTACCAACTCTCTTGTTGGTACTAGTATTAAATAACGAGGATGTTTTTGTTCCGAAAATTTAAATTGTTGAAGAATTGGCATCATATAGGCAAATGTTTTACCTGTACCGGTTTGTGCAATGCCAACTACATCTTTTCCCGCTAAAATTACTGAGTTTGCTTCTTTTTGAATGGGCGTAGGTTCTTTAAAACCTAAGTCATTAGTAGCATTTCTAAGTGGGGTAGGAAGAAACTCAAATGAATTCATAGTTAATATTATATATGCAAAAGTAGCCATTAATAGCTTATTAAGTCCATTTCTTATTTAAAGACTATGTTTAAATTAGGGTGACATTCGTTTTACTGTATTATATTTGCACGCATTTTAAAATTGAGCAAATATGTTAGCAGCACATGACATTACATTACAATACGGTAAAAGAGTTCTTTTCGATGAGGTAAATATTAAATTTAATGGTGAAAATTGCTATGGTGTAATAGGAGCCAATGGAGCTGGAAAATCAACGTTTCTTAAAATATTATCTGGAGAAATAGATCCTAATAAAGGATCAGTAAGTATAGAACCAAATGAAAGAATGGCTGTACTTAGACAAAACCATTTTGAGTACGATGAGTTTAGGGTAATTGATACTGTCTTAATGGGTTATAAAGAGCTTTGGGACATAATGAAAGAAAAGGATGCTTTATATGCTAAGCCTGATTTTTCAGATGCTGATGGAATAAGAGTTTCTGAATTGGAAGAAAGATTTATTGAATTGGATGGATGGAATGCAGAACCTGATGCTGCTGCATTACTTTCAGGACTAGGAATTAAGGAATCTGACCAAGAAAAAGCACTTGGCGAATTAAATGGTAAGCAGAAGGTAAGGGTGTTGCTTGCTCAAGCTATTTTTGGAAATCCTGATTACTTAATTTTAGATGAGCCAACCAATGATTTGGACTTGCTTACC
>JAQWRG010000008.1 GCA_029243855.1 Flavobacteriales bacterium | reverse complement strand
ATATTACCACCCTTAATTTTGTTAATGAATTCTAAACCAGTTTTACCTTCTTCTGCAGGTTCCATTGTAAAAGAAATATCAGCAAACTTACCTCTACCACCAGATTGTTTTTTATAAATCTCTCTATGGTCAGCAAGAGCTGTAATCGCTTCTTTATATTCAACTTGAGGTTGACCTTGGTTCACTTCAACCTTAAATTCTCTTCTTAATCTATCTACAAGAATATCTAAGTGAAGTTCACCCATTCCTGAAATAATTGTTTGTCCAGAAGCTTCATCAGTTTTAACTTGAAAAGTAGGATCTTCTTCGGCTAATTTACCAAGTGCCATACCTAACTTATCTACATCGGCTTTAGTTTTTGGCTCAACCGCTATACCAATAACTGGGTCTGGAAAATCCATACTCTCTAAAATGATAGGATGTTTCTCAGAAGTTAATGTATCACCTGTTTTTATATCTTTAAAACCAACAGCAGCACCAATATCTCCAGCCTCAATAAAAGGGATAGAGTTTTGTTTATCGGCATGCATCTGGAAAATTCTTGAAATTCTTTCCTTATTACCAGATCTATTATTTAGTATGTAAGAACCTGCATCTAATCTTCCTGAGTAAACTCTAAAAAATGCAAGACGTCCAACAAAAGGATCAGTTGCAATCTTAAAAGCTAAAGCAGAAAATGGTTCAGTAACTGAGGGTTTTCTTTCAATCTCTATATCTTTATCTGGATCTGTACCAACAATCGCATCTTTGTCCAAAGGGGAAGGCAAATATCTACAAACAGCGTCTAAAAGAAATTGAACTCCCTTGTTTTTGAATGCAGAACCACAAATCATTGGAATAATACTCATGTCTTGTGTAGCTTTTCTCAAGGCTTCATGAACTTCTTCTTCTGAAATAGAATCTGGATCTTCAAAAAACTTTTCTAATAAAGCATCATCATATTCAGCAACTGCTTCTATTAAATTAGCTCTATATTCATCAACTTCATTCTTCATGTCTTCAGGAATGTCAACAACATCAAATGTTGCACCCATCTTATCTTCATGCCAAACAATGGCTTGATTTTTTACTAAATCAACAATTCCTTTAAAATTATCTTCTTCACCAATAGGAAGAACAATAGGAACTGCGTTGGATTTTAACATAGTTTTGATTTGCTTACAAACATTTAAGAAATCAGAACCTTGTCTATCCATTTTATTAACAAACCCCATTCTTGGAACTTTATAATTATCAGCTAATCTCCAATTTGTTTCAGATTGAGGCTCAACACCATCAACAGCACTGAATAAAAAAACTAAACCATCTAAAACTCTTAGAGATCTGTTAACTTCAACAGTAAAATCAACGTGACCCGGAGTATCAATTATATTAACATGATAATCTTGTTCTCTGTAATTCCAATTAAGAGTAGTTGCAGCAGAAGTAATAGTAATACCTCTTTCTTGCTCTTGCTCCATCCAGTCCATAGTCGCAGCTCCATCATGAACTTCACCGATTTTATGACTAACACCTCCGTAATATAAAATTCTTTCAGTTGTAGTGGTTTTTCCAGCATCAATATGAGCTGCAATTCCAATGTTTCTAGTATATTTTAAATCTCTTGCCATTTTACTTAAAATCTAAAGTGTGAAAATGCTTTATTAGCTTCAGCCATTCTGTGAGTATCTTCTTTCTTTTTAAAAGCAGCCCCTTCTTCTTTAAATGCAGCAACAATTTCAGCTGCTAACTTCTCACTCATTGTTTTTTCGTTTCTTTTTTGAGAAAAACTGATTAACCAACTGATAGCCAAAGAACGTTTTCTACTGTCTCTAACTGGTGTTGGAATTTGAAAAGTAGCTCCTCCAACTCTTCTACTTTTAACCTCAACTGCAGGCGTAATATTTTCAACAGCTTTTTTCCAAACTTCTAATCCATTCTCTGAAGTTTTTTCACTAACTATATCAATACAATCGTAGAAAATATTGAAAGCAATATTTTTCTTACCATCAATCATTAAACTGTTAACAAACTTTGTTACCTCAGTATCCTTAAATTTAGGATCAGGTAAAATAATGTGTTTTTTTGCGGTTCTTCTTCTCATTTTAAAAACGTATTATTTCTTCTTTGGTCTTTTAGTTCCGTATTTTGATCTTCTTTGACTTCTTCCTTCAACACCTGCTGTATCAAGAGCACCTCTTACTATATGGTATCTAACACCAGGTAAATCTTTTACTCTACCACCTCTTACAAGTACAATACTGTGTTCTTGTAAGTTGTGACCTTCTCCACCTATATATGCGTTTACTTCTTTTCCATTTGTTAACCTAACCCTTGCTACTTTTCTCATAGCTGAATTTGGTTTTTTAGGAGTTGTAGTGTAAACACGCACACATACTCCTCTACGTTGAGGGCAAGACCCTAAAGCTATTGATTTACTAACTTTAGTTTTTGACTGTCTTCCTTTCCTTACTAACTGCTGAATAGTTGGCATACTATAATATCTATTTGTTATTTTTTCGGTTTGCAAAGGTAGAATAATATCTATAAAAACCAATATCACTCATGTTTTTTTTTAGCACTCTTTTACTGAGGTAAAATAAATTAATTTTGAATAATTATAAAAACAGCTTTTATAAAATCAAGAAATTTTCACAATTAATTGTTAACATTCAAATACAATAAACTTTAGTGATTATAATTTCTATTTTTGAACAATGGATGTATTTGAAGGGTTAAATAGTGCACAGGTTGATGCGGTAAAAGTGATTGATGGGCCAATGATGATTATTGCTGGGGCAGGCTCAGGAAAGACTAAAGTTCTTACTCATAGGACAGCGAATTTAATCTCAAATGGCGTAGATCCATTTAACATTTTAGCATTAACGTTTACCAACAAAGCTGCTAAAGAGATGAAACATAGAATTTCATCAATGGTTGGCGAAAGTGAAGGTAGAAACATATGGATGGGAACATTTCACTCAATTTTTGCAAGAATTATAAGAACCGAACATCAAAAAATTGGATATCCCTCTAACTTCACCATTTACGATACTCAAGATTCAAAAAGTGTTATAAAGTCAATAATTAAAGAAAAGAAACTAGACGACAAACTTTATAAACCTGGTATTGTATATAATAGAATTTCGGCTGCAAAAAACAGTCTAATATCTGCCAACAATTATATAGAAAACAGCGAAATAAAATCTGCCGACAGATCAACTGGTAGACCTTTTATAGGGGAAATATATTTAAGTTATCAAAATAAATGCTTTAGATCTGGAGCTATGGATTTTGATGATTTACTTTTTAAAACTAACGTACTTTTACAACAACATCCTGAGATATTATATAAATATCAAGAAAAATTTAAATACATTCTTGTTGATGAATATCAAGATACCAATCACGCTCAGTATCTAATAGTTAAATCATTAGCTGCTAGGTATGAAAACATATGTGTTGTTGGAGATGATGCACAATCCATATATTCTTTCAGAGGAGCTAACATTCAAAACATTTTAAATTTTAGAAAAGACTACCCTGATTACCAACTTTTCAAACTGGAACAAAACTATCGTTCTACCAAAACCATAGTTAATGCTGCAAATAGTATTATTAAAGTCAATAAAGAGCAAATAAAGAAAAAGGTATGGACTTCAAATATTGATGGTGATAAAATAAAAGTGTTGAAAGCTTATTCAGATAATGAGGAAGGTAAAATTATTGCAAACGATATATTTGAAGAGTCAAACAACCAAAACTCATCCTTTTACAACTTTGCTATTCTTTACAGAACAAATGCACAATCTCGTTCTTTTGAAGAGTCTATGAGGAAATTAAATATTCCATACAAAATATATGGAGGACTTTCTTTTTATCAGAGAAAAGAAATCAAAGACCTTCTAGCTTATTTCAGACTATCTGCAAACTTAAAAGATGAGGAGTCACTTAAAAGAATAATTAATTATCCTAAAAGAGGCATTGGTCTTACTACAATAAATAAAGCTTCGATTTGCGCTAACAATAGTAATGTATCCTTGTGGGATGTTTTAAATAGTCCTGAACAATTTGGTTTTGTTTTAAATGAAGGTGCGAGGGCTAAAATAGAAAGCTTTACAATGATGATTAAAAGCTTTAATACTAAAATAGATAAAGATGATGCATATGCTGTTGCATTAGAAATTGCTAAACAATCTGAATTAATTAAAAACTTAAGTTCGGATAAAACACCTGAAGGCATTGTTAGGTTTGAAAACATTCAAGAACTACTTAATGGTATCCAAGAATTCACTAAAACGGAAGAGGAGGAAAAAACAACACTTGCCGATTTCATGTTAGACGTAGCTTTATTAACAGATGTTGACAATGAAAAAGAAGAAGATCACAACAGAGTTTCGATGATGACAATACATGCATCTAAAGGCCTTGAATTTCAAAACGTTTATATTGTTGGCTTAGAGGAAAACCTCTTTCCTTCTCAACTTTCATTAAATTCTAGAAATGATTTAGAAGAAGAAAGAAGATTATTTTATGTTGCTTTAACAAGAGCTAAAAACAAAGCAACCTTATCTTATGCAGCAAGCAGGTTTAAATGGGGGAATTTCATTAATTGTGAACCCAGTAGATTTATTGAAGAAATTGACCCTAACTACATAATTGAATCACAAACTAAAAAATATTTTGGAGCAAAAAAAACAATTTCTAAACCTTCTATTCCCAGTAAAAATATTTTCACGAAACCGCAAAGAAATTTAAAACGTGTTGACAAAAACACGTCTATATCAAATATAAATCCATCGGATTTAACCAAAATAACTATAGGATCAGAAGTTAAGCATGAAAGATTTGGTAAAGGGAAAATAATTGAACTTCAAGGTGATTTTCCGAATACAAAAGCCACCGTTTTTTTTCCATCTTCAGGACAAAAACAACTGCTTTTAAAATTTGCTAAACTTCAATTGATATAAAATTAATTGTAAGAACACTTATTATTACTACTTTTGGAACTCTAATTTACATTCAAAATTAATATGACAACATCATTAGAATTGGCCTACAACACAGACCAATTGCCCCTAACAATTCCTGAATATGGAAGGAATGTTTATCAAATGATAACACATGCCATTTCTATAGACGATAAAAAAGAAAGAACAAAATGTGCTGAAGCTATAGTAAAAGTCATGGCTTTAATTAATCCATCTCAAAAAGAAAAAGACGATTTCAAACAAAGACTTTGGGCTCATTTATACATTCTTTCTGAATTTAAATTAGATGTTGATTGCCCATACGATACGCCAAAGGAAGAAACCTACTCTTCAAAACCTGAAGATGTTCCCTATCCAAAAAATGACATCAGATTTGGCCATTATGGTAAAATCATGGAAGACATGGTAAAAGCTGCAATAATTTACCCTGAAGGTGATGACAAAAAGAAATTAATAAAACACATCGCCAACCTACTAAAAACATCCTATTTACAATGGAATAGAGACTCAGTAAGTGATGATTTAATTGTTAAACAATTAGGGCAACTTTCAGATGGCAAACTCACTATTGATACATCAGAATTAAGAGAAACAGCTGAAATTTTAAAACATTACAAGAAAAAAAGAACTATTTCTAAAAACTATAGTAAAAACAAAAACAGAAGAAAACACAATGGGAGCTTTTGAAATTATTGGCGGGAAAAAACTTAGTGGCGAAATAACACCTCAAGGAGCTAAAAATGAAGCTCTACAAGTAATCAATGCTGTTTTACTTACAAAGGAAGAAGTTATTATTAATAACATTCCTGATATAATTGATGTAAATAAACTTATTGATTTATTAAGAACACTAGGCGTTAAAATACAAAAATTAGCTGCTGGATCTTATAGTTTTAAGGCTGACGAAGTCGATGTTGACTATATGACATCTGATGAGTTTAAAAAAAAGGGAGCTAGCCTTAGAGGTTCCATAATGGTTGTTGGACCATTATTATCTAGATTTGGTAAAGGATACATTCCTAAACCAGGTGGAGATAAAATTGGAAGACGTAGACTTGATACTCATTTTATTGGTTTTCAAAAATTAGGTGCTGAATTTGACTATGACAAGGAAACTAATTTCTATAAAGCACATGCTCCTAGTGGATTAAAAGGCACATATATGCTTCTTGATGAAGCTTCAGTAACAGGAACTGCAAACATTATTATGGCAGCTGTAATGGCTAAAGGTAAAACAACCATTTACAATGCTGCATGTGAACCGTACATTCAACAACTTTGTGAAATGCTAAACAGCATGGGTGCAAATATTACAGGAATAGGGTCTAACAAAATATACATTGAAGGTGTTGAAGAATTAAATGGCTGTAATCACACTATTCTTCCAGATATGATTGAAATCGGTAGTTTTATTGGCTTAGCTGCAATGACTCAATCTGAAATTACTATTAAGAATGTTGCCTATGACAAACTTGGAGTTATTCCAGAAGTATTTAAAAAGCTTGGAATTAAACTGGAAAGAAAGAATGACGACATTTATATACCATCACAAGAAAATTATGAAATAGAATCGTTTATCGATGGATCAATAATGACTATTTCAGATGCTCCATGGCCAGGATTTACTCCAGACCTACTTAGTATAATTTTAGTTACAGCTACCCAAGCAAAAGGAAGTGTTTTAATCCATCAAAAGATGTTTGAAAGTAGATTATTCTTTGTAGATAAATTAATTGATATGGGAGCTCAAATTATATTGTGTGATCCACATAGAGCAACAGTTATAGGCTTAGAACGTAAAACACCATTAAGAGGAATAACTATGACATCCCCTGATATAAGAGCTGGTGTTTCTTTATTAATTGCAGCCCTATCTGCTGAAGGTGAAAGTACCGTTCTTAACATAGAACAAATTGACAGAGGATATGAGAACATTGAACAAAGGCTGTTAAACCTTGGTGCACAAATTAAAAGAGTAAACTAAATTGGAATAATTATTGATAATTATTTTTAACAATCACTACAAATGAAAACATTCTTTATTGCTTTAGCTTTTATAATTAGCAACATTCAAATCAATGCACAAGAAAGCATTGGTTTAGCAATTGGCAACAAAGCTCCAGAGTTAAGTTATAGAAAGCCTGATGGTAAACTAATCTCCTTATCATCACTAAAAGGTAATGTAGTTCTTATTGACTTTTGGGCTTCGTGGTGCGGTCCATGTAGAAGAGAAAATCCGAATGTGGTGTCTGCTTATGATAAATACACTAAAAGTAAATTTACAAGCGCAAATGGTTTTAAAATTTATAGTGTTTCATTAGATAAAAATAAAGCCGCCTGGCTTAATGCAATTAAACAAGATAATCTCAAATGGTCTGAACACGTTTGTGACTTCAAAGGATGGCAAAGTGACGCTGCTACAAAATACAGCATTCAAAGAATACCTTCAAATTTTATCATTGATGCTGACGGCATTATAATTGCCAAAAACCTTACTGGAGACATGCTTCATACAGAACTAGATAAATTAGTTAAATCTTTCTAAAACTGACAAACTAAGCACAATTATTGTCAGTTCAACTGCTCCTATAGTGCCACTTTGTCCTATTTAATTTTTGGTGTACATTTTGATGTAGCCAAATATCGTTTAAATATTTATTGATGAAAAAGAGCAAAAGTAAAATGAAGTCTGAAAAAATTGAAGATCAAGTAATAGATAAAGAACAAGAAACTATTGATTCAGAAATTAATGAATCAACTGAAGAAGAAACTGAAGACAATAAAGAACAAGAAGATTTTAAAGAAAAATTTATTAGACTTTATTCTGAGTATGAAAATTATAGAAAACGTACGGCTAAAGAAAAAATTGATATTTTAACTAATGCTAGTGAAAATGTAATTAAAGATTTACTTCCTGTTATAGATGATTTTGAAAGAGCCATTGCTAACAACGATAAAATAGAAGACATTGAAGCAATAAAAGAAGGCTTCGGTTTAATCTTTAACAAACTATACAAAACCTTAACCGCAAAGGGGTTAAAGCCAATGGATTCTAAGGAAACTGAATTTAATATAGACCTTCATGAAGCCATTACTAAAATACCTGCGCCAAAGAAAGCATTAAAAGGAAAAGTAGTTGATGTTGTAGAAAAAGGATTTTTAATAAATGAGAAGGTTATTAGATTTGCTAAAGTAGTAGTAGGGGAATAAGTATTCAAAAAAAGAGCAATGAGTAAAAAAGATTATTACGAAGTTTTAAATGTTTCTAAAAATGCTTCACAAGCTGACATTAAAAAGGCATATAGAAAGTTAGCTATAAAGTATCACCCTGATAAAAACCCTGACAATAAGGACGCAGAGGCTAAATTTAAAGAGTCTGCAGAAGCATATGAAATTTTGAGTAATCCTCAGAAAAGAGAGCAATACGATCAATTTGGTCATGATGCATTTAACGGTCAAGGATTTGGTGGCGGTGGAGGTGGCATGTCTATGGATGATATATTCAGTCATTTTGGAGATATTTTTGGTTCTTCTTTTGGAGGTGGCGGATTTGGAAGAGGCGGTGGAAGTAGAGTTCGAAAAGGATCTAATTTAAGAGTGAAGTTAAAATTGACATTAGAAGATATTGTCAATGGAGTAGAGAAAAAAATAAAGGTTAATAAATTGGTTGCTGCAGAAGGCGTAGAGTTTTCAGATTGTGGAAGCTGCAGAGGAACTGGACAAGTTACAAGAGTAACTAACACGATTCTTGGAGCGATGCAAACTTCATCAACCTGCCCAAACTGCAAAGGATCAGGCCAAACAATAACTAAAAGACCTGAAGGTGTTGACTCAAGTGGATTAGAGAAAAAAGAAACCGTCATTAAAATTGACATACCTGCTGGAGTTGAAGGAGGAATGCAATTAAATGTACAAGGCAAAGGTAACGATGCTCCAGGTGGAGGTGTAACTGGAGACTTAATTGTATTAATTGAAGAAACCGAACACGAACATTTGGTCAGAAATGGAAATGACTTGTATTACCAACTTCCAATAAGCTTTATGGATGCAACCATAGGCATTAACATTGAAATTCCAATGGTATCAGGTAAAGCAAAAATCAAAATTCCAGCTGGAACTCAAAGTGGAAAAAACCTGAGATTAAGAGGTAAAGGTGTTCCAGATATTAATGGCTATGGAAAGGGTGATATGATTATTAACATTCAAGTTTGGACTCCTCAAAAAATTTCAAAAGAAGAAAAAGATATTTTGCTCAAATTAAATGAAAGTGATAACTTCAAACCGAAAGAAAGCACTTCAAAAAACTTTTTTGATCGTGTAAAAAACCACTTTAATTAGGAACGTAAATCACTTAATGCCTAGAAAAAACATAATTGAGTTAATAGGAATTAATAAATCTTATCAAAACTATAAAGCTCTAAACAATTTAAACCTTAAGATTCCAAAAGGCAAAATATTTGGACTTCTTGGACCTAATGGAGCTGGTAAAACAACTCTAATTAGAATTCTAAATCAAATTTTAATTCCAGATTCAGGACAAGTCTTATTCAATGGTGAAACTCTAAGTCAAAAAAATATAATTGACATTGGGTACCTTCCTGAAGAAAGAGGGCTGTACAGGAAAATGAAAATTGGTGAGCAAGCTATCTATTTAGCACGACTCAAAGGGTTGTCTAAAAAGGAGGCAAAAGAAAAATTAGATTTTTGGTTTGACAAGTTTGAAATTTCTCATTGGTGGAACAAAAAAATTGAAGACCTTTCAAAAGGAATGGCTCAAAAAATTCAATTTATTGTTACTATTCTTCACGAGCCTGATTTGCTTATTTTAGATGAACCTTTTAGTGGTTTAGATCCGGTAAATAGTAAGTTGATTAAAAAAGAAATCATTGAGCTTAAAAAGAAAAAAACAACCATCATTCTAAGCACGCACGATATGAATTCAGTGGAAGAAATTTGTGATGAAGCTGCTATTATTCACCACTCTAATAAAATTCTAGAGGGGAAAGTTTCAGATTTAAAAACACGGTTTCAAAACAATGAATGGAAAATCAGTTATAAGGGCAGTAGTATGGCATTTTCAAATGCCATTTGGGGAGGTTGGAAATTAATTAGTCATGGATCCAATGATGATATTAATACAGCAATAATTGAATTAAACGACTCACTCACTATGAATGATTTTCTAAAAGGTATTATAGAGAAAATAAGCATTATTGAGGTTAGTAAAAACATTCCTACCATGCAAGATGTTTTTTTAAAAGCTACTACTAATGAATAACATTGGCTTAATCATAAAAAGAGAATACTCCACAAGAGTTAAGAAAAAATCATTCATAATAATGAGTATTCTTGGACCTCTTCTAATTGTTGGCTTTTTAGCTTTTACCGTTTATTTAACAAAAAACAACAACAGCTCATATGAGATTTTAGTTGTTGATGAAGCTCAACTTTTTGAAGGTAAACTAAGAAATAATGAAAAGTATCATTTAGAGTGGTCCCCTATAGATAAATCATATGAACAAGTTCAAGAAATTTTTAAATCAAATGAGAAGTTAAATCTGTTGCTTTATTTACCAAGTAATTTAATTCAAACAAATTCAATGACAGCTAAGTGTTTGTATAAAACCATACCCTCCACTTCAGCTCAAAAGCATTTAACAAGTATTATTAATGAAGCAATTGAATTGTATAGAATTGAGAAAATTGGTATTGAGGAAGAAAAATATAGATCAATTAAAACCAGAGTAAATTTAGATGTAATTGATATTGAAAATGCTGAAAATAAAAACATTCAACGAAAAGCATATGTAGGATATATTTTCGCCTTTATTATATACATATTTATATTCATGTATGCCATACAAGTAATGAAAGGAGTGATTGAAGAAAAAACCAATAGAATTGTTGAAGTTATTATTTCATCTGTAAAATCTTTTCATTTGATGATGGGGAAAATAATTGGAATAGGATTGGTTGGATTAACGCAATTTTTAATCTGGATTACTGTAATATCAACTCTTTCATTTGCTATACTATTTGCTAATTTTCCCGAAAAATATTCAATAGAAAATCAGATTCAAACGGATAACATAATTGAAAACTCCAATTTATTAACCAACAACAATGAAAAAATAGATGAAATTACCCAGTTTGTTCTTTACCAAATAGATTGGGGAAATATGTTTTTATTTTTTGCCATATATTTTATTGGTGGATATTTAATTTATGGAAGTCTTATGGCAGCCATTGGCTCTGCAGTAAATGAAGAAACTGACACACAACAATTTATGATTCCTTTAACTATCCCTTTAATATTTTCACTTTCAATGATTCCACAAGTTATTGATAATCCTTCATCAAATATTGCTTTTTGGTTAAGTGAAATACCGTTTACTTCACCACTAATAATGATGGTTAGAATTGCTATGGGAATAGGCGAAGGTGGTGTTGAATTATGGGAGATATTTCTTAGTATATTTCTATTGATAATCACTTTTATAATTTGCACTTATATATCTGGGAAAATTTACAAAACAGGTATTCTTCTTTATGGTAAAAAACCAAGTTATAGAGACATATATAAATGGATAAAAACATGAAAAACATTTTAATCGTAGACGATGAGAAAGCTATTAGAAATACGCTTAAAGAGGTTTTAGTTTTTGAAAATTATAGTGTTGATAGTGCTGAGAGTGGCTTTGCAGGACTAGATTTGCTTGATCAAAAAAAATACGACTTGGTTTTTTGTGATATTAAAATGCCTAAAATGGATGGTATTGAATTTTTAGAGTTCATTCAAAAAAAACATCCTGAAATACCTGTAATAATGATTAGTGGTCATGGAAACATAGATACGGCTGTTGAATCTTTAAAAAAAGGGGCCTACGATTACATACAAAAACCTTTAGACTTAAACAGGATTTTAGTTTCTGTTAGAAATGCTTTTGACAAAGATGAAATTCTTAAAGAAAATAAAGTTTTAAGAAAAAAAATAAAAAGCAAAGGCAACGATAAAATCATAGGTGAGAGTGATGCTATTTTAAAAATCAAAAAAATGATAGATAAAGTAGCCGAAACCGATGCAAGAGTTCTAATTACTGGTGCAAATGGTGCTGGAAAGGAATTGGTTGCTAAGCAACTTCATGAAAAAAGCAACAGAAACAAAGCTCCCTTTATTGAAGTAAATTGTGCAGCTATCCCATCTGAGCTAATTGAAAGTGAACTGTTTGGGCATGAAAAAGGTTCTTTCACTTCAGCACACAAACAAAAGCCAGGGCAATTTGAAAAAGCAAATGGTGGGACATTGTTTTTAGATGAAATTGGGGATATGAGTGCTTCTGCTCAAGCAAAAGTTTTAAGAGCACTTCAAGAAAACAAAATAATAAGAGTTGGTGGAGAAAAACAATTGAACGTTGATGTTAGAGTTATTGCTGCCACAAATAAAAATCTTCAAAAAGAAATAGAAAATGGAAACTTTAGAGAAGATTTATTTCATCGTTTAAATGTTATCCCAATCCACGTACCATCCTTAAATGAAAGAAAAGAAGACATTCCAATTTTAGCAAATTATTTTCTTGATTTAATATGTAAGGAGCAAGGAATTTCAAAAAAGAAAATTGACTCGTCTGCAATGGATAAATTAAAAAAAATCAATTGGACTGGAAACATTAGAGAACTAAGAAATATTATCGAAAGATTAATAATTCTTTGTGATGATGAAATAACTTCAAAAGATATTGCTAACTATTCAAATAACAAGTTAGGATAATACCATTTCCTTTGCTTTGTAAATAACATTATCAAGCCCTGATAAATCACTTCCTCCAGCAGTTGCAAAGAAAGCTTGACCACCTCCACCACCTTTAATTTCTTTTGCTAATTCTCTAACGATTTTCCCAGCATTCCAATCTTTAGAATCAACTAATTGCTCATCAATCATTATAGATATAAGTGGTTTGTTGTTGTTGTTGCTAGTTAAAACAATGAAAAAATTAGAAATAGAATTCTTTAAATCAAATGCCAATTGTTTAATTGAATCTGCATCTAAATCCGATTTATAACCAATAAAAGTTATGTCATTAATTTGTTCAGCTGAAGAAATTAAATCTGACTTCAACGATCTTAGCTTTTCATTTTTGTACTTTTCTATAACTTTTAAAAGTTGTTGATTTTCCTTTTGCAAATCTTTAACAGCCTTAACAACATCATTTGGACTTTTCATTAAGAATGAAACTTCATCAGCAACAGACATTTTATTGGCTATGAACTCATCGGCTTTAATTGATGAAATTGCTTCAATCCTTCTAATGCCTGCAGATATAGAAGATTCACTTAGTATTTTAAAATTACCTATTTCACTAGTTGAATTTACATGAATACCTCCACAAAGCTCAATGGAATCTCCAAATTGAATGGTTCTTACCTCATTGCCATATTTTTCTCCAAACAACATCATTGCTCCAGATTTTTTTGCTTCTTCAATTGGCACATGTCTTTTTTCGACTAATGAAATGGCACTTCTTATATTAGCATTTACCATTTTTTCAATTTCTTCCGTCTCTTCTTTAGAAACTTTTGCAAAATGAGAAAAATCAAACCTTAAATAATCAGCATTTACTAAAGAACCTTTTTGTTCAACATGCTCTCCCAAAACTGTTCTTAATGCGTGATGAAGAAGATGGGTAGCAGAATGATTTTTTGCAGAAAAATTTCTATTTTCAACATGTACATTGGCTAAAAATTCACTAGTTAAATCAGCTGGTAATTTATCAGTGAAATGTACTATTTCTCCGTTTTCTTTTTTAGTGTCTTTAACACTAATCTTTTCATTGTTATTTTCAATAAGCCCAACATCTCCAACTTGACCTCCTCCTTCTGGATAAAAGGGTGTGAGATTAAATACAAGTTGAAAAACAACCTTACCCTTAACTTTTATTTCTCTGTATTTATTTAGTTTAACTTTTGAGCTAGTTTGATCGTACCCTACAAATTCTTGTTTAGTTGATTCAGCTACATAAATCCAATCACTTAACTCTTTTTGAGCATCTTTTTGGGATCTCAACTTCTGTTCAGCTAAAGCAGCATTAAATTCTTTCTCGTTAACTTGAAGATTATTTTCAACAACTATAAGCTTAGTTAAATCAAATGGAAATCCATATCGATCGTAAAGTTCAAATGCAAGATTACCAGAAATTGATTGTGTGGTATTTTTAACCGCCTCTTTACATATTTGATCTATTCTCTTTAAGCCTATTTCAAGTGTCTTATAAAAAGATACTTCTTCTTGATAAATCACCTTTTTAATCAACTCTTGTTGTTTATGAACCTCATCAAAAACTTCAGAAAAATAATCCGCTAAAACATCAACTAATTCATGTAAAAAAGGAGACTTGATTCCTAAGTTTTGATATCCGTATCTAACTGCCCTTCTAAGTATTCTTCTAATTACATATCCAGCTCCTGTATTTGAAGGAAGTTGACCATCTGCTATTGAAAAAGCAATGGCTCTTATGTGGTCAACAATAACACGTATGGCAATATTTATTTTCTCTTGTTCTTTATTACTACTTGTTGAAATATATTTTTTATTTGAGAGGTCTTCAACTTTTTGAATCAATGAAGAAAATACATCTGAATCATAATTGCTTTTTTTGCCTTGTAAAACCATAGCTAAACGCTCTAAACCCATGCCAGTATCTACATGTTTATTAGCTAACGGCTCCAAAGCTCCATTTGATTTACGGTTGTATTCCATAAAAACCAGATTCCAAAGCTCTATAACTTGGGGATGATCTTTATTCACCAAGTCTCTTCCGGAAAGTTCTTTTCTTTCTTTTTCATCTCGTAGATCAATGTGGATTTCAGAACATGGTCCGCAAGGTCCTTGGGCACCCATTTCCCAAAAATTATCTTTTTTAGAGCACCTTAAAATATGATCTGAATCAACATGTTCTTTCCAAATCTCAAAGGATTCTTCATCTGCTGAAGTTTTGTCCTTTTCATCTCCTTCAAAAACAGTTACATACAACCTTGATTTTTCCAGTTGATATACCTCTACAAAAAGTTCCCAAGACCATATAATGGCTTCTTTTTTAAAATAATCACCAAAAGACCAATTGCCCAACATCTCAAACATAGTGTGATGATAAGTATCTACACCAACCTCTTCTAAATCGTTGTGTTTTCCAGAAACTCTTAAACATTTCTGAGAATTAGCTAATCTTTTATTTGAAGGTATTTCAGTGCCTAAAAAAAAGTCTTTAAATTGATTCATACCTGCATTGGTAAACATCAATGTAGGATCATCCTTCATTACCATTGGTGCAGAATTAACGACAACATGATTTTTCTCTTGAAAAAATTTAAAAAAAGCGGCTCTTATATCTTTTGAATTCATTTAAGTTTTGAATTACTTTTAAAAACAAGTTGCAAAGTTATCTATTTTAAAATATTTATAAACCTTTGCCATAACAAATGCAATTACTTTTAAAATTGAGATTTTTTTATTCAATAGTAAATGCTAATAAAAGAAGAGGTTATAAGATGAAATTAGAATTTCTCTGTTCCAAATATTTATATATTTGTCGCTTAACTATTTCTTCATGAAAAATTATTTTTTTATTGTCTGTTTTACTATTTGTATTGCATGTTCGAATAATGAAACCACGACATCTAACGACATTATAGAGGGAGAACCAACAGAGCTTGTTAATCAAAGTGTAAATGAAATAACCATTGATTCTGCTACACCACCACCTTCCCCTAAGGCCAATAACGATTTGAATGACGTTGCCTTATTGGTTGCCGGAATTGAAGTGGATTCTAATTCAAAAAACTACCAATTCACACAATCAGGTAATTGGAAAAAATATTCAACAATGCTTGATAAAACTTGGAGTAAAATCAAGGAAAACAGATTGAAAAAAATGCAAGAATGGCAAATGCAAGAATTGCCAGATTCAATCACACAAAAAAGAGTTGGTATATATCCATTTTCTGGACCAGATTTTTTAACTTTTTACACCTTCTTTGGTGACGCACCTTCTTATTACATGTTTGGTTTAGAACCCTTAGGGAATGTCCCCAATCTGAAACTTATGAGTGATGATAGTATTTCTCTCTACTATGAAGGAATGGAAGATGCTACTGAAGATTTGTTAAACCTTACCTTCTTTAGAACAAACTGGATGAAAACAGAGCTAAAAAAGAATGGAATAATCCCCATTATTTTATATTTTTTAGCTAGAACTGACAATGAAATCTATGCTGTAAATAAATGTAAAATTGATTCTTCCGGAAACCTTTCCGTTAATCCTAAAGACTCCATTTACAATGTTGCTCATGTTCAATTTTTGGACAGCAAAACAAAAAAAATTAAAGACATTTATTATTTATCAGCTGATGTAAGTAATTATGCAATGAATAACAATCCTGAAATTAAAAAGTATCTTGAAAAAATTCCAGAAGGAAATTCTTACCTTAAAGCTGCAAGTTATTTATGTCATCATGCTTTCATGTCTGACATTAGAACTTTAGTTGTTAAAAAATCAAAACTGGTTTTACAAGAAGATTCTGGAATTCCCTATAGGTTTTTTCCAAAAGAAAGCTGGAACATCAAACTGTTTGGAAAATACATAAATCCTTTTAAAATTTTTACAGACAAAATATATGTTCAAGAGAATCTAAGAAGTGACTTTGACATTCCTGAAATGACCAACCCACTTCCTTTTAGATTGGGATACCATTCTGGTTCAAGAAGTGATAATTTAATGTTAGCTATTCAAAAGTAAACGATTCAGATTGAAAAAAATTAAAGTTCTAATCTTAATCCTTTTAAGTTTTAAAGGATATACCCAAGTTGATTCTGTTGAAATTATTGACACTATAAACTACAACAATCAAGAAATACTTGTATTTGATGACAAAACATGGGAATTTACTGAAGTCCTGAATAAATTAAATTATCTAAAAAAAACCGCAGATTCTTCAAGTATTTTTACAGAAAACTGGGGTAAAATCACATTTCCATACCCAACAGATGAAAAAACCCCAGATAGTGTATGCATTTCATTTGACACCAAATACGACACCTTTACGCTTCCACACAATAATGTTTTGACCTCAGGATTTGGATATAGACGAGGCGGCTTTCACAAAGGTATTGACATTAGATTAGCAAAAGGAACAAAAGTAAAAGCAGCTTTTAATGGAAAAGTAAGGTATGCAAGATACAACAGTGGTGGGTTCGGAAACTTAGTCATTATTAGACATTTTAACGGACTTGAAACGTACTATGCTCACTTAAGTAAATTATTGGTTAAAGAAAATGAAATTGTAGAATCTGGTAAAGTGATTGGATTAGGAGGAAATACTGGTGTAGAATGGTCTGGTACACATTTACATTTTGAAGTTAGATATCGAGATTTATCTTTTAACCCTCAAAAAATAATTTCATTAGATAATGAAAATCTAATTGCAAGGGAAATAGTATTAAGAAAAAAAGATTTTCATCCTGCAATTCAAAACAAAAGAAAGTACCACAAAATTAAATCTGGAGATACGCTCTCACATTTGGCAAGAAAATATGGCACATCAACTTCAAGAATTGTCAAAATCAACAAAGGATTAACAATCAACTCTACGTTAAGAATAGGTCAGAGAATAAGAGTTAGATAGTTTTTAAAATAATATTTTAAAAATTCACTTTAAAAAAAATTATATTTGCATCGTAAATTACTTTTTTGAAAAACATCAATTATAAATACAACCCTGATACTTTAGAATACATTGAAGTTAAACTTTCAATATGGGGAAAACTCAAAAAGTTATCGTATTACTTGATTGCTGCTATTGTTTTTTGTTTTTCAATTTTATCTGTTTCTTTTTATAACATTAGAAACCATATTAAGAAAGAAGCTTCTAAAGAAACCCAAAACATTCGTCAAGAAATTACTGCTTTTAATAGTGATTTAACCAATATCCTTCAAGTTTTAGACGACATACAACAACGGGACGATAAGATTTATAGATCTATTTTTGAAACCACACCTTATCCAGAACATAAACGACAACTTGGAACTGGAGGAAACCCTATGAAATTTAAAAAATACGAAGGGCTAAAACATGAAGAAATTATAACAGAGATTGCTCAAAAAGTTGAATTAATTGAAAAAAAACTAGCTGCTCAATCTAAGTCATTTGACGAGGTTTTCGAACTTACGAAAGCGAAACAAGATATGCTTAAGTCTATCCCTAGTATTCAGCCTGTTTCGAATAGAGACTTAAAACGAATTGCATCTGGTTTTGGGTATAGAATGCATCCTATATATAAAATTTTAAAACCACATCCTGGAATTGATTTTGCTGCTCCCACTGGCACTGAAATTTATGCCACAGGAGATGGAATAGTTGAAAGAGTAGCATGGACCGGTGGATATGGTAAAGCAATTATGATTGATCATGGATATGGGTATAAAACAAGATATGCACATTGTAGTAAATACAACTGTAGAGTTGGGCAAAAAGTTAAAAGAGGAGATTTAATAGGCTTTATAGGCAATACTGGACAATCAACCGGTCCACATTTGCATTATGAAGTGCTTAAAAATAAAAAACCCATTAACCCAATTAATTTTTTCTTCAATGATTTATCTCCTGAAGAATACGATAAGGTGATTGAAATTTCTTCTCGACCAACTCAATCCATGTAAATAAACAACCAATTGTTATTTTTACCTTATACTTTTTATAAAAGTTATTATCCAAATTCATAGCTTTACATTATGGAAGAAAATCAATTTGAAATTCCAAAACTTACTAAAGTTTATTATTCAATCGGAGAAGTAGCTGAAATGTTTAAAGTTAACACTTCACTAATCCGCTTTTGGGATAAAGAATTTGATATTATTCAACCTAAAAAAAATAAAAAAGGCAATCGATTATTTACAAAAGAAGATGTCAAAAACTACCATTTAATTCACTTTTTAGTCAAGGAAAGAGGCTATACTCTTAAAGGAGCTAAAGACAAAATTAAAGGAAATAAAAACGCAGTAGTAAATCAACAAATGGTTGTACAAAAAATGTCAAAGATTAAAGCTTTTTTACTACAACTTAAAGAAGAACTATAAATTAATAAATAATGGAAAATATAACTACCTCTCAACAACCTATAGAACAAAAAGCATTAGCTAAAAACTTTGTTGCCAATGTTTTTTCAATGATGTTTATTGCATTAATCGTTTCTGGGATAACAGCCTTTTGGTTTGCAAGTTCTGGAATGGTAAATAATTTATTTTCAGAAACAGGTGGTATGAATGCGCTTGGTTGGATCATTATGTTAGCCCCTCTTGGACTTGTGATGCTTATGGGCTTTGGGTTTCAAAAACTAAGTGTCCTGCAATTAATGGGGGTTTTTATGACCTATTCATTATTGACAGGGATGAGTTTAAGTTTCATATTTTTAGTGTACAGTGCTCCATCTATAGTTAGTACGTTTTTTATTAGTGCCATTACTTTTGGCATAATGGCATTTGCGGGTTACACTACAAAAACTGACTTAACCAAAATGGGGAGTTTGTTGTTTATGGCTCTTATTGGTATTGTAATTGCAAGTGTGATAAATTTATTTATTGGTAGCGGTCCTTTGGATTACATCATTTCAATAGTTGGTGTTTTGGTATTTACTGGTCTTACAGCTTATGATGTCCAAAAAATCAAAAGAATTGGTGCTGGGATAGAACACGGCACTGCATCAAGTCAAAAACTTATGATAATGGGAGCTCTTACCCTTTATTTAGATTTTATCAATTTATTTTTAATGTTGCTTAGATTGTTAGGCAACAGAAATTAAAACTTAAAAACATGAAAGCATATGTGTTTCCTGGGCAAGGAGCTCAGTTTACTGGAATGGGAAAAGATTTATACGATAATTCAACCGTTGCAAAAGATCTTTTTGAACAAGCAAATGAAATTCTTGGTTTTTCTATTACTGACATTATGTTTGGCGGAACAGACGAAAAATTAAAACAAACTAAAGTAACTCAGCCCGCTGTATTTTTACACTCAGTAATTTTAGCAAAATGCTTAGGCGACTCCTTTCAACCTGACATGGTAGCCGGTCATTCTCTCGGTGAACTTTCAGAACTTGTTGCCAACAACTGTTTAACCATTGAAAGTGGGCTAGAACTTGTGCATGCAAGAGCCTTAGCCATGCAAAAAGCTTGTGAACAAAACCCATCAACAATGGCTGCAATAATTGGTCTTGATGATAATGTTGTTGAAGGTATCTGTGAAAATACAGAAGGAGTTGTAGTGGCAGCGAACTACAACTGTCCTGGCCAATTGGTTATTTCTGGTGAAGTTGAGGCAATTGATAAAGCTTGTGAAGCACTGACTGAAGCTGGAGCTAGGAGAGCACTTAAACTGCCTGTTGGAGGGGCATTTCACTCTCCATTAATGGAGCCAGCTAGAAAAGAACTTCAAGATGCTATTGCAGCTGCAACCTTTAACAATCCTTCATGCCCTGTTTATCAAAATGTGACTGCAAGCGCTGTTTCAAACCCTTCTGATATTCAACAAAACTTAATAGCTCAATTGACTGCACCAGTTAAATGGACACAAACAATGAAAAACATGCTTCACAATAATGAGTTGGAAATAATTGAAGTTGGTCCTGGAAAAGTTTTACAAGGTTTATTCAAAAAAGTTGATCGAGCAATCCCTACATCAAGCGCTAGCTTTGAAGTATAATTAAAGTGTAGAATTAAGCAGTTGCTCTTGAGCAATTAATTCATGAAATTTAGGCAACTTCCTTGCTAATTGAAGCAAATCAAGGTGTTTCAAATGGTGACAATCTGTTCCAACTAAATCAACAATTTTCTCATCAACCAACCAATTGGCAACTTTTTTTATTCCTGGTCCATAAGCACCTGTTAATGAACCAATGTTTAATTGAAGTTTAACACCCCTATTCATCATTTCAGTAATTTTATCTAAATCATTGTGCCAATATTCATACCTCTCAACGTGTGCTAAAACTGGAGAATAACCTTTATTGTTTAAGGCCCAAATGGTTTCATTTAATCTTTTAGGTTCACTAAAAAAAGAAAGTTCAATTAAAACGTATTTATTACTACCACCAAAAGTTAAGACGTTGTCGTTTTTAATTATTTCTTCAAAATCTGGTTCAACGTTGTATTCTGCTGCTGCTTCAATTTCAATATCAATACCTTTTGATTTTATCTCTTTTTTTAAGTCAGCAAGTCCAGCATTTATAATTTCAGGTGTGTTTCTATAATAATCACTCATTATATGAGGAGTAGTAATCACCTTTTTATACCCACTTTCTTGAAAAACTTTAAGCATTTCCAACGAATCACTCATTGTATGAGCTCCATCGTCAACCCCAGGAATAAGGTGAGAATGAATGTCGTTTTTTAGAGAAGCTAAATCAGCTAAAGGAAGTAAAGGTTGTTTTTTTTTGAATATGTTAGAGAATAATCCCAAATCATTTAGATTGATACTGTTTGTCGTAATACGATTGATAAGCTCCAGATGTTACTCTCGAAAGCCATTCTTTATTATTTAAATACCAATCTACTGTCATTTCAAGCCCTTTTTCAAAAGTTACAGATGGTTTCCAACCTAATTCATTATATATTTTAGATGCATCAATAGCATATCTCATATCGTGTCCCGCTCTATCAGTAACATAGGTAATTAAAGAACTTGCGGTACCAATTTCTTGATTTAATTTTCTATCCATTGTATCACATAATAAATGAATTAAATCAATGTTTTTCCATTCATTATGTCCACCAATATTATAGGTCTCTCCTAATTTACCTTCATGGAAAATTAAGTCTATGGCGATAGCATGGTCTTCCACCCACAACCAATCCCTAATGTTTTCACCCTTACCATAAACTGGAAGCGGCTTATTTTCATTAATGTTGTTAATCATTAATGGTAATAATTTTTCAGGAAATTGATTGGCACCATAATTATTACTGCAATTAGATATTTTTACTGGCATACCATAAGTATGAAAATAAGCTCTTACCAAGTGATCAGAACTGGCCTTTGACGCTGAATATGGACTTCTAGGGTCATAAGCAGTTGTCTCATAAAATAGTCCTTCGTTACCTAATGAACCATATACCTCATCAGTAGATATATGATAAAACACCTTATCATTGAAATTACCATTCCATTGAGATCTACAAGAATTAAGAAGGTTTAGGGTTCCGACTATATTGGTCATTACAAATTCACCAGGATTTGAAATAGATCTATCTACATGAGATTCTGCAGCTAAGTGAATAACACCATCAAAATCATGAACTTCAAACAATTTATTTACTGATTTATCATTGGTAATGTCCAGTTGAATAAATTCATAATTTTCTTTTTGATCAACATCAATTAAATTTTCCAAATTACCTGCATAGGTTAATTTATCAGCATTAAGAATCAAATAATTTGGGTATTTATTTACCAATCTTCTAACAACATGTGAACCAATAAAACCCGCACCGCCGGTTACTAATATTTTTTTTTGAAAATTCATTACAAAGTCCAATAATTCGTTTCCTTAATTCTATTTCTAAATATGCCTTTGATATCAACTAATAACCCATTAGATGATAAGATTTTCTTGAAATCTTGTTCTTTCATTATGGAATATTCATGATGATTTACAGCTACAATTACTGCATTGTATTGATCAGCCATTTCATCAACTAATTCGAATCCATATTCTTCTTTTAATTCATTAGAATTAGCGTGAGGATCAACCACATCAACTCTACATGAAAAAGATTTTAATTCATTAATAACATCTACGACTTTAGAATTTCTTATATCCGAAACATCTTCTTTGAAGGTTGCTCCCATAACTAGAACCTTAGCATCCATCATGCTAGTTCCGCTAGCAATAATTTTTTTAGCAACTGTTCTTCCAACATGCGCCCCCATGGCATCGTTTACTGCTCTTCCTGAGTTTATTATTTTAGCATGGTAACCTAATTCTTTTGCTTTATGGGTTAAGTAATATGGATCAACTCCAATGCAATGGCCGCCTACTAAACCTGGTTGGAATTTTAAAAAATTCCATTTTGTTCCTGCTGCTTCTAAAACTTCATAGGTATTAATATCCATTTTATTAAAAATCATGGACAATTCATTTATCAAAGCAATATTTACATCTCTTTGAGTATTCTCAATAATTTTAGCTGCTTCTGCAACTTTAATAGAAGAAGCTCTATGAACGCCTGCTGCTACTACTAACTCATAAGTTTTAGCAATTTCTTCAGCAGATTCCGCATCACATCCAGAGGAAACTTTCACAATACTTGAAAGCGTATGTTCTTTATCTCCTGGGTTAATTCTTTCTGGAGAATAACCAACTTTAAAATCTTGATTGAAAATCAGCCCACTTTCTTTCTCTAATACAGGAACGCAATCTTCTTCAGTGCATCCAGGATATACCGTTGATTCATATACAACATAATCTCCTTTCTTTAGAACTTGACCAACTGTTTTACTAGCCGACAATAAAGGTTTAATGTTAGGTTCTTTACTTTGATCTATTGGGGTTGGAACAGCAACTACAAAAAACTTTACATTTTTAAGATCTTCTAAATTATTTGTGAATTCTATGTTGCAACCTTCAAAATCACTAGCAACTAATTCGTTGCTTGGATCAATATTATTCTGCATCATTTCAACTCTTGATGGATTAATATCAAAACCTATTACTTTTATTTTTCTAGCAAATTCTAGGGCAATTGGTAACCCTACATAACCTAAACCTATAACTGCTAATTCAGCTTTTTGTTCAACTAATTGATCGTAAATTTTCATTTTAATTGTTTGTCTCTTATTTGATATATTTTTTCAATAATCTCAACTACTTTTAAGCCTTCTAAAGCATTGGTAGTAGCCACATTTCTATCTTTTAAAGTATCTACAACATTTTCTATGATGTAATGATGGTTTGCTGCACTTCCTTTATAAGGACCATAATCGTTAGGAGGATTAGATGGTGCTAGCTCTGGCATTTCATAATTCTCTATGTTGCAATACTCTATTTCATTCATGTACTGTCCTCCAACTTTTACACTTCCTTTGCTCCCAATAATGGTCATACTACTTTCTAAATTCGTATTCCAAACAGCTGTAGAATAATTTAAGCAACCCATTCCTCCATCTTGAAAATCAAAAGAAACAAAGCCAGAATCTTCAAAATCTGTTGAATCTTTATGTGTAAAATCATTGAATTTTCCTTGAATATTTTCAACATCTCCAAACAACCAATACATAATGTCTATAAAATGTGAAAACTGAGTAAATAATGTCCCTCCATCTAAATCAGAAGTTCCTTTCCAACCGCCTTTTTTATAATATCTATCGTCTCTATTCCAGTAGCAATTGACCTGCACCATGAAAATATCTCCTAAGGTTTTATTTTCAATCAAATCTTTCAACCACATACTAGGTGGAGAATACCTGTTTTGCATCACGGCAAAAACTTGTTTGTGCTTTTGAAGGGCTTTAAAAATAACTTGTTCACATTTTGCTTTCGAAAGTCCTATAGGCTTTTCAATA